>DAOULD010000085.1:0-29448 GCA_034420635.1 Anaerolineae bacterium | reverse complement strand
CAGTCGCCAATTACGTCCATAAGTACCGATCCCGGCGTGGCCGTTGTCGTTGAAGACAACCGGATGCAATTCACCTTGAATCCAGCCGACTTGCCGCCAGGGAGGAATACGATTGCTGTGCGCGCGGTGGATGCCGCAGGCGGGGAAATCGTCAAGACGCTGCAATTTGAAGTTGCCGCGCTGCCGCCGACGGTAGAGCTCAGCGGTGTAGCGATTGACGCGATCTTGTCGGGAGCCCAGGATGTCGAAGTGCGCGCCGGTGGACAAACGGACATCACGCGAATCGAAGTCGCTTTCGACGACGGACCGCGTGAAATCATCCGCGACGAGGTCTTCACGATTCCGGCGGAAGAGTTGGGAGATGGCGAGCACGAAGTCGAAGTGACCGTGCGCAATGCCGGTGGAGAGAGTACGACAGTTACGCTGCCCTTCACGATAGCGCTGCCGCCGACGCCGACTTTCACTCCGACGGCGACGCGTACGCCTCTGCCGACGGATACGCAAACGTCGACGCCGACGCATACACACACGCCCTTGCCAACGGACACAGAGGCGCCGAGCCAGACGCCATTGCCGACGGCAACCGAGTTTCGAGCCGCTACTGATGCCCCTACCGCCACGGATGATCCAACCGCCACGGATGAACCAACCGCTACCGACGCGCCAACGGAGGCGGCTTTAGCGATCGCCACCGACGCGCCAACAGAGTCCCCCACGGCAACAGACAGCCCTGTGCCGCCGGATACCAATACGCCCGCGCCAACGGACACCGATACGCCGCAGCCGACATTGACATATACAGCGCTACCGACGGCGAGCTTCACCCCAGCGCCAACAGAAACAGCAGTTCCGACGGATTCACCAGAGCCGACCAATACGGCGCTCCCGACCAATACAGCAGTTCCAACTCATACACCAGAGCCAACGGAAACCAACACGCCGGCGGCAACGGAAACAGCGCTCCCGACCAATACACCGGAGCCAACCAACACATCCGTCCCAACGAACACGCCCGTCCCATCAGATACGCATACGCCGGAGCCAACGGATACGTACACGCCTGTGCCAACTGACACGCATACGCCGGTACCGACTGACACTTCCGTCCCAACAGACACGCATACACCGGAGCCAACGGATACTCATACCCCGGTACCAACGAATACCCACACGCCTATGCCGACAGACACTGCTACGCCCGTGCCAACGGATACCTATACCCCGGTACCAACGGACACTGAAACACCTGTGCCAACTGACACTGAAACGCCTGTACCGACAAATACCGACACGCCTGTGCCGACAAACACTGATACGCCCGTGCCAACCGATACCGACACGCCTGTGCCAACGGACACTGAAACACCTGTACCAACCGATACCGACACGCCTGTACCAACTGACACCGACACGCCTGTGCCAACTGACACCGATACGCCTGTTCCGACTGATACGAATACACCTGTGCCAACGGACACTGAAACACCTGTACCAACGGACACCGACACGCCTGTACCAACCGATACCGACACGCCTGTACCAACCGATACCGACACGCCTGTGCCAACGGACACCGACACGCCTGTACCAACGGACACCGATACGCCTGTTCCGACTGACACCAATACGCCTGTGCCAACGGACACCAATACGCCTGTGCCAACGGACACCGACACGCCTGTGCCAACCGATACCGACACGCCGGAGCCGACTGACACTGATACGCCAGTGCCAACCGATACCGACACGCCTGTGCCAACTGATACCGATACACCTGTTCCGACTGACACCGACACGCCGGAGCCGACTGATACCGACACGCCTGTCCCGACTGACACCGACACGCCGGAGCCGACTGACACTGATACGCCAGTGCCGACTGACACCGACACGCCAGAGCCGACTGACACCGATACGCCTGTGCCAACGGACACCAATACGCCGGAGCCAACTCATACCGACACGCCAGAGCCGACTGACACCGACACGCCGGAGCCAACTGACACCGACACGCCAGAGCCGACTGACACCGACACAGCGACGCCCACGGCCACTCCAACGTCGACTATCGACATCACGGAAACGGCTGAAGCCGAAGCAAGCCTGACCGCCGAAATTCAAGGAACGCTGGACCAGCGCGCGACCGAGGAAGCGGATCAGCGCGCGACTGAGGAAGCCGAAGAAACCGAAGAGCCCACTGAAGAAGCGGCGGCGGTTCGACCGACGGTTACCGATGCGCCTACCCAGGAAGTAGTCGTCGAACCCACCGCCCAACCGACATTGACGCCCGTGACGATTACTGAAATCGAAGCGCCCAGCGCCGACGAACCGGATACGCGCGACGCAGTAATCGCGATCCTGGCGGTGGCCGCGGGGCTGCTGTTGCTGCTGCTGCTATTCTTGCTTTCGCGGCGCAACCGAAGCTAATTTGAGACAGCGCCTGGCGTTAATGCGTATGTAGAATTGAGACGGGTTGTCGCTGCCCCGCTCTTTTCTGGCAAAGTTCCTTGCTCTGGCAAGGAGAACGCCTGTTATCCTGTGTGGGCACGGCATTCCCGGGGCTTTCTCGCCAGTGACGCGCCGAGCTGTGTTTGATGGAGACTATCCATGAGAGAATTTGCAATTCGAGTGCTGATCAATGCAGTGGCTATCGCAGTGACAGCCATATTGATTCCCAATATTCAAGTCGCAAACAATGACATCAGCACTCTGTTGATTGTCGGCTTGATCTTCGGCGTCGTTAATTCCATGCTCAAGCCGATCCTGATCCTGCTGACCTGTCCTGCGGTGTTATTGTCGCTGGGCTTGTTTATCCTGGTCATCAACGGCGTGATGCTGTTGATCACCGATGCGCTGGCGGGTGACCGCCTGGTCATTCAGGGTGGCATCTGGACAGCCATCCTCGGCGGTATGGTCATGGGCATCGTGTCGATGTTTCTCGAAACCGTACTTCGTTTGAATGACGACAATGCGGAAACGGATGACGATATTGTCATATTCAGGGACGCCGACAAAGTCAAATGAGCGCATCGGCTCCCGATCCCGTCCACGACCGGGCAGGCGCCCGAGACAAGCATCTGTAGCGCCTGCTGGAAGTGGTATTTTCGTGCCAGTTGCCTAGGGAAACGCTTTCGTGCTGAAACGAACCGCAGTCTGCTGGATAAGCAGCGCGAGATATAGCTCTCCGCTCGACCCCGGTAATGCGCGAAAATGGGAGTTGATGACGCAACTGCGCGACTACGATATTCGCGTGATCGGTTTCTCGGCATCGCTTCGTCCTCTGGCTTTTCGTGAACAAGCGGGCTTCTATCTCCTCCCGCAACCGCCCTCATCGCTATTGCGCTATTTGACATTTTTTGCTTTGGCGCCCACCCTTCTGCTAGCGCTGGTCATTCGTCACGACTGTCGTATCCTGGTAGCGCAAAGTCCGTTTGAAGGCGCGATCGCCGCCCTGGTTAAAGGCGTCAGTCGCCTGTTTGGCAAGCGACCGAAGCTCATAATAGAGAATCACAATAATTTTGAAGAAGACCTGTTTTTACAGCGTAAGATCCCATTCATGAACGCTTACCGCGCGCTCATGCTGAGCCTGGCTCAATATGCCTTTAGCCGCGGAGATGCCTTGCGCGTGATATCGACATCGACGAGCGAACGCGCCAGCCACTACGCGCCCGACTTGCCGCGAGTTCGCTTCATGACCTGGAGCGACACCGAGGTTTTTCGCGCCGCCGGGCGCAGGATTCCGCTGGCGGAGGCGACTGACCTGGTTTACGCCGGTGTTCTGATACCTCGTAAAGGCGTAGATTTACTTCTGGAATCCTTTGCCCGGCTTGATCATCCTCGGGCGCAACTCCATCTGCTCGGACATCCTGAAAACGCCGATTATGCCGGCGAGCTGAAAAAGCAAGCGCAGGACCTTGGGATCGCCAGTCGCGTCCATTTCCACGGAGCGGTCTCCCAACGAGATCTGGCTGAGTATTTCGGTAGCGCGCGCGCCCTGGTTTTGCCCTCCCTTTCGGAAGGATTGGGACGTGTAGTCGTGGAGGCGATGCTCACGGGTACGCCGGTCATCGGCAGCCGCGTCGGCGGCATACCAGATCTGATCCGAGATGGTGAAAACGGCTTCCTGGTTGAGAGCGGGAATGTCGACGCATTGACGTTGGCGCTGGAGAAGATTTACGCCGCGGACGTCGAGCAACTGGGCCGACAGGCGCGGGACTTTGCCCGGCAATTCTTTTCCCCGGAAAAATACCTTGATGGCTATCGGCGTCTATTCGAACTGGTCATGGACAGCGACCTCCAATCCGATGGCGCATCCCTGTGACAGCCGCTCGGCGCGTAATCGGCGGAGCGTCTGCAAGAATGTCGCGCTCAAACAATGTAACAGATTCGTTCCGCTCCTGCGGTTGGCGGTAAAAAATTAAAGAGAACAATCCGCTCATCAGCGAAGACATCCCCAAACTGATCCGCAAGATTGGCATCCCGGTTGGTATTGGCGTTCTCTTCAACAATCTATTTCAGATCGTAGATACCTTTTATGCCGGGACGATTTCGAAAGAGGCGCTGGCGGCGCTGGCGCTGTCCTTTCCCATATATTTCATCATCATCGGGTTGGCAAGTGGATTGGGCACCGGGACTTCCGCTCTGATCGGCAATGCGCTGGGCGCCGGAAAACGAGATGACGCTGTCCTTGTTGTCGCTCAGGGTCTGTCCTTGACCGTTCTGCTGAGCCTGATAACAGCTGGCGCAGGATTAGCGCTTTCGCCGCGGCTATTTGAGATTCTGGGCGCATCCGGCGCTGCCGTCGCATACAACATGAGCTATATAAGGCCGATCTTTTTGGGCGCCACGTTTTTCAATCTTGTTTTCATGTTTCACGCAGCGCTCGCCGCGCAAGGCGACACGCGCCCGTTTCGCAA
The DNA here is from genome assembly GCA_034420635.1 of Anaerolineae bacterium. Lineage (GTDB taxonomy): Bacteria > Chloroflexota > Anaerolineae > Aggregatilineales > Phototrophicaceae > UBA6055. Next base: position 24,532 of record DAOULD010000085.1, on the reverse strand, counting down.
CTTCCTGATCTTGGGGTTCCTGCTCAATATCGTGCTGGATCCCTGGTTTATATATGGAGGCTACGGTGTACCGGCTCTGGGTATCGCCGGCGTAGGTATGGCAACCGCGATGATCCAGGGAATCGGCGCCATTTACCTGGGTTTTACTGCCTGGCGGTCGGACCTGTTTCGGCATTTTCGTCCGCGCATGCTTGTGCCCAATCTGCCGCACTTGCTGTCGATCATCAAGCAGGGATTGCCACCGGCGCTTGACCTGAGTACGGTATCGGTTGGTACCTTTGTCGTGACTTACTTTGTCAGCCGCTTTGGCACAGGGGCGGTAGCCGCATATGGCATTGCCAGTCGGCTTGACCAACTGTTCTGGCTTCCTCTAATAGGTCTTGATGTGGCGACCCTCGCGCTCATCGCCCAAAACAATGGCGCGCGCCGATACGACCGCATGTGGCAAGTCTTCAACACCGCCCTGCGCTACGGTCTGGTATTGATGATCGCCGGCGGCGTCATCATCTTCGTCTTCGCGCATGAGCTCATTGACATTTTCACCGACGATTCAGCGATCATCTCGACCGGCGTGACATACCTGCGCATCAGCGTACTTGCCGCCTGGTCCAAACCCTTCGGATTCATCAGCTTCGCAGCCCTGCGCGGCATCAAGCGACCATTGCTTCCGATGGCAATCAGCATGACTCGGATGATTTTCTTGCCCGCTGTCGCGCTAACCGTCGCGATCGTGTGGCTGGGAGCCGGGTTGGAGATCATCTGGTGGACAATCATGTGGATTACAATTGCCACCGGTTTGGTCGCCTGGTACGCCGTTCGCAAACTGATGCCGCGCCCGTCGCCTAGCGACTGACTGTGATCGTCGTCAGATACTCCAGGTAGCGCCCGGTGGGTTCGCCGTCGGCGGTATAAACTTCAAGGTTTTGCACGGCTGTGTTGTCGTCCGATGGCAGTTCGTACATCCCCAGCAAGAGCGGATATTCCCCAGCCTGCAAGTCGCAGGGCACGGTCAACCGGCGCTGATCGAAATAGGGGCGTCCCGGCTGCCAAATTGACGTCAAATAAAGGCCGCCGGGTACGCTATCGTTATTGGCCGCGCCCTGTCCCTGTCGATCAACGATTACGAGTGTGGAACTGTATAGTTGGCCGATCTCTCTGTTGATCGACCACCAACTGTCGACCGATATGGTCTGGCAGGCGTTCACTTGATGATCTTCGTTGAGCCGCCAGTCGAGCAGGTTGAAGTCCTCGCCGTAGCGCCAAAGCGTTCGCCTGTCAGCAGGATGCCGCCGGTACTCCAGTACTTCGATAGCTGTGTAGTATGTCTCGCCCGGGAAGTCGATGAGCCCATAGAGCGTGTATTCTCCTTCGATGGCATCAATCATGTTGCGCCCGCCGATAAAGTCCCTGGTCCGGATGATCCATAGCTTCTCGGATTCGCCCAGCCATGGTTGCAAACGTCGCCAGTCGCCCTTGGCCAAGCCGGTCACAAATCGCCCCTCGTCAATTGCGCTCGGAATAAAACGGTCTTTGTCGCCACCTTCCCAACTCACGTAGAATATGTCGTCATCGGCAAATGCGATTTCGGCGCGCTCTTTTAGGAAATAGTTGATGGCGATCCACTCCCACGCTTGCCCGGTAATTATCAGAAGCCGATCCCGGTCTCGGTCATAATGCCGCTCGATGTACTCGGCGAGTTCCCAATAACCGGCGTTGCCGTTATGCGAGCGAAACTGTGTGACGAAAGGAACACAGAAGAAAACCAGAGCCACGAGTTGCGCTTGCGGCGGCATCTGCCGCAGGGCAATGGCCACAATCAAAGCCAGGTATGGCGCGGCGATCAGCAGGTTCCTGGGCGTTAAGCTGGGAATATGAGCATTGACGGCGAAAGCCAGGATGACCATGACAACCGGCGAGAGCAGCAGCCAGCCCTCCCGCCATGCCCAGGCAAAGCGCATCCTTGGATCATCTATGCTTGTCCGCGGGCGCGCCAGTTTAGCCAGGACGCCAATAATGCCAACCGCCAGCAGGAAATATCCCAGCGCCTCGGGACTAAAGCGATAATGATCAAGAACCTCTGCCAAGCCTTCCCAGGACGATTCTATGTTGTATTCAATGACACCCGACCGGTCGGTAAAGTTGATCCACGCCCGCAAGCCGATGACGAGCGCCAGGACCAGAAACAATATGGCGCCACGTCGAAACAAGTCGCGGTTCCAACGGAGGAAAACCAGTATACAGGTCAGTTGCGCGGCGATAACATAAATGATAAAGGGATGGATGTAAAAGGGCACCGCGCCAAAAGCAAGAACCATACAAGCGTTGCCGCGACCGGGGCGACGGATGAAGCGCAGTAGCGCCCACTGGAAACTAACTGTGCCCAGCGCTAGCGCGGCGTAAGGACGCGCTTCGTGGCTATAATATGCGAATACGCTATATGTCCCAAGAACGACCAAGGCTGCCCAAGCCGCGCGCCGGTCAAACAGATCTGCTGCCAGCCTATAGCAAAAGGCCAGTGTAATCGCCGTGACCAGCGTGGATAAGTAGCGTACAATGTTTTCTATATGACCGAACAGATGCGCCCAAATGTCCTGAAGAGCATTTTCCGGGGGCACCAGATAGAAGATCTGTAGGACGTGATTCAGCAGCCCAACGCGCTTGATGTTTTCCAGCCCATAATGCACGACCCAAGCTTCGTCCTGACGGTAGGGACGATCGTGAAAGTGATGCGCTTGAATGACGATGACAAACAGTATGGTCGCTGCCGGCAGCAACAGAGTCAGGAGTCGCGCGATGGGATTACGAGTTGTGGCAGTCATTTCAAGTTCGCATTATAGCACTCTTTTCTCGTACATCCCTGCTGTGGCGATGGCTGGCGGAAGGGCGGCAAGGCGCGGTTGCGCGCCCGGCTCGATTCAGTGGAAGAGACATTTGAAATGACCATTGTGCGCTGCGCTTCGTGTGAGGGCTACGGCTGGTTCGAGGACGGAATCGGCGGCGAAGTCGAAGACTGCGACTGGTGCCGCGGCGTGGGTTATGTCTATCGTGAGGCATCCCGCGGCGACAGTCCAATTCCAGCAGCTGACTTCGGCAAACTGTCGGAGGAACTTGAGCGTCTGGAAGCGGAACGGATGCAGGAATTGGGCTACCAGGGCAAAGCGCGAAAGCCTTGGCAACAAGCGATACGCAAGAACACCGCGCTGGGAAAGGATCCTTACGCGGGCGACCAAGATGACTGAAAAACGATCGTCTTCGCTTGAGCGATGATTTTCGGGCGACCCAAGGGTCGCTCCTATAATGTTTTCGATTATTTTGCGCCTCTCTATACTTCGTCATTCTTCCACATTACTTTCTTGGAACTACTGTGGTGTTTGCAGTTGTTTTCGGGCGACCTGATAGGTCGCCCCTACATTGTCTCCTTGCTTGTTGGATTTTGCCGCGCGAATTGGCGGTGATGCTTACCATTGTTAGGCTTCTTGAACGACTATCTGAACGGAAGCGCTGGCGTAATTGCCGCGAAGCCGATGCACAAAGACGCTGTAGGCGCCGGCCGCCGGGCGACTCAAAGTCAAGGACAACTCCCCGGACACGACGCTTTCGCTTCCCTTTGCATAAACCTCGCCATCAAACAGTATCAAATAGCCGACATCTTCGTCGTTGGCGATGGCTTGATCGCGGCAGCGAATGACCGGATCCGCCTCCCCTTCCCTGATGCCGGTCCTGGTTTCAAGCAACTGCAACCTGTTGAAATGGTTCAGGATGTCGCTGGCGCGACGCTGGTTGACCGCGCTGTCATTGAGCAGGTGGATGCGAGAGAAGCCACCGCCGACCGATATGCCGCTGGTCGCCCTGCCCATAATCCGCCGCGCGATATGGTCGAGCAAGACGGCTTCAAAGGTGCCTTCGGTGATAATATCCATCGCTCAGATCTCCTTCCCCCAAAACTGCGGGTGAGTCCTCACGATATCCATGGTGGTCGTGTTGCCTCGCGATGTCTTCCAGCGCAGTTTGAAGACATGGCTGCCCGTCGACAAACTCGGGATCATGACAACGATGTTCAGCGGTTTGAAGCGGAAACGATCATTCAGTCCGGCATTCTGAAACTGCGTGACACCGTCGTCCGAGAAGTATTCGCTGTCATCGACGGCGATGTTGAAATATGTCACTGCGCCTTCCCCGACATGATATATCGCGCCTGTGAAGCCAATCAGCACATCGCCGCCATGCGTCTGAAGCGTCAATGCGAGAGTCTGCGGATCCACATCGACCCATGCCGTCGCCGTTGTGCTGTAGTTTCTAGCGCCGCTCACAACATTACTGGCGCCGCTGTCAATGCGGTCCTTGAGATGATTCTGGTTGTCCCGAACATAGGTATTCAAGTCAACCGAGGTGAGCGGTTCGCTCGTCCAGGTCTTGGGCGTTGTCCATGCCATGGTCATCCCTTTCTGCTAAGGATACAGTTGCCGCAGTCTAGCACATTTGTTCTGAAAAGGAAAGCTAAATGTTCACGTACCGCGAAATCGGGATTGACTGGCTGTTGAAACAAATGCAGCGCAATTTGTCCTCAAATGCTGGGAAGATGCCCTCATTTTGCCCCCTTTTTTGGTGACAGTATAGATACAGTATGTATACGGGGGGGGTATGGGGTAGAGGGATTCACCACAGAGGGCGCGTAGACACAGCCCGCCGACACAGCAGGTCGCTCGCCTGTACAATTCTTTTGCGCTCTGGCGGGAGGGGCTGCGAGAGGGTTTCAGGCGGCGCTTTCCAAATAGGCTTCCAGCCGATTGAGGGTTTGATCAATTCCCGCTTCAGCGCCCATTTCGACGATCGCGTCGCGCTGCTCTTTTGTATCATATCGGACTAGGCTGCGGACCGTCGTCAAAGCATTTTCTTCGCTGAATTCGACGGTGATATGCGCCACAGGGAAGCTGTCCATGGCCTCGCCGTCGGCATCGGCGAACTCATCCGTATAGACCAGGCGCCGGGGCGCGTCGATCTCCAGATAAGTGGCTTTGCCGCAAGATGTCATATCGTCGGGTCCCGACATGCAATAGAACCAAACCCCGCCGAGGCGAAAGTCCAACTCGCAGACCGGCAAGGTCCAGCCTTCCGGTCCCCACCAGTGTTTCAAATGTTCCGCCTGGGTATACATTTCCCAGAGCCGCTGGCGCGGCGCCTTAAAACTGCGCGTGATATGGATCTCGCGTTCGGATGACTTGTCAAATTCTGTCTTCATTTTGGACTTTCCATTCGTCGATACCTACGATTTGGACCTATCTTAGATCTCGGCGGCTGCGATCTGACCGTTGACCACCTGAAACACAGAGGCTCTGCTCAAAAACGCCGGATTAAAGATTTCGAGCTCGGTCGTCGTCAGCAGCGTTTGCGCTTGCCCGTCCAGTCGATCCAGCAGAAAGGCTCGCCGCTTGCCATCAAGCTCCGCCACCACCTCATCCAGCAGGAATAGCGGATACTCGCCGATTTGGTCGCGCATCCATTGCAGCTCGGCAAAGCGCAGCGCCATCACTGCCGTGCGCGCCTGGCCCCGACTGCCGTAAAGACCGCAGTCGCGCTCGTTGATCATCAAGCGCAGTTCGTCACGGTGTGGTCCGGAGAGGGTGATGCCGCGGGTGATGGATTCGCCGCGCCGCGCCAAGAGTTGCTCGATAAACTGCGGCTCTATCTCACCCGGGCTCATTTGGCGGTTCAAGTCCAAGCCATACACGTCGAAGGAGAGTTGTTTGCCATCGCCATCGGCGCTGGGCGAGATGCTCGGGAGATATTTGAGGCTCAGCGCCTCGCGTCCACCGGTCAGCGCGTCATGGGTAGCGCGCGCCTTCAGCTCGAGTTCGCGCAAGAAACGCTGTCGACTGGAAATAATCACCGAACCATATTTCGCCAATTGCTCGTCCCAAAACTCAAGTTCGACAGCATGCGCGCGCTTCTGAGCGATGCGTTTGAGCAAAGCATTGCGCTGCGGCAGCAGTTTATCGTACTCGTTCAAAGCCAGCAGATAGTCAAGATTGACCTGTGTGAGGGTGGTGTTCATAAAGCGACGGCGGTCGGAGGGCGAACCTTCCACCAGCGACAGGTCCTGCGGCAGAAAAAGCACCACGCTCAGCAAGCCGATCACATCGGTCACGCGCTTGTCGACATGATTGAGTTGGATCGATTTTTTGAATCGCGGCGCTCCGCTGCTCATATCGAGCATGAGCGTGATATCCAGTTTCTGATAGCTGAGGTCCCGATTGCCCAACTCGGCGGACAGACGCGCGTAGGGAATAGGATCATTTTCCGCGCGCCAGTGGATCAATTGACGGTCGCTGGCCGTATATGGCGAGCTGGATGTCGCCAGATAGTAGATGGCTTCCAAAGCGCTGGTTTTGCCTTGCGCGTTGTCGCCGAAAAGTACAAGCGGCCTTCCCGCGGGCAGTTCAAATTCCAGACGGGCGTAATTGCGGAAATTGGTCAGCGAGAGGTGGTTGATCTGCATACATTAACCAGGTCGTTGCCGGGTACTGACTCATATTGTAGCGGCTCCAATGTGCTTGGGACAGCGCAGTTTAGCCTCGGAACGGGATGAGGATCCCGATTCGCATAGCTCGGGGCGCTTCACAAAAGCGGTTGGCAGAGCGCGCCTCTCTCGTCGTCATATATGTTATATGCCGGAGGCGTACTAGAAACCTACCCACTGGGGCACAAAGGCATTCTCGGCGATTTTGCTGGAATCCCCGCTCTCGAGATCGTAGGTCCAGATCTCGGGGACTCGCTGGCGCTTTTCGGCGGCGTTGTCGCCGGCCAAAGGAAGCCGTTGCATCACCAGGCGCTCGCCGGTCTGGTTCCAGCGGAAGTACGACGTGCTATAGCGCTCGTCATAGAGGATCGGCGTGAGCGCTTTGTCCTCATCGTTTGCGGAGCGGAGGTAAAGCTGATGCCCGGCGGTCCAGCGCTTGTCCGTGTAGCGCCGCGCCAGGGCGACCGTTTGCCCATTGGGGTTCCAGCGCGCGTTTACATCATCGGCGGGACCGTCTGGATCGGTGAAAGCGGCGAATGACTTGTCCCGCAAATCGGCTACGCGAAGATGGGTAAAAAACTGTTCGCCGCGGAGCGCGATTTCCGGAAAGATGATGCGCTCTCCATTGGGTGAGATGGCGCCCATGGCGCCGTGGGATGAGGGTATGAAGCGCAATTGGGCGTCGCTGCCGTCCCGCGGTACGAAGTCGAAGATCAAGATGCCCGGCTCGCGAACGTCTGAGCTATAAAACGCGATGGTATTGCCATTCGCCGCCCAAACGGGGCTGTGGCCCACAATCCGAGAATCCGCGATGAGTCGGTCTGTTTCATAGTTGCCGCTTGACATATCCATTAGCCAGATGCGCGACAATCCATAAGACCCACCGAAGGATTCCGAACGCTGATAAGCCAGTTTGCTGCCGTCGGGGCTGAATACAGGCGTGGTGCAATAGGCGTCCTGCGTTTCGCAATCGACCAGGTCAATGACGCGGCCGCCCCGCATATCCTTGAGCCGCAGGTTGACGATACCCGCCTCGCTGCGTTCGCTGAAAGCCAGCCAATCTCCATTTGGACTGAAGTCAAAATCGTAAACCCCGTATTCGCTGAAGGTCACTTGCTCCTGCGCATCGGGATTGCCGATCTCCGCCATCCAAACATTTTGCGGGCTGCTGGTGGCGGGATAGAGATAAGCGACGCGAATCGGCTGCCGCGCTGGATCGCTGACGATCGCGGCAAGGGCGACGCCGAGCAGGCAGAGCGTCACAATCCCGAAAACTACAGCGTCCAACTTGGATAACTTCATTGCAATAGCGTCAAGACTAGGGATACAGATAGGGTTGCGCGGGTTCTTCGATCAGGGCAATCGCGTCGGCAAGGATCATGGGCGCGAATTCTCCCTGGAACATATCAGCCAGCACTTCGCCACGGACCCTGACCCAGGCTCCGGTCGCGAACTCGCCAGCTTCTCCAGACCGAACCGGCATGCCAATGGGATAGGCATCGGCGACGCAGCAACTCATTGTGAAGCGCGACACCATGAACTCGTCTGCTCCCATACTTGGTTCGCGATAAACAAAGCCGCTCACATCAACCGGTTGGCGATTATAAGCGGCGGGCGTTGACGCGCGATTGAAGGCGCGCAGCCAATCGAGAATATTGCGATCAAGCGGGTTGCGAGTGAGGGCGGAAGCGCGTTCGACGCCGACGGGGCTCAAGCCGATGCCGCTGGACACCGCTTCCACGCCCAGAGAGCGCGAGGGGATTAGAAGCGCGATCAAGAGCGGAAAAGCGACGACCAGAAGAATATCCCAGCTGATGTGATGATGGCTGTGGGCGCGTCGAGGATTGAGGCAGGCATAGAAATTGACCAGCCCCAGCAGGAAAAAGAGCGCCGTTCCAATGTAAGCCAGCCCGGCAAAACGCAGGTTTATATAGTTTGCCAGGTTGCCGGTGAAGATCAATACGGCGAAGTAAATGCCCAAGCCAAAAAGGATCAGCGATTTCGCCCAGGCTGCCTGATCAATCTGCGAATGATCATGATGATGATCATGATGATGGTGGTGATGATGATGCTCCGCGCTCATACGCGCTTCTCCACCTGTCAGTAACCCAGCGCGACGTTAATCAATACGCCCGCCAGCAGGTTCAAGACAAAAGGCAGCAAAACCAAATATAAGACGATCTTGCGGCGGAAGACGCCGGTAAACATCAGCGTGCTTTTGATATCGACCATGGGTCCAAAACTGAGAAAGCTGATGATGGCGCCGGTACTGAAGGTGTTGACAAATGCCAGGGCAAGAAAACTGTCAACAGTCGAACAAACGCTGAGCAAAAAAGCCAAGATCTGCATAAACAGAACCGACATGATGGGACCGGAGCCAAGAGCGAGCAGGCTATCCTGCGGCACAAAAGTTTGCAGCAGCGCCGCCAGCCCCGAGCCCAAGATGAGAAAGCGGCCCATCTCGAAAAAATCGTCCGCGCCGATTTGCATTGCGGAAAACAATTTGGCGCGCAAGCCGGGCCCGCCGATCGGATGATGATGATCATGACAGTCCTCGCCAGCTTTTGCCGAAGACGGCTTGAGGACCTCGCGCGGATCGGCGAAACTGCCGATGACCGTCGCGACAATCACCGCCACCAGAACGGTCAGCAGCGCGCGCCCGATCAAAACGCCGCCAAAGCCAAAGGCGATATAGGTGCTGGCGAAAACAATGGGATTCATGAAAGGCGCAGCCAGCAAGAATGCCACACCCATCGAAAGCGGCAATCCCTTGCGGAACAGCCGTCGCGTCACCGGCACCACGCCACATTCGCATACCGGGAATACCAGACCGAGCACAGTCCCGCCCAAAGCCGCGCCGAGCCGACTTCGGGGCATAAAACGCAAGACATCATCGGTTTTGACAAAGGTCTCGATCAATCCGGAGGTGAGCGAACCCAAAAGCAAAAACGGAACCGCCTCAATAAATATGCCGAGGAAGCGCGTGGCGAAGACAGTCGCCGTCAAATACAGATCGTCCCCCGCGCGCAGCGCCTGATAGAGCGCGGCCGACAGAACTGAAGCGGCGAGCAACACAAATATGACTCGCTTGATCGGCAATGGAGATGCTGTTCCGGGGTGATCAACTCGCATATCCAGGTCTCATTTCCAAAGATTGCTGTTGCTGGGCAAGCTCGCGGCCGAAGATCTCGCCCCGCATAAGCGCCGAGCTTCAGGTCTGGTCGTTGCCCGACTTGGACATTATCAGTCCGATAATCAATCCCAGCATGACGCCGGTGGGCATGCCCAAGGTTACATTGCCTATGCTAAAGCCGAACAAAACACCCACCGCCAAACCAATTACGATACCAACAGCAAAGAGCAGATTAGGTTGCATGCCTCAAGCTCCACATCCTTTGGAGGCTGCCGCCGCGGGCGCTGCTCGATTCATACGAATAGTACATATTCCCAGCCCCGTCAATGCCGGCTCTGGGAATGGCCGTTGAAGGCGCCGAACATGCCGCTGCCGTTCCCCCCGCCGACAGCGACCCGGTATATGACCTCGTGGCGCTCGAAGCCCGCTTTCATCTTCGCCGGCGCGATTGCATCGGCTGCAAAGTGATGCTTGACCAATTCATAGGTGTCGGCGCTGATGATGATCTCGCCAGGTTCCGCGTTTTCTTGCAAGAATTTGCTGTCTTCGGTCGCTTCGCCCAAAGCGGCGAATTCAATGCGGTTGGCGCCGCCTACCATGCCTAGAACCGAAAGCCCGGTGTGGATGCCGATGCCAAAATGTAATTGATGATCGGGATCAACGACTTCGTGCAGCGCATATACTTCTTCCATAATCTTTTGCGCCGCCCGCAATGCGCGCAGGGCATGATCTGTTTGATGATTCAACTGCGTATTCCACAGGGCAGTGATGGCGTCGCCCAAATACTTGTCGACGATGCCATCGTGAGACGTGATGGCGTCGCTGGCCGCGCCCAGGTAGCGATTGACGACCCGCATGAGATCTTCCGGTTGCAGGTACTCGCTGAAGGCGGTAAATCCGCGCATATCGGCAAACATGGCGGAGATCGTCCGTTCGGTCGGGCTGGTATCGAACTCGCTGATCGAGCCGATGTTCTCCAGCAGCGCCTCGGAGACAAAGGTGCCCAACAGGCGCCGCTGTTCTTCCTGCTCTTTGCGCTCGGTCAAATCGTCGATCACCAGAGCGACGCCATGGTTGACCTGGTCCTCGCCGCGCAGCGGGCTGGCCACAACTTGCCAGTACTTCTGCTGCCCATGCAATTCAAAGCGCTCGGCCCAGATGTGCTGCATCTGTTCGTTCCGAACCATTTCAACATTTTCGTAAAAATGCTCTGTGACGCCGTGCAAGACTTCGCGCAAGGACAAACCATTGCAATCCTCGTTGTTAATGCCCGTAATGCCTTCCACAGCTTCATTACAGACAAGAACGCAGTTCTCGCCGTTGATGGTAATCACGCCGGACCCGATCGAGGCGAATATGTTAGACAAGCGAATCTGCATCTCTTCGACCAGCGCCATTTGCGCGCGAATATCTTCAAAAAGGCGCGCGTTCTCAATGGCCACAGCGGCCTGCTGTCCGAAGCTGGTCAAGAGGTCAAGCTCGTTTTCCTTGAACAAGCCCGCCATGACACGGTTGTCGCAGTAGGCGACGCCGATGACCTCGTCGCGCACTTTGAGCGGCACTGCCAAGATGCTAAGCAAAGCGAAGCCGGCGATGCTTTCGCTATGCGCCAAACTGTCGTCAGCGCCGGCATTCACCGTCAGCAGCGGCTCCCCGCTCTCAACCACCTGGTTGATGATGGTCCAACTGACGATGCGCCCGCCGATGGCGGTCTCTTCCGCGCTGAGCCCCCGGGCGACCGTGAACTCCAATTCGCCGGTATGTCGATTCTTCAAAACAATATAACCGCGCTCCGCCTGTGTAAGCTGGATCACAGTTTCCATGACCTGGTTGAGCACTTCGTCGGTCTCTTGCGCCGAGTTGATTAAGGCGGTCGTATCCGCCAGGCGTCGCAGTTGCTGCAGTTTCATGTGAGAATCGACGAGGCCAACCGACAGCGTGTCGATACTCGAACGCAGCGTCCACAGCCTGTCGATCGCATTGACGGGCAACTTGATGCCGCGCTGCTGCAAAAGGGCTTGCTGCTTTTCCAGCAAGCTCTTGGCCTCGTCAGTCCGCCGCTTCAGTTCCTTCAGTTGCGTCTGGATGGCGCTGAAACCGCCCGATGCCGCTACCTGGCTCATGTGCTTCGATATACCTCGTAAGCCTGCATTCCCTGGGAAAGTCCCTTTCCAAAGATTGGATCGCGAGGACGAAACTGATATGCCAGCCGACCGTTGTTGTAATGCTCGATGTGGTCCAATGTTTGCTGCACGATGGTGATGGTACCCCGGGCAGCATTTTCTTGTATGCGTTTGGACGTGTTAATGGAATGGCCAAGCGCGGTGAACTCGCGGCGCTTGAAGCTGCCGACATTGCCGAGCGTAGCTTCGCCAGTATACATGCCGATGATGTAATAATGCGGCTCTGGCTGAATACCCAATTCCCGGTACAAGATCTCGAAGTGTTCGCGCATCAGCAGGGCGCACTCGAGAGCCTGCTGGGCGTGGTTGACTTCGGGATTGAGCTGCGTATTGAAGAGCGCCATGACTTCGTTGCCCATGTATTTGTCGATGATGCCGCCGCATTCGTGGATACAGGCAGTGGCGATGGCCTGGTATTGATTGATGATCTTCAGTTTATCGCTGGGGGGAACATCCGGCATGGTGTGCCAGGGACGCACATCGGCGAAGATACAGGTTACCTCGCGGCGCATGCCGCCCATTTCGATGTTGGCGATTTCATTGATTTGATCAACCATGCCCTCGGGCAAGATCCGTTTCATGGCATTGATTGTGGTTTCGTGCTCGTGCAAGTGCGTGACATCGTCCATGACCATGGTCACGCCCTGGGTCATATCGTTATTGTCTTTAAGCGGCGAGAGCGAAAGCGCCAGCGCCACTTGCCCGCGGCCAGGCAATTCGGCGCTTAGCTCCAAGGTGTGATCGGCATCCTGCCGCTTGACCAATTCCAACTGTTCTGTAAGCTGCAGCGCGGAGTTCTTGAGCACGTGGTCCAAATCGAAGCCCACCGCGCCATCTGGCGTCACACTCAGTATCTCGGCAGCCGCGCGGTTAAAAGTATGCACCCGGTCGTTGGAATCACTGGCGATGATGCCGCTGCCTACCGAAGAGAAAATGTTGTCCATTAACTCCTTGACCTGAGTGATTTCCGTCAGGATTTGTTCGGCATGCGTATACATGCGAGCATTGGCAATTGCCACCGCGACGGTATTGGCAAAAGCCATCATCAAGTTCTTTTCTCGTTGAGTGAAGACGCCCGATACCAGGCGGTTGTCGACATAAACCACGCCGATAGTCTCGTCTTTGTATTGCAGCGGCACACAAAGCACCGATCGTAAAGTGAAGTTGATGATGCTCTGCTGATTCGCCAGACGTTCGTCCTTGAAAGCGTTATCCGCCAGCAGCGCCTCGCCCGTATTCATGACCTCGTTGACGACGGTCATGCTGATTTGCGGCCGGTCGCCGCCAGTAACGCCGGTGCCCAGGACACCGCTCTCGTTGCTCACGCGAAATTCCATCTCGCCGGTTTCAGGATGTTTCAAGATGACATATCCGCGTTCGGCATTGGTCAACATGATGACCAACTCCATGGTCTCGTGCAGGACAACATCAACATCAAGCGAAGTAGTGATGCGCGTCGACATTTCCGAGAGCGCTCGCAACTGCTGCAGCTCGGTCTGTTCCGACAAGACGTTGTTTTCCAGTTGCTTGAAATCCTGCTTGATGGACTCGAGCGTGTCCAGGATCACGGGGGGCATCGCCAGTCGATGGCGACGGAGCAATTCCCGCTGGGCGACGAGCGTCTTGTTGATCTGATCAATCAATTCTTCCAGATGTCGCAGTTCCGCTACGGGGTTGGCGGTTGTTGATTCAACTTCCGACATTCGGTTAGCTCGCTCCACATCTCCGTTGCTCACCACGAAACCAGGCAAAGCGCCGAGTTTCCAGCGCGCCTCGGACTTCGCTGTTCATGATTCAAGGTCAGCGGCAAAATTGGTCAGCAATAGCGAATCGTCGCGCGCTCCGCTTGGCAACAATCTACATCTAGCAATACAACCTTGCCGCGAAGTCCAGCGCAAACGCCATCCTCGATGGCAACGCGCGCTCGGCGCATTCGGATCACTAACCCATTTTACAAGTGAGTATACTTGCTAAGTAAGCCACATGCAATTGTCGCGCCGCTTGGCGAACGCTGTTAACGACAACAGCAAGAGCCCTAATCCAAGCGTCCCTCGCTCAATCTTGCAAGATGAGAGACGCAGCGCGTCGACCAATCTCGACGGCATAGTTGGTGCCGCGATCCCAAGGGTAAACTTGCGACATGCTCGCCCAATACAGACCGGCGATCGGCGTTTGCAAGCCGGGAATATTTCGGCTGTGATAAAGTTCCGGAACAGGCTGAGCGTAGGGCGCGCGCCAGACCCAGGTTTTGCGTATCCACTCTTTGGTGAAACTCGGGTTGACCTTCCGCAGCGCGGGAATGAAGCGTTCGACCAATCCGGCTTCGCTCAATTGGAAATACTCGTGGTCGGGCGGCACATAGTCGCCGCAATAAACGATGTGATCGCCACCATAGCGCTCCCGCGAGATGAAATTGGTATGCTCCACCAGCGCCAAAAAGGGAAAGGCTGACTGTGACTTGTCGGGGGTGGTCGCCGGCAGATTCAGCCAGTAGGTATCATCGGGCATGAGCGGTCGCCTCAACGCAAAAACCACGCACAAGCCGCCGATGCTCTTGAGCGCAGCGAGCGTCTTGCCATAGGCCGTATCCGCCAAGCCATCCGTCAAGCGCAACATCAAGCTGGGCGACGTGGTGCTGAGGATGCGGTCGAAAGGAACTTCCTTACCGTGTGTCATCAGCGTCGGGGCGCCATCGCGCAGGAGTATGCGCTCAGCGCGCGTAGCAAGCCGAATCTCCACGCCTTTGGACCCCAGTTGCCGCGCCAACTCATCGAGAAAAGCCTGGAATCCGCCGATATAGGTACCCAGCTTGAGCGTGCGCTTAACGATACGCGCCCACATGAAGGACATCGGCACCTTGTCGTACTGCTCGGCGAATTTGCCGATCAAGAGCGGTTTGAAGAATTTTTCGTAGGCTTCATGCCCCATCCAGCGCCGCATCCAGGCATCTGCCGTCACCTTCTCAAAGGGCTGCCAGCGGGGGGATAGTTTGACGAACATGCCCGCCAGAGCCATGCGCATAGTAGCGACCGGCGACAAGGGCAACAATAGCGCCGAGGGAGAGATCTCGCTGCGAACCAGCTTGCCGTCAACCCAGTAGCTGGTCTTGGGACGCGGGAATATGATCTTGTCGCGAACGCCCATCTCGCTCGCCAAGTTCAAGATATCGTGGTCATTGGCGAACCAATGATGATAGAACTTCTCCAGTGTCCAGTCCCAATTATCGTCTTTGAACCCGGCAGCCAAGCCCCCGACTTGATCGGCGGCTTCAAAGACGGTGACTTGATGTCCGGCGCGGGCGAGGTCCCAGGCTGCCGCCAGTCCGGTCGCGCCGGCGCCGATGATGCCAATTTGGAGTTTGCTCATGCCCACCCTGTGACGTATCAAGAGTTCATAATGTGAGATTGTACACAGATTTGGGTTATTGGGCGCGATCAGCGATTGGCATGATGAGGGGGATTCTTGTACAGGCAACCTGGTTATTCCGCGTATACATCCTCCGACAAACGCCAACTCGACCGCGCCTCGAAGTCAAGTCCGCCCCGGTGACCCGCAAGAAAACGATAGTGAGCGGCGGCGGCGATCATGGCCGCGTTGTCGGTGCAGAGCGCCAAGGGCGGATAGCGCACCGGCAGCCCGCTCTTTTCCCGCATCTTATGCCGCAGCATTTGATTGGCGCTGACGCCGCCGGACAACAAAATCTCGCTGGGATGAAACTGACGCGCCGCCCTGATCGTGACGCGCGTTAAGGCATCGGTCGCCGCGTCCTGGAAGGCGGCGGCCACATCCGCGATATCGATGTCGGCGCGCAGTCGCGCCCGCTTCTCGGCGCCGCGGCGCCGCTTACCCTGACCGTGACCCGATGGCTGAACCGTGACCTCGCGCAGGACAGCCGTCTTAAGCCCGCTGAAACTGAAATCGTAGGGGCTGTCGGTTTGGGCGATGGGGAATCTATAGGCTGTGGCGTCGCCTTGTTGAGCGGCTCGTTCGATAGCGGGTCCGCCGGGAAAGGGCAAGCCAAGGGCGCGCCCCACTTTGTCAAAAGCTTCGCCCGCCGCGTCGTCAATAGTGCCGCCCAGGCGGCGATATTGGCCGTGACCGGTCATCAGCACGAGTTCGGAATGTCCGCCGGAGACGATCAAGACGACGACCGGGAAGTCGATATCGGCGTCCTTGGGTTCCAGCAGGAGCGAGTAGACATGCCCTTCCAGATGGTTGATGCCCAGCAGCGGCTTGTCCGTCGCCAGCGCCAGCCCCTTGGCGAAGTTAATGCCGACCAGCAGCGAGCCGATCAAACCGGGTCCTTGCGTGACAGCGATGGCATCAAGCTGCTGGTAGCACACGTCGGCTTCGTCCATCGCGCGGTTGACCACCGCGCTGATGGATTCGGCATGGGCGCGCGACGCCACTTCGGGGAAGACGCCGCCGAATTGCGCGTGCAGGTCAAGCTGCGAGGAGACGACGTTGGAATGAGCGACGCGGCCGTCGCTGACGACGGCGGCGGCCGTGTCATCGCAGGATGTTTCAATGCCGAGAATGGTTGTCATGGCTTGCTCGATTGAGCCGTAAACCGTGAGCGATAATTGTAGCACTGATTTTGAGAAGCGCGGATGTATAATGGGTTCAGCTAGAGCGCTTTAGGCGAGGAGGCGCGTCATGTACAAGTCGTTTCATGTGAAGAATTTCCGCTGCTTCAAGGACTTGCAGATCAATGATCTGGGTCGGGTGAATTTGATTGCCGGGAAGAATAATACCGGGAAGACGGCTCTCTTGGAGGCTATCCTCCTATTGACTAAGCCTCTTACACCTCAAACATTATTTGACCTACATGAGACCCGCGGACTGCAAGACTCAGGACAAGACCGAAGGGATGTTTGGCAACAGTTTTTCTACGGACGAGACACAAAGCTTGAAATCACATTGCACGGCAACGACGATGCATTTAATGGAGTACGCCGTAAGCTCTCTATCATCGAACATGCGACCGACGAAAAGAACCTTAATCATCTTGGTCAATATATTCAACACGCAAAGCAACTTGGATTGATTAGCGAAGGAACGATAGACATTCGCGGCGCAATGCTTCTTTCGTTTTCGTTTGACTTGCCAAGCTCGCAAACCGAAAATGTAAGTGTCTACCTCCCTTCAAGGTCCGATATGCCCGTCTATACAAATATACTATTTGATCAGCGTTCGGCTTTTATACCTGCACAAGGTAGACCCTCGACCGAATGGATTCGGGACAATTTCAGTGCACTGGATCTAAATGGAGATCTACCCCAACTGATAGATTTTCTAACGATCTTTGAAACGCGATTGTCTGACCTCCGTTTGCTTTCCCTCTCGGGAGACTTGACGATTTGGGGGCGCGTCAACTCACATCAGATTCCGCTCAAAATGATGGGGGAAGGTGTGAACCGTTTCTCCAACTTCGCTATTTCAATGATTGCTGAAAAGCCGAAATATCTTTTTATCGACGAAATCGAAAACGGCATTCACCACTCAATACAAAAGGATGTGTGGAAAGCAATCGCCGCCGTTGCGCGCGATCCTCAGTTAGACATCCAGATCTTCGCCACGACGCACAGCCTGGAAATGATTCGCGCGGCTTACGAAGCCTTCGCGGAAGCGGGCAAACTGGAGGAGTTTCGTTTTCATCGCTTGTACCGAAGTCGCAAAACCAGTGAAATTGGCGTATCCACTTACAACGAACTTGATCTTGATGCGGTCGCGACATTTGACTTCGATTTCGAGGTGCGAGGATGACGGACGTTATCCCGGAGCGTATCACGCGATTGCTACTTGTCGAGGGAAAGGAAGACCAGGAATTCTTTATCCAGCTCGGCGCTCATCTGAACTTGGTTGATGCTTGGCCCCTACGGATCGTTCAGTACGGCGGAGTAAGCAATTTGGGAGAACGCGTCCGCACACTGGCAAGGCCCGATCTGATGGAGCAAGTTTACCGTATTGGCATTGTTCGCGATGCCGATTTCAACACTGACGCCCTGCGAAGTGTTCAGTCTGCGATACAAAATGCGAACAGGCAGAATGAATTCCAACTTAATATTCCTCAAGCCGTTATGGAATTCACAAATGGCGCACCATCGCTTGGTGTGCTGATTCTGCCTTCCGCAGAGCGTGAAGGCATGATCGAAGACCTCATTATGGGCGTCTTCCACCAAGACCCAGTTTCAAGTTGCGTGGACAGGTATTTCAAGTGTCTACGCGAAGAGAACATAGGCATTTCTCAAGAAAGACTTCCTAAAGCGCGTCTGCGCACGTTCATCACGGGCAAAAACATCGGTTCCGAGTCGGAAGGTGAAGACTCAGACAGGCAGTATCTATCCGATGTCTTTCACATGACTTGGTGGCGCGACGAGTTTTGGGACGATCCTGTCTTTGACGAAGCCAAAACTTTCCTCACCCAACTCCTCGCGCCCTAGCGCCTGCGCCGGCTGAAACTAGACGCGCGGCTTTTATGATATACAATGTATAGTAAGTTAAGCAACTCCGCTTAAGATAATCGTGGAGTCCACCTGTGACTGTCATAACCGCGGCGCTACAGAATCGACTGGGCTGGATACTTAGCGCGATTGCTGGTGGCGGCATCTTCGCCGCATTCAGCGTATGGGGCGGCATCCCGGCGGAGACCAACGCTGGCCTCTTCTGGCTGCAGGCCAGCTTATTTTTCCTGGTCATCTGCGCTTTTGTCCTGGCGCTCTGGCATTTGCTGATACGCCCCCTGGCGCCGAACCTGCGCCAGCCAAAGACAGAACCGTTAACGTTCCGCGCGCGGGAGGTGATCGCGCTGCTCCTGGCGAGCGGCGGCTTCTCGATCTCGGTCGGAGGCGTGTGGGATGAATTGTGGCACCGCAGCTATGGCATTCCTTTTGGCGAAGACCTGTTCTGGCGGCCGCATCTGCTCATGTATTTTGGTTTCGCCACGGCGATCGTCACGGGCTCTTGGGCGCTGCTGTACTTGAACCGCAACCTGCGCGGCAATTTTCAGCAGCGCTTTCGCTCGAATTCCTTGGTCGGCTTACTGATCTTAAACGCTGCTTTCTTGCTCTACGCCTTGCCGGCAGATCCCCTCTGGCACTGGATATTCGGTGAAGATATCACCGCCTGGAGCGTGCCGCATCTGATATTGCTGGCGAGCTTCATCTTGACGCAGTTGCTCGCTCTGGTTTTTCACATTTCCACATTGTGGCGGCAAAAGTGGCGCAGCATATTCAACCTGCGGCTGGGCGACGGCTTATCGCTGCTGATCCTCGCCTCTATCTTATTGCTCTGGCTGCAACTCATGCTCATCGATTGGGACGCGACGCTGGCCGGCTTACGACTGGAATGGCTCGGATTATACCGCCCGGAATGGCTGCTGGCAGCAAATCTGCTGGCCTGCGTGACGTTTACGGGCGTCATAGCCACTCGTTTATTGCGCTGCGCCGGCGCGGCGACGGCGGCCGGGCTGCTGGCTTTGGCGATCCGCTATGGATTGATCCAGCTCTTTGAGGCCGATATGCTGCAATATGTCGCCTGGGTTGCGGCGCTGCTGCCCTTGTTCGCCATCGACATCTGGTCATTCTATTGCGGCGCGATCCGCAAGCGCTTGCCGGAGTGGCGAGGGACAGCCGTCGTCGTCATCGTTGCCATGGCGCTCAACGCGCCGGTGATACGGAGCCTCTATCAGTTGGAAGGCGGCGACAACCTGGCATACGGCCTCGCGGCAATCGTCACCGGGATTGGCATGAGTTGGCTGAGTCACCGACTGGCGGACGCGATGCTGAGACGTGTTCTGGTTGAAGCGGATGACGTTGCCGAGAGCCAGTCAATGTCGGTGAAGCTCTCTTTCGGCATGTTAGGGACATTTCTGGCTTTCATATGGTTGTTCATCGCAACCGCGTCGCCACCGGTATGAGCGCTACTGCCTCGATTTAGTCACAATCGCATCAGGTACTCGGCTCGCGTTTCCGTTATGCCCGGTAAAGACCGGGCTGCGCTGGTACAAGCGAACCTTGCCGTTTGCCCCCTCGTGCCGGGCGTCCAGTGCTTAGAAGAGATACGGTGAAAAGAACACGGGCGACCGAGGCGTCGTTCTCTGTCCTATAATCAGCATTCACGCTATCATCAAACCTGCACAATCTTGACGATACAAGGGACCGCCAATATGTTCTGGCGCTGCGCGATTCTGATATTGATTCCATTGCTGGCAGGCTGCAGCGCGATCGAATTGCGCCAGCAAAACGTTCGCGCGACCGAAGAAGCGCGCGTCGACATCACGGCGTCGACGGCGCAGGTCGAAATCACTCAGGTCTTCGCGACTTTGCAAGCGCTATCGCTCAGCGCTACAGAAGCCGCACAGACCATGACGGCGGTGGTAATCGCCACAAGCGCAAGCTCGCCCGCGGCCGCGCAAGATGAGGCCGGCGCAACGGCGATTCCGGCGGACTTCCTCGCCAGCGCCGCCGATACAGTCGTCTACGGTCAAGTCCCGGTCGACAGCGATCGCCTCAACGTGATCGCCGCGTTGGCATTCGACAGGGAGGGTCGCCTCTTGGTTAGCACAAGAGCGGGCGAAATCTACCGCTTGCTTGATGCTGACGAGGACGGGATCGCGGAAGAAAGGCATCTGGTTTTCCGCGACGCTGACGACGAACTGGGACAAGTTTCTGGATTGGTCGCTATCGGCGAGGTCTTGATCCTGCTCAACGACGGGCGACTGAGCCAAGTGCGAGACCAGGACCGGGACGGCGCCTACGAGACCATCACTCATTTGTCACAAGAGCTGCCGGCGGATCAAAGTCCATTCAAAGCCAACAATAGCATCGTTCGGGCGCCGGACGGGCGCTATTTCACGGCTGATGTCGGCAGGGGCGAAATCCTGCAAATCATCTTGCGCTAGCCAGCGCCAAACCTCAAACGAGCCCCCAGAGCGGCGCCATCAACGCTGGTAGCGTTTGCCGCAGCGTTGATTTCCGCGCTATCATCTCCACTTGCGATGGAGGTGATTCAACCATGAACCGAAAAGACAACATCCGCTTCGAAATTGCTGTCAGCATAGCGGTCTTCGCGTCGATAGCGATTATGGCGCTGGAAACATTCTCGTTTCCAGCAGACGTGAAGGCAGCGCTCCTATTCGCCGATAACGCGCTATCGCTGATATTCGTCGTGGAATACCTATTTCGTATTGCGAGAGCGGAAAACAAACGCGCCTATGTGACCAGCTTCTACGGCATTATCGATTTGATCGCCATTTTCCCGATTTTGGTCCACGCGGCATCCAGCGCCCGCGTCGTACGATTGCTGCGCGTGCTGCGCATCATACGCCTGCTGAAGATCAAGCGCTACAGCGACGCGCTCGATCGCTACCGGCGGGCGCTGAAGCTGATTGCTGCCGAGGCGACGCTCTTCGCAGGCGTGGCTTTCGTCTTCATCATTGGTTTCGCCTTCCTGATATATGAGTTCGAGCATGAAGCGCAGCCCGAAGTTTACGGCAATATCTTCGATTCCATTTGGTGCGCCGCCATATCTTTGACCTCGGTAGGCTACGGCGATGTTTACCCTATTACAGTAGCTGGACGTCTGATGACGCTGGCGATGGTGCTGACAGGCATGGGCATCGTTGCCGTCCCCACAGCGCTGCTGGCCTCCGCGCTGAGCCGGGTGCACAACCAGGATATAGATGGCAGCTGATGTCATGTTTGGCGACGCTGCAAGCAAGCGATAGGCCGCCGAAAACCCTGCTAAGTATCAACGGCGCGCCCCGCCCTTCTTGCGGGGCGCGCGCCTTTTGCGCTATTCTGTGTGATAACAGTTCACGATTGGACGAGGCGCAAAATGGCCGAGATTGTCGCCCCGAAGGAAGCCAAGACCAGCACCCAGCCCAGACCGAAACCAAAGCCAAGCCCGAGACCGCGCCGTTACGACTACGATATCGTCATTATCGGTTCGGGACCGGCGGGGCACCGCGCCGCCATCCAATCCGCCAAACTGGGCAAGCGCGTCGCCGTCATCGAAAAGAAAGCGCTGATCGGCGGCGTCTCGGTCAATACGGGCACCATCCCCTCCAAGACGCTGCGCGAAGCGGTCTTGCACCTTTCCGGCTTCCGCCAGCGTTCCATTTACGGCGCCTCCTACACCGTCAAGCAGCATATCACCATGAACGACTTGCTGCTGCGCGCCGATCATGTCATCCGGCACGAGATCGAGATCAACAAGCACCAATTGCAGCGCAACGGCGTCGAACTCTTCGCCGGCATCGCCACCCTGGTTGACCAGCACACGGTTCATCTCAACTTCCTGGGTAAAAAGGGCGAAGACGAGATCACCACGCGCCATATCATCATCGCTGTCGGCACGACCGTGGCCAAGCCCGAGCGCATCCCTTTTGACGGCGAAACCATCTTCACCAGCGACGGCTTGCTCAAGCTGGGGAATCTGCCCAGGACCTTGACCGTGGTCGGCGGCGGCGTGATCGGCTGCGAATACGCCTGCATGTTCGCCACGCTGGGCGTGCGCGTGACCTTGGTCGAGGTGGCCGACCGCTTGCTGACCTTCATCGATCACGAGATCGTCGACGCGCTGGTTTATCACATGCGGCAGCAGCGCGTCACCTTGCGCCTGGGCGAGAACGTGCGCAGCATTGAACCCTGCGAGACGCGCTATGGCAGCGGCGTCAAGACTTGCCTGGAAAGCGGCAAGGAGATCGTGACCGAAAAAGCGCTTTACGCCATCGGCCGGCAAGGCGCGACCTCGACGCTGGGCTTGGAGAACATCGGCATCAAGCCCGATCATCGCGGCCGCATCGGGGTCAACGAGCATTACCAGACCGAGATCCCCAGCATCTACGCCGTGGGCGATGTGGTGGGTTTCCCCAGCCTGGCATCGACCTCCATGGAGCAGGGACGCATGGCGGCTTGCCACGCTTTCGGCATCGAGCATCACAGCTTCCCCGAGCTTTTCCCTTACGGCATCTACGCCATCCCGGAAATCTCCACGGTCGGCGCCAACGAGGAAGACCTGACCCGCGCCGGCGTGCCCTACGAAGTTGGCAAAGCCTATTACAAGGAGATCGCGCGCGGGCAGATCCTGGGCGATACCATCGGCATGCTCAAGCTGATCTTCCATCGCGAGGATCACAAGCTGCTGGGCGTGCACATTATCGGCGAAGGCGCCAGCGAATTGATCCACATCGGGCAGACGGTGATGGCATTCGGCAGCACGGTCGATTACTTCATTAATACGGTCTTCAACTATCCCACGCTGGCCGAGTGTTACAAGACGGCGGCCTTCGACGGCGTGAATCGCTTGATTTAAGACAATATCCCCTGGTTTTAAAGGCTGAGTTGACAATTCTCCCACTACAGGTTATCATTTCGTTTAATAGGGTTTTACATTACAGATTGTTGCATACGCGAGAGCAAACATGGCTGAACAACGCGAAACCGAACCAGTTGCCACGCTAAATCCGGCCTTTGAGCACTTGGCGACCAAAGCGGACCTTGCTGAGTTGCGCGGCGACATACGAACGGAAATGGCAGAACTGCGCGGCGAACTGCGAGCGGAGCATGCTGCCTTGCGCGGAGAAATGAACACCGACAACGCTAACCTGCGCAATGAATTGAAAGATGAAATCGGCAATGTCCGCAGCGAGTTAAAAGATGAAATCGGCAATGTCCACGGCGAATTGAAAGATGAAATCAGCAAGCTGCGTATCGAGTTGAAGGAAGAAATCGGTATTGCTCGCGATGAATCAAACAACCTGCGTATCGAGTTGAAAGATGAAATCGGCAATCTCCGCAGCGAGTTAAAAGATGAAATCGGCAATGTCCACGGCGAATTGAAAGATGAAATCGGAAATCTGCGTATCGAGTTGAAAGATGAAATCGGTATTGTTCGCGGTGAGTCAAACAAGCTGCGCATCGAGTTGAAAGATGACATTGCGGACCTGGATACCAAAGTGGGTGAACTGGACACGAGAATTGACAGCATCGAGAAGCAATTGGCTTCCTTGAAGTGGTTTATCGGCATTTTGGTGACTGGCGCCAGTATCGTGACCAGCATCCTGGTGAATTTGCTCGCCAGGTTCATTGTATGAAGCTTCAAGCAAGGCAGTAATAGCATAGAACCGTCTCCTTCCCCGCGCTAGAGCGCAGACATCGCGCGTATTGGGCTCAATGTTCGCGCCGATTTGATTGACCTCGACATAGCCGGCAGCCGCCGCAATTGACAGCGGCATTTTAACCCCTTCTAAATCTCCCCCCATTGCAATGGGGGAGACTTTCTTGCGCTGCCGGCGCACCTTTTTTAACAACTGAACTGCCCTCTAGTTCGGATGGTTTGGGTCGCGTAGACACTGACCGGCAGCACCGAGAAACGTCGTCTCTTGCCATTTTGCCGCCGCGGAAAAAGTTTTTTCGGCAAAAGCGGCAGTTTGGCGTTGTTGAGTGGGATGGTGTTTGGTGGGGTGAATCGGTTGATTTAGGGGTTTGCCACAGAGACACAGAGGCACAGAGAAAAGATGGATATAGTTGATGAGACTCGCATGCGCCAGCGTAGCAGGGATTGGCGGTGGCGGGGTTTTGGTCGTCGCTCACGCTTTGTTTCCGTCTTTTGTCCGTTTCTCATGCTCGCCTATCGCCCACCAGAGACTTGCGCCAACCGCTTCCCAGTCGGCGCGCATATCGTCGGCGATTGAAC
>DAOULD010000084.1:0-13388 GCA_034420635.1 Anaerolineae bacterium | reverse complement strand
GCGCGGAATGGTGAGATTGAATGAGCGACCGCATCAAGAACACGGTGTCCATGTTTGTTCTGCGGTCCAGGGAAAGTGTGGTGATAAATGCTGATTTCTGAAATGAACTGGATGCAAGTCGAGGAATATGTAAAAGGCGACGATCGCTGCATTTTGCCGACGGGCAGCACCGAGCAGCACGCCTACATGAGTCTGAGCGTCGACACGATCCTGGCGGCGCGCCTGGCAAAGGACGTGGGCGACTTGGCCGGGGTGCCGGTTTATCCGGTCCTCCCATACGGGCTGGCCCAGCAGTGGACAGCCTTCCCGGGTACAGTCACCCTGCGCGTCCGCACCTACCTGGCTCTGATCCGCGATGTGCTCGATAGCATCCGCCGCGCGGGATTCCGCCGCATCCTTCTCGTCAACGGACACGGAGGCAACGCGCCCGCCTTGGGTATGCTCAAAGAATGGATGATGGACAATAGCGATACCCAGGTCAAATGGCACAATTGGTATAACGCGCCCAAGACCTGGGAAAAAGTGCTCGAGACCGACCCGGTCGGCTCCCACGCCTCCTGGATGGAGAACTATCCCTGGACGCGACTTGAAGGAGTTGAAATGCCCGGCGAGCAAAGACCGCTCATTGATGGTTCCCTTTTGGAACGTTTGAATCCCGCGGCGGTTCGACGGCATGTGGCCGACGGCAATATGGGAGGCCTCTATCAACGCTCCGACCAAGAAATGCTGGCGATCTGGCAGGTGGCTGTTGACGAGACGCTTGCCCTGCTAGAGGGAGGCTGGGACTCATGCGAATCCTAATCTGGGGCGCCGGCGCTATCGGCGGCACGCTCGGCGCATATCTAATACGAGCCGGTCACGATATCCTGTTCGTCGATGTCGTCGAGGAACACGTGGCAAAGATCAATCAGTCGGGATTACAGATCACCGGTCCGGTTGATGAGTTCACCGTGGCCGCGGCAGCGCTTTTGCCACATCAATTGGGGGAGAAATACCCGATTATCCTGCTTTGCACCAAAGCCCAGCACACCGAAGCGGCGGCTGAAACGCTTGTCAGCTATCTTGCCGATGACGGCTACGTCATGTCCGTCCAAAACGGCTTGAACGAGTTGATCATCCGCGAGATTGTCGGCAGCGAGCGGACTTTGGGCGCTTTTATCAATTTCAGCGCCGACTATCACGCGCCGGGCAAGATCCTCTTTGGCGGGCGCGGCGCAGTAGTAGTCGGCGAACTGAACGGCGCCATCACAACACGCCTGGAAGAAATCGGCGCCGCTTTCCGCGACTTCGACCAAGACACAATTATCACTGAGGATATCTGGGGATATCTCTGGGGCAAGGAAGCCTACGGGGCGATGCTTTTTGTATCCGCCTTGACCAACGAAGCAATCGCGGACGCGCTGGCCGACCCAAAATACCGGGATCTGTACATCCGCGCGGCGCAAGAGATTCTGGAAGTGGCAGCGCAGATCGGCGTGGAAGCGCGCGGTTTCAACGGCTTTGATCCTTCGGTATTCGCCGCCAAGGACAGTGACGGGATCACGCGATCGCTCGATACGCTGATCGCGTTCAACCGCAGATCCGCCAAGACGCATAGCGGCATCTGGCGCGACCTGGCGGTGCGCAAGCGCAGAACCGAAGTCGTCATGTACGAGCCAATCCTGGCGGAAGGCGAAAAGATCGGACTGGACTTGCCCCTGACGCGGCGCTGGATCGAGATGATTCGCGAGATCGAAGATGGCAAGCGTCCACAGGCGCTCGCCAATCTCGACGAGTTAAAGGCGGAATTGCCATGAACATTCAGTTTGACGGCAGCGCGGTCATTGTCACCGGCGCCGCCCACGGGTTCGGCCGCGCGATCAGCCTGGCATTCGCGACTCGCGGAGCCTCAGTTTGGGCTTGTGATGTGATTGAAGACGAACTAAATGAAACCCGGCAACTCTGTCACGACGCCGGCGGCAAATGTGAAGTCGACCTTGTCAATGTGCGCGATCGGGCGGCGGTCTTCGCCTTCGTCGAGCGGGCGCTGGCCGCTGAAGGCGCAGTGCATATCCTGGTTAACAACGCCGGGGGCGTGCAGGGCCAGGTTGGCAAGCCCCTGGAACAGGTCACGGAAGAAGAATGGGACAGCATCGTCGAGGTCAATACGCGGGCGACGTTTTACTTTTCGCAAGCGGTTGCGCCAGCAATGAAAGCGCAGGAATACGGCCGGATTGTCAACATTTCCAGCGGCGCGGGCCTCGGACCCAGCTTGACCGGCATTCAAGCCTATGCCGCCGCCAAAGCGGGCCAAATCAATCTCACGCGACAACTGGCTCAGGAACTGGGCAAATGGAAGATCACGGTGAACAATATCGCGCCCGGCTTCGTCTTGTCCAATCCCACGTCCATCAGACAATTCGAGTCCTACGGCGTCGAAGGACAAAAGGCGCTGATCGAGCGCTTCGCCTTAAAGCGGCTCGGCACGGCAGAAGACATCGCTCACGGCGTGCTCTTCTTCGCCTCGGATTACGCCAACTGGATCACGGGCCAGGTACTTTCCATAGACGGCGGACGCTGAGTTTATCGGGTAAAAACCTGAAATTATTTTGCTAATTTTCGGGCGACCTAATAGGTCGCCCCTACATCGCTTGTCCGATACTTGTTGATTCGCATCCGCCTTCGGTCTACCCCCTCAATCCCCCCATTGCAATGGGTCGCGTAGACACTGACCGTCGGGGGAGGCTGGTTTCGACGTTGTATCAACGCGAGTTTTCTGATGATGCAAGTGTCGATAACTGCTGTTTTCAAGCGAAGTCGCGCTACGTTAGCTCCCCTTCTCCGTTGCTACGGGGAAGGGGCCGGGGGATGGGGTAGAAAAAACGCGCTAGCGCTAAGTAGGGGCGGCACGGTGTGCCGCCCGTCGTTATCGCAGCGTGACTTCAAATTTGGGAGATAGGCGCAGTGTCGCGCCTTCGTCGCCTCCTAGCGCTGTTCCAGCGCTTCCAGGACTCTCGGCGCGGTCATCGGCGTTTGCGTCAGCCGCACCCCGGTCGCGTCAGCCACGGCATTGGCAATCGCGGCCACCGTCGGTATCACCGGCGGTTCGCCCACCCCGCGCGCGCCAAAGGGACCGCTCTCCGATGGCACTTCAACGATCTGCGTCTGTATCGGCGCAGCCTGCATGGCATCCGGCATGGCATAGTCCATCCAGGATCCGGACAAGAGTTGCCCGTCCTCATCGTAGCGCATCTCTTCGTAGAGCGCCCAACCGACGCCTTGCACGGCGCCGCCCTGCATCTGACCCTCAACAGCCAGCGGATTGATGGCGCGTCCGACGTCTTGCACCACTGCCAGATTGACCAGATTGACTTCGCCGGTCTCCTCATCGACCTCAACTTCGGCGACCTGCGCCGAGAACGATGGCGCGCGGTCGGTCACGGCTTGTCGGCCGTTGCCGTAGACAGGTTCGTAGGCGCCGCCAAATGTCATCGTCTTGCCGGCTAGCTCGCCCAAGCCAATCGAGCGATCGGGGAAGCCCCGCACCTGCACGCGACCGTCAACAATCTCAAGATCTTCGGCGGAAACTTCAAATTCCTCGGCGGCGATGGCCAGGGTTTGGCGTCGCGCGTCTTCCGCCGCTCGGATAACGGCATTGCCCAAAGTGTACAATGTCTTGCTGCCGCCGACGCCCCCGCCATAAGGCGCGCTGTCGGTATCGCTGTAGACGAAGCGCACCTGGTCGGGATCAACGCCATAAGCCTCTGCCGCGAGCAGCGCGAAACTGGTCGGCGTGCCCGAAAGATCGGCCGTGCCAATCTGCACCTGCAAAACGCCATCTCGGTTGAGCTTGCATGCGGCTGCGCCCGGCTCCAGACCGCCCATCCATCCGCCGATTGCCACGCCGACGCCGCGACCGGCTTTGCGCGATTCCGCCCGGTTCTTCCATAAGGGGTGCTCGCGCACGGCTTCCAAAGTCTGGACCATGCCGATGTTCGAGAATTCGCTCTCATCGGGCATCAGGTCGCCGGCTTTCGCCGCGTTCATAAGCCGCAATTCGATGGGATCCATGCCCAGTTGCGCGGCAGCTTCATCAAAGAGCGTTTCCGCAGCCATAAAAGCCGTCGGAGACGTCGGGGCGCGATAGGCGCCGACGGATTGCTTAAATGTCACGACATTGATCGATTCCAGCAGAACATTGTCGCAGGGATAAAAGTTAGCGAATTGGAAGGAAGCAAAACTCCCCAGACCGCTCGGATAAATCCCGGTATCAGCCATTGCCAGCGCTTGCATAGCCAGCAAGCTGCCGTCGCTCTTGAAGCCGAGCTTGGCAGAAAGCCGCAGCGCCGGCGCCGGATTCGTGGTCAACAATTCCTCGCCGCGCGTGAGGATCAGACTCACCGGGCGTTCCACTGTATATGCAATCAGCGCCACCATTGGCTCGTACAAGCCGAACTTCGCGCCGAACGCGCCGCCGACCGGCATGCCATAGACAGTCACGTCAGATTCCGGGATGCCGAGCGTATCAGCCACGTCCAGTCTCACGCCGAAGGGCGACTGAATGCTGCCCCACATGGTAAGCCCGCCGTTGATCGGATTCGGTTGCGCAACCCAGCCCTGTGTCTCAATTGAACTCTGGTGCACCATCGGCGTTTCGAAGGTGCGTTCCACAATGACGTCCGCCGCGGCGAAAGCCGCCGCGACATCGCCGCGTTCAATCTTGGTCCGGCCAGCGATGTTGGAGGCTTCTTCCTCTTCGTCCTCAGCCTCGCCGCCGGCATCCGCGCCATGCGCGGCTTCGTCTCCCGCGCCGGTTTGGATGCCGTTGGGCCATACCAGCGGCGCGTCCTCCGCCATTGCCGCATCCATTGTTGTGGCGGCGTCCAGCGGTTCGTAATCCACATCCACCAGTTCGGCGCCGTCGGCTGCGGAGGCTTGGTCATCGGCGAGCACAACCGCCACCGGCTGACCAACAAAGATGACGCGGTCGCGCGCTAGCATCAGCCTGGCGCGGGAAGACGGCGCAATATCGGGCAGATCGGCGGCGGTCAAAACGCGCTGCACGCCCGGGAGCGCCAGGGCGGCGTCGGCGTCAATCCCCTTGATATTGGCATGAGCGTAGCTGCTGAGGACGAACCTGGCATGCAACATGCCCGCCAGCTTCAAATCGCCCGTATACTTCAAATTACCCGTGACCTTGGCGCCGCCGTCGATCATCGGGGTCGCTTGTCCAACAAATGAAAAGTCTGACATCTGTATTACCCTCCTTTACGCTTCAATAGCGAGAAACAGCCGATTAGCTCGTCACAGTCTCCAAGATTTGATAACCTTCGCTTTCTGTCCGTTCGCGGAAGGACGCGCTCAGGCGCATGGTCATCTCACCCGCCTGGCCCACGCCAATGGTCCTGCCATCCAACTCAACCACCGGCGCCAATTCCCCCATTGTTCCGGTGCAAAACATTTCATCGGCTCGGTAGACTTCAGACAGCGATATGTCTTTAATCGCATAGGGAATGCCCTTGTTTTCGCAAATCTCCAGCACCGTCGCCCGAGTGATGCCTTCCGGGCACGAACCCGTATCCGACGTCAGGACAAAGCCGTCGTCGACAATGAATACGTGGGTTGCATTTGTCTCCGCCACGTAACCGTGATAGTCGAGCATCAAGGCGTCGTCGACGCCGGCCGCATTGGCCTGTATTTTGGCCAGGATCGAGTTTATCAGATTGCAGGAGTGGATGTTCTGATCGACGCAATCCGGCGGTATGCGCCGAATGCCGGAGGTGATTAAGCGAATGCCGCTCTTGTCGTATACCGGCGGTTTGTGCTCGGCGAGAACGATCAAAGTCGGTCCTTGGTTGTTGAGCCGTGTATCCATCCCGCTAGTGTATTTGACGCCGCGGGTCAAGGTCAAGCGAATATGAACGCCATCCCTCATTTCATTGGCATATAATGTCTTGCTTATCTCCTTGATGATCGCCTCGTGGCTGGGGATCTCGGCAAATGCCATCGCCTGAGCCGAGGCGCGCAGTCTGTCGAGGTGAGGGATCAATTTAAAGATCCTGCCCTGATAAAGTCGCAAGCCTTCCCAAACGGCATCGCCGCCTTGCACCGCCGAGTCAAAAGGGCTGATGCCTGCCACATCACGATGATAGAGTTCTCCATTGATATTGATGAGCAAGTTCTTGTTCTTGGGATTGAATGCTTGTTTCATGCCTTACCTTAGTTTATGCAATGTTCTGCCATCTGCTCGTAAAGCCCTTGGCATTCGTCGAGCAAGCCGCGCAAATGTTGCGGCAGCGGACTGTCATCCGGCACGTAGGGCGCGAATCCGGTTGACTTTTCCACGCTCGCATACCAATGCCTTGCCCAGAGTCCATCACTATCGTGCCTGCCCGCCTTCCAACTGAGCATCGCGCTTTCAAAGGGCAGATCAAGCAGCGCGCATAACCTCCGCAACGAGCCCTCCGGATCGGACAAAACGCCGCGCGATGAGATTACCGGCGGCACAGCCCCCGTAACCCTGCGCACATGTTGGAAAATCTCCACTTGCTGGACCAGCCCCAACTGATCGAGACGCGGGTCAGGAATCACCTTTGAAAAGGACAATAGCATCCGGCGCGGATCCCTTATCAAGAAACAGTTGGAAACCTGGGCAATCCAGGAGCGGTCGATATGCTCGAGCATATGTTGCGTCATATGTTTTTGATAGACGATCTTTTCAGCGCTCGATTCATCCGGGAGCAATCCGTCAATCACTCGGCGCCAGTCCGTCTCGTATGCCGCAATGATCTCATCGGCGCCAGGGTGATCGTAGCCTGTGAATTGCAAATAATGCGCGTAGAACGGCTCGTCGATCACCGTAGTATCGCTTCTGCTCGCCCAGGAGCGCATCAAGGCGGTAGAGATATTACGTGGTCCGGACCACATGGCGATAACGCGCTGCGGCAAATCTACCTATCCTCACACAAACATCAGCCACTACAATATGTCTGTTCGGCCGTCGCGCAAAACTCCGGATTGCCACTGCAACGTGCCGCGAACGGACATGCGCCATTGTACCTTATCGCATAACTTATGTCACATATCGTGTAGCGGATGCTCAACTCATTCAAACAAAAATCGCGCCGCTCCTTCATGTTGCCGCCCCGACCAGGCTGGCTGCTGCTACTGACTGCTGTCTACATTGCTCTTTCAACCTACTGGTCCCCGGTTGACTATGTTGAGCTAGGGGAAGCGCGGATCGTCCAGACGACCAAGCCGCAAGTCTGTGTTCATACCTTGTTGGAAAACGAAGTGCACGAGCGGAAGATCAAGCGCTCGCTGGAACTGGTGAGAGAGATGGGCGCGACCACGATCGTACAGTTCTTCCCCTGGGCATACTTTGAGCCCCGCGACGATAAGTACAACTGGACGCAAGCGGATATCATCGTCCGCCACGCGACGAACCAGGGCCTGCGTATCATCGCGAGGCTGGGGCTGGTGCCCGACTGGGCGCGCCCGGCTGCTAGCGACGGCCGCGCCACAACGCTCAATTACTTGCCGGAGGAATCTTTCGGCGATTTCGCCGAATACGCCTCGCAGTTGGCGACCCGCTACATAGATGAAATCCGGCATTTTATCATTTGGAACGAACCCAATCTTAGCTTCGAGTGGGGTTATCGACCGGTCGATCCAGCCGCCTATGTCCGATTGCTGGAATTGAGTTACCGGGCGATCAAGAGCGCGAATCCGCAGGCTCTCGTGTTGGCGGGCGCGCTGGCGCCCACGAACGAAATCCAGGGCAGCCCGGCCGGGCTCAACGAAAACTTGTACCTGCGCCAGATGTACAGCAGCGGCGCCGCCCCATATTTTGACGCTTTGGCGGTTCACAGCTATGGATCAACCGAACCGGCCCACGCCGAGCCTGACGCCGACCGAATTAACTTCCGCCGTCTGGAATTCCTCCGGCAAATCATGCAGGAAGCCGACGACGGCGCAAAGCCCGTTTTCATCACCGAGAGCGGCTGGAATGACCATCCGCGCTGGAGCGGCGCTGTCCGGCCGTCGCAGCGATTGCAGTATACGATAAAAGCTTTTGAATTCGCGGAGGCCAATTGGAACTGGGTGCAGCAACTCTGCATTTGGGCATTTCGTTATCCCGCGCCCCTGAATGGCTATCCGGACAACTTCACGCTCGTTAGTCCGGAATTCGACCTGAAGCCCATCTATTATGCCATCCAGGACTACGCCCGCGGCTGGGAACGGGGGGCCACCCAGTGGCTGCCGCCGCCGGAGGAGTCATGAGCAAGCGGGTGCGTCTGGCGCTGTCGCTTGGCTTGCTGGTCATCTCGAGCAGTTTGCTGTTTCTCTTTGCTTCATTGACAGAGCGCCCGGCCGACAAAGCCAAAGCCTTTCCCCGTGGTATCATTGTCGTCGGCGTCGATGCGAGCGTCCCGCCCTTTGCCAGCGACGACGGTCAGGCGGTCCACGGACTGGATATCGATCTCGCCAAAGCCATCGCCCGAACCATTGATCTGCCGATTCGATTCCTCAACATCGGCTATTACGGCTTGTACGACGCCTTGATCAGCGGAGAGGTGGACATACTGATTTCGGCTTTGCGCGTTGAAGAGGCGCGCATGGACGATGTCCGCTATACCCGGCATTATTTCGACAACGGACTTCTGCTGGTCACGCCAGTCGACGAACCCATCGCGTCGCTTGCGGGGCTGGCCGGACTAAAGGTCGCCTACGAGTTTGGGGGCCGGGCTGACGCAGAACTGCGGGTGCTGGAAGACAAAAATGGACCCGTAACGCGCCTGCCCTACGAACTGCCGACGCATGCGCTGGATTCCCTGCGCCTCGAACACGCCGATGCCGCCATCGTAGACGCGATCACGCTGCGGCTTTACCAGAGGCGATTCCCTGACTGGAGTACCGCGGAAACGTACCTGAGTCGCGATCATTACGCGATTGCGGCGCGCCGCGACAACCGAGACGCCTGGAGGCTTGTCGACGGCGCCCTGGCCGCTTTGAAAGAAAACGGCAAACTGGATAAAATCGTCGCTATGTGGTTATGAGATCAAATAAGGAGAGCGCCTTATGCCCGACCAAGTCCGCTGGGGTATCTTAAGCACCGCCAATATCGGCCGGAAGGTCATCCCGGCTATCCATGAGTCGCGCAACGGCGTCGTCGCGGCAGTCGCCAGTCGATCGCTGGAACGCGCGCGGGAATTCGCCGCCGAACAAAGCATCCCGATCGTCTATGGCAGCTACGAAGAGCTGATCGAAAGCGACGCGGTTGACGCCATCTACAATCCGCTGCCAAATAGCATGCACGCCGAGTGGAGCATCAAATGCGCGCGAGCCGGCAAAGCCACGCTCTGCGAAAAACCCTTCGCCAGCGACGCGGCGGAAGCGCAGACAATAGTCGACGCTTTTGAAGATCAGGACGTTTTGCTGGCGGAAGCTTTCATGTATCGCTTTCATCCCCAGCACGCCAAGGTCAAATCCATCCTGGCTGAGGGTGGCATCGGCGATCTGAAAATCATCAACAGCAGCTTCACATTTTATATCAGTGATGAGGCTAATATCCGTCTGAGCAAGGCGCTGGCTGGCGGCGGCTTGATGGATGTGGGCTGCTACTGCGTCAATTTGATGCGCTTCATAACGGGGGAAGAACCGGAAACGGCGACCGCAGTTGGCAACATCGGTCCCAGGACAGGCGTCGACGAGATTCTTGCCGCCGCCTTGAAGTTTCCCTCGGGCGTGATTGGACACTTCGACTGCGGCTTGCGCGCCCATCGCCAGCAAAGCTACCGGCTCCAGGGCGCAACCGGCTCGATTGTCGTAGGATCGAGTTTCACGCCGGACAAGGAAAAGGATACCATCGTTCAACATTGGCAGGGCGATCAATTGACGGAGCATGTCATCGCGCCGGTTGATCACTATCAATTGATGGTCGAAGACTTCGCTGACGCCCTGCTCGCGGGACGCCCCCCGCGCTTCCCGCCCAGCGACGCCGTTCGCAACATGGACGTAGTTGACCGCTTGCTGTCACAGGTGCGCTAGTCGCCGGCTTGAGCCAGCATCCGTTCTCCGGTTTGCACGCGCCACAGCGTCGCGTAAAGACCATTGAAATGCACCAGGGCTTCGTGCCCCCCGCTTTCTCTCAGTTGGCCGTTTTGCAAGACATAGATCATGTCGGCGTTGCGAATGGTGGACAGACGATGCGCGATGACGATCGTGGTGCGGCCGACAGCGATTCGTTCCAGCGAACGCTGAATTGCGGCTTCGGTCTCGTTGTCGACTGAAGAAGTGGCTTCGTCGAGCACCAGTATTGGCGGATCCGTCAATACAGCCCGGGCGATGGACAAGCGTTGTCGCTGTCCCCCGGAAAGTTTCTGCCCGCGCTCCCCGACGACTGTGTCGTATCCTTGCGGCAGTTCACATATGAATTGGTGCGCCTCGGCGATCTTGGCAGCCTCAACAATGAGATGCTCAGGCAGATCTTGGCATCCATAGGCGATATTCTCGCGCACCGTGCCGTGAAAGAGAAAGACGTCCTGGCTGACCAAGCCGATGGCATTGCGAATATCCGCCTGCTTCAACTCGCGCAGATCGTAGCCGTCAAGCAGAACGCGTCCCGATGTCACGTCATAATAGCGCAGCAGCAACTTGATTACGCTGCTCTTGCCGGCGCCGGTCGCGCCGACGATCGCCACGGTATCGCCAGCCGGGAAGTCCAGGGTCAAGCCCTTTATGATTTCGCGTCCGTCACCGTAGGAGAATGACACGTCGTCAAGGCGCATATCGCCGCGGATTGCCGCTATCGGCAACGCCATGTCGCCATCGTTGATCTTGCGCTTGATGCCCAGCAAATCCAGGATGCGTTTGGTCGATGCCATGGCTCGCTGGTAAAGATCAAAAGTCTCGCCCAGCTTGGTCAATGGCCAAAGCAAGCGCTGCGTCATGAATACCAGCACGCTGAAGGCGCCCACATCCAGGGCGCCGTTGAGAGCCAATTGGCCGCCGGCAATGGTAATGGCGATGAATCCGGTCACGATCACCATCCGTATCAAAGGCGTAAAGGCCGAACTCAGACGGATGGCGCGCCGGTTGCGTTCGACATACTCCTTGCTTTCGACGCGCAGGCGCTCGGCTTCGTAATCCTCTGCCGTAAAGCTCTTGATGGTGGCGATGCCGCTAAGACTATTGGACAAGTGGTGGTTGATCATGCTGACTTGTTCGCGGACTTCGCTGTAGCGCGGCGCGAGCAAGCGCTGGAAGCGCATTGAACCCCATATGATGAAGGGTATGGGAATCGCTGCCATCCAGGCGATGCTGGGCGCGACCAGGAAGAAGATGCCGCCAATCACGACAACGGTGGTGACGATCTGCACCACGTCGCTGGCGCCGATATCCAGGAAGCGCTCCAACTGATTGATGTCGTCATTCAGCACCGCCATCAACCCGCCCGTACTTTGGTCTTCAAAATAAGCCAGTTCCAGGTGCTGTACATGGTCGTAAGCGTCGACGCGCAGGTCATGTTGCATTGACTGCGCCAAATTGCGCCAGTGAACCCGCTGAATGTATTCAAACAGAGATTCAAGAATCCAGACGATCAGCGTGATGAAACCCAGTATTAACAATTGATGCGTCAGGTCGGCCACGCCCAGCCGGCCCAACAGCGAGTCCTGCCTCTGCACGACGATATCGACCGCCACCCCGATCAAGACCGGCGGCATGATGTCAAAAATCTTGCCCAGCGCGGAGTAGGTCGTGGCAAAAGCCACTCGTCGCTTGTATGCCGAAGCGTAGTTCAATAAGCGAACAAAGGGATGACCACTGTCTTTCGGCTTGCTCATATACAGTGTAAACCGACGAATAGGAAAGGGATTCCAGAATTATAGGTAAGACGGCGCGCTGCCGCTAGCGACAATGACGCCCTGTGAAAGTGAAAGCGCCCGGCAACGAAATTCCTTTCCGATTCGCTAGCGGATGAGACCGCCCCCGCTTGATCCAGCTACCAGGGAGGCCACTTCTTCGTAGTCGACCAAGGGGAGATCGCCCGGGATTGTGTATTTGTGAGAGGACATGGCGACGCCCCATTTTAGCGCCAGCGGGAGGTCCGCAAAGCTCAGCCAGGCGTAAAGAAAGCCGGCGGCGAAGGCGTCCCCGCCGCCTATGCGTCCGACTTCCCCCGCCAGGATGGCCGATTGGCGAAAGCCTTCCCCATCCGGACTAATCGCCCCCGCGCCATCTTTGCCCAGGGTCATGATGATGAGCGTCTCGGGATATTTCGCAGCCAGGGCGGCTAGCGCATCCTCCGCCGCCGAGTCGCCATAAAGCGCCTGGTAATCCCCAAAGGGACAAAAGACGATGTCCGCCAGCGCCATCGCTTCGTCACAATCCGCCGCCGCCCGCTCGCCCGACCACAAAGTGCTGCGATAATTCGTATCGAAGCTAACTTGCCAGCCAACGTCCTTCGCGCGCCGCATGGCTTCCAGCGCGGTCCTCCTGGCGGAATCGCTGATCGCCAGCGTTATCCCGGTGACATGAAAGAGTCGACTCATATCAGCCAGGAACAAATCCTCTGGCAAATCCGCTGGCTGGACGCGGCTGATAGCGGAATCTTTTCGATCATAGATGATGCGGCTGGCGCGCGGCGCTTCTGATTTCTCGTGGAAAAATATGCCCAGCCGCGCGTCCTCAGCCCAGACGATATGGCTGACGTCGACGCCGTACTGCTGAACGCGATTGCTAACATAGCGCCCCATTGGCGACGCCGGCAAGCGCGAGAACCAGGCCGCGTCCATACCCAGACGCGCCAAGCCAATCGCCGTGTTGGATTCTGTCCCGCCAACCCAAATGTCGAAGGAAGTCGTCTGCTCAATGCGCAAATAGCCAGGCGGCGTCAAGCGCATCATCGTCTCGCCAAATGTCACCACATCATATGTCGGCATGGTTCTTCCCAAAGCATCGCGTCAAAATCAATATACGTCGAATATCACATAAATCCAGCAAAGTGTAGGGGCGTCTCGCGAGACTCCCGCTTCCCGCCCCGCAACAGCCGGATACCCGCACCAAATATGACCCCATTCGACGACCCAATCCTCAACATAGGCACAACCGCCGGGGCGACCCCAGACTCGCCACTCGGTCTCCTCCGTGTTGTAGGTCAGTGTCAAAGGGCTGTGTCTACGCGCCCTACGCGACCTGTGGTGAAAAAAACCTCTGCGCCTCTGCGGTGAATAAAAAATCAAAACGCGAACATTCAGCCTTCTTTCCCAGAACACTTGTGCTATAATCCCTCTGTCGCAAGCAAAAAAAGGAGACCCACCATGCTGGCAAGCTACACGCTCGATACAAAAATCGAGGCGCTCAACCTGCTCGATCGACACGACGGCGACTTCAACCTCGTCAAATCC
>DAOULD010000083.1:0-9015 GCA_034420635.1 Anaerolineae bacterium | reverse complement strand
ATGAGCGGAACGCGGCGCCGGACATTTACTGTAAACGAAGACAGCCCCGCTTGTTTATGTCGCTGAATGATTCAATACACGCTGGGCGAATGCGAACCCTACGATTCG
Organism: Anaerolineae bacterium; assembly: GCA_034420635.1. Taxonomy (GTDB): domain Bacteria; phylum Chloroflexota; class Anaerolineae; order Aggregatilineales; family Phototrophicaceae; genus UBA6055. Next base: position 8,907 of record DAOULD010000083.1, on the reverse strand, counting down.
AGTTTCGCCAACTGTTTCATCAATCGGCTCTTGCGGCGGGAGGCATTGCGTTTGTGGACGACGCCGCGGCTCGCCAGTTTATCCAGATCGCGGACGGCCACTCTGGTTGCTTTACGCGCTTCTTCCAGGTCGCCGCTTTCAATCGCTTCGCGCGCCTGCTTGACCAGCGTGCGAGCCCGGTTGCGATAGGTACGGTTGTGCAAGCGGCGTTTTTCGTTTTGTCTGATACGCTTCATTGCGGATTTATGAGTTGCCATAAGTCAATTCGAGGGACCTTAGTTCCCGCTGCTCCTTTCAAAGCGTCTTGCTCGCCCGAGCGTCTCGTTGAACAATCGGACATCCTATCATGACCCAGCCCGCTTGTCTATAGCGCAATCATATACGCAGAGCAATCGCATCAAATTATTTTTCACTACAGAGGCGCCGAGGACACAGAGTTAAAGTTTGTTACCAGACGAAACTGCTACGAAAAATCAAAGAAATAGCCCCTTTTTCTGTCATGGAATCTCGTTTCAGAAAAAGAATTTAGCCCGTTACTTTCGCGAAAAGGGGTTTTCTCGGTGCCCTCGGTGGTTAAAAAGATCTAGTGCGATTGCGTCGAAATCTCAATCGGCGATCTTCGGATCAAATGCGTCGCGCAGGCCGTCGCCGATCAAGTACAGGCAAAACACCGTAGTGGTGATCAGCAGCCCCGGCAAATATACCAGATGTGGCGCCTTGCGCGCGTATTCCAAGCCGCCGCTCAACATATTGCCCCAGGTCGGCGTCGGCGGCTGCACGCCGAATCCCAGAAAACTGAGCGAAGACTCGGCTAAAATCAACCCGCCGATCGCCTGCGACAAGGTGATGATCAGCAGCGAAAAGATATTGGGTACGATATGGCTGAACATAATGCGCCAGTTGGACGCGCCCATGGCGCGGGCTGCAATAATGTATTCGCGTTCCTTGATGGAATAAGTCTCCGCGCGAACCAGCCGCGTTGTGCCCGTCCAGCCCAAAACGCCGAAGATCAGCACCAGCGTCAAAGGGCTAGGTGACAGCATCTCAGTAATCAAGATCAAGAGGAAGAGCCCCGGTATGTTGTTGAGCGTGAGCATGAACCAGTTGATGAGATCGTCCGCGCGTCCGCCGTAGAAGCCGGCAAACACGCCGACCACGATGCCAATGCCCAGCGACAATGCGGCGGCGGCAACGCCGATTCCCAGCGAAATCCGCCCGCCGTAGAGCAACCTGCTGAGGTGGTCCCGCCCCAGCTCGTCGGTTCCCAACACATGACCTTGGGAAAATAGCGGCAGGTACTTGCTGCGCACCGCCTGTGTCACTTGGTCGACTTGAAAAACGGTCTCGCTGAGGAAAGGAGCGCAAACTGTTAACAGGGCAAAGACGGCAAGTACCGCCATTGCCAGCAGAGTAGGGCGGTCGCGACGAATACGCCGAAACGCTTTCTTGTACAGGTTCAGCGATGGACTAAACTCGTCGTCATGACGGCGCTTCAGTTTTGCTATCTTGACTGCGGACTGGTCTTCGGTCATGGTCTCGATCCTGAGAAACGAACGCGAGGGTCGGACAGGGCGTAAAGAATGTCTGCCGCGATGTAACCCAGAATCGCCAATACGGATCCGATGACGACCGAGGTCATAACGACGGGATAGTCGCGACTGACAACGGAATCGAATAACAGCAGACCGATCCCGGGCCAGGAAAATATGCGCTCGATTATGACTGAGCCGCCGATCAACCCAAATATCAGCGGACCCAAAAACACCATCAGCGGAATGATCGCGTTGCGCAGCCCGTGCCGTATCCACACCCCGCGGCTGGTCAAGCCCTTGGCCTGGGCGGTGCGGATATAGTCGCTATTAATTGTTTCCAGCATCGAGGCTCGCATGAAGCGCGACCAACCGGCGATGGGACCCAGGGAGCTGACCAGCACCGGCAAGATCATGTAATGCAAACGCGCGTAGATTGGCGGGCAGCCCCCGCGCACCGGCGGGCAGCGCCCCCCCATCGGCAAAAAGGGGCTGCCGTTCCCGATGCCATACGGTTCCAATGCCCGCGGCAGCACCAGGCCCATCAGCATGATCGCCAACAGGGCAAACCAGAAAGCCGGCACAGAATCCCCCAATACCGCGAAGATCCTTGACAACTTGTCGAAGGCGCGTCCGCGCCGCACCGCAGCCAGCACGCCGATAAGCAGCCCGCTAATCACGCCAATCAAAACGACGGCGATATTCAATTCGATGGTCGCGCCCAGCCGCTCGCCGATCAACTTGAGCGGGTTCGATCCGCGAAACTTGAATGAGCTGCCGAAATCGCCGCGCAAGATGCCGTAGTTGTCGCCCCAGGAATCGACCTCGCCATCGGCATTGCTGTCAACCAGCATCCAGTCATCGCCGATCAGCCAGCGCAAATATTGAATATGAAAGGGATCGTTGACCCCGAGCTTGATAGCGAGGCGGTCGCGCTCGTCCTGCCTGATGCTGGGATCAAAAGTCATCAAGGCGACCGGATCGCCGGGCGCCAGCAGCATAATGAAATAGACGATGAGCGTAATGCCAAAAAACGTGGGTATGGCTTGTAGGAGGCGACGGATGATGTACCGTTGCATACTTGGCTACCTGTAAGGCTTGTTCGATATTAGCAGATTAATACCTGCTCGCGGATTATTCGCGCTCGAGACCTCAGCAAAAGGGATGAGTGCAGTTGCAAAGTCGTCATTTCGGAAGGAGCGACGCTCCCCTCCCTGATGCTTCGGGGAGGGGCCCGGGGGGTGGGGTAGAATACCGGCGCTTGCGACCGACGAAGCATCGGAGAGCTTCGGCTCTCCGATGCTTCAACGATTGGCTTTCTTAGGGCTGTGTCACTTCCGGCGCTATCCAGGCATCGAGCGAGTACGTGCGCGAGATCGGCGTCGGATGCCAATTGCCAAGTCCCGGCTGGGTAGCGGTCATCGATTCGGAAACGTACATGTAGAAATACGGCATGTCCTCGAATAGGATTTCCTGCACTCTCGCGTAGATCTCGGCCCGCGCTTCCACATCGCAGCCAGGCACGACACGGGCTTGATCGTTCAGTTCGATCAGTTCAGCGTTGTAATACGAACCGAAATTGAAGCCGGAGCCGGGCACGTCTACTTCCGGATAGTAGAAGGACGCGACATCGGGATCCACTGGCAAGCCTAGGCTCCAGCCCAACATATTCATGTCGAAGGTCTGGCCCGTCAGTTCCGGCAGGAAGGCGCTTCCCCAGTCAATCGTCTCGAAGATGGCATTAAAGCCGACCTTGTTCATCTCCGCCTGGAAAAACAGGCCCATCTGTTCGCCGATATCGGAGCCGGCCGGCACGTGCAAATCGAGCGTGAGATCGCTGCCGTTGAAGGCCTCGTCAACCTCGCGCGCGAAGAGGCAATCCTGGCAAATGCGCGGAGTGTCTGGATCATCGTCGTGGTCAATCCAGCCGGCTTGACTCAGTTTCTCCATCGCCAATTCCGGGTTGTATTCATATTGCAGCTCAGGATTGTAGACCCAGGATGTCGGGATGGTGTGGGTAGCGACCTTGAACCCGTTGCCTTCGCGGATGCCCTCGATCAGCGCATCCATATCAACGGCGTGCGAAATCGCCTGGCGCACTAGCCGGTCGCCCAAAACCGGATGCGGCTCTTGCGGAATCAGATTGCCCTCTTCATCAAAGCCGGGCTGCGGATTCTCCGGATTGGCATGATTCATGCCGAAGAATGTGAAGCCGTTGCCCGTGAATTCGTAACGCGGGAATTCCAACAACTCCGGGTCGGTCCGGAAGTCTTCTTGACGGATGGATGGCACGCCGATAATCGTGAATTCGCCAGCGATGAAGCGCTCGGTCGCGATATTCTCGTCGGCGACTTGCAAGGTTACCACTTCGGCCGGGCTGACATAACCGAGGATGGCATCGGGATAAGCCTGATCGGCGATTAAGCTGATGCGCTCGCCCGAAGCGAATTCGACGTCTTTGAAAGGACCGAAGGACACTGTCGGGATCCGACGCGGATCCTCCATCATCGCGGCGTAATTGTCGCCGTATAGCTCGGAGAATACATGCGCCGGCACTGGCGTGATGTCATTGACGTCGCTGAAGGAAATGCAGTCGGCTTCGGAAAAAGTCACGACCACCGTGTAGTCATCCGGGGCTTCAATGCTGACGATCTTGCCGCCTGCCGGCGTGCCATCCGCCATTGTCTGGAAGATGCCGGCGCGCGGACTGTCGATTTGCCCGCTGCGCGTCGCTTCAACCGCCCACATGTAGTCCGCGGATGTGATCGGCCTGCCATCGTTCCAGGCGATGTCCTGACGAAGATAGATGGTCAGTACGGTTCCGGTCTCATCGTATTCCCAACCTGCTGCCATAGCGCCGTCAAGATTCGGCTCTTCCAGGCCCGTATAGGGGCTGACGCCGATGATGGCTGGATACAGCCAGCCATATACAGCGCTGGATGCGCTATCGCCGCCGATCAGCGGATTGAATGTCGCCGGGTCGCCCGCGGTGCTGGCGTCAATGATGATGCCGCCCAATCCCGGACCCGGCGCTTCTTCGAACTCTTGCGCGCTAACCGGCAGCGCAAGCAATAATAGAAAAATCGACAAGACCCGCATTGCCCGCTTGTTCATGACTCAACTCCTTTTCTTCCAAATCCTTCAATCTAGTCGAATACTTGTCTTCAGGCTTAAGAGTAGTTTAGCATACATCTATCGGATTAATAATTTGTTACGGTCTGGGGGTGTGGAAAAACGTGCATGCAAAACCTTCCCTTGGCCTTGCATTACCGCCGCATGAAAGAAATTGACAGAATAATCGAAAAGGTGTATGGGCGAGCCGGTGGCTCGCCCCTCGGTGTTCTCGGTGGTTAAAATCCTCGGCGTCCTCGATGCTCAATCCCTCCATCCTTCCCCTACAATATCAGCTGACCATTTGCGATAATGTTGCTTGTCAGCCATTTGTGACGAATTTCTCAAATTGAATTGGACGACAAGGATGACCAGAATGCCGCGCATAACAACCGCAAAGCCGATGTCGATTCTCCAGTCGACGATCTGGATCCTCTTGGGCATTCTCCTGGCTGGATGCGGAACCGTCGCGGCGCCCGTCTGGCAAGCGCCAACGGCGACGGAAACCCGGGCAGCTGGACAAGACGAAGCCCCGCCGACTGTTGAGGCCACAAGTCCGCCCACCGATACGCCGATACCGCCGACCGAGACATCCACGCCCCAGCCCACCGCCACCAACACGCCAGAACCGACCTTGACGCCGGAACCGACAGCCACCGAGGTCTTGTCCCCGCTTGATCGCATGGTCTCCATGCGCGATCCGCAGAAGGGCGCCATTCTATTCGAGACTTTCCAGGAAACGGCTGGAACCGGTTATTCCTGCGCCAATTGCCATAGCCAGACCAGCGAGGAAAAATTGCTAGGTCCGGGCTTGCTCAATATCAAGAGCCGCGCCTTGACCCGCGTCGAAGGGCAAAGCGCCGCCGAATACATCTACAACTCGATTGTGAATCCCAGGGAAATTGTCGTCGAAGACTATGACCCGGAGCTCATGCCCGACAACTGGTCGGAGATCTATACCAACCTCGAGATCTTCGACATCGTCGCCTACCTATTGACCTTGGAAGGTTAGAGGGCAGGGCAAGTTCACGTCGAAATCTGTACGGGTAACCAATCTGGTCGCCCGAAAAAGCCCTCTCTGTGCCCTCTGCGCCGGTGGTCAGTGTCCACGCGACCTGTGGTGAAAAAAATCTCGGTGTTCTCGGTGTCCTCGGTGGTTAAAATCCTCTGCGCCTCTGTGGCTAATTTTGCTTTGATTCCGCCGACTACCCCAAAATATCGTCGATCTCGCTTCTGAGAAACGCTTGCGCGTCGGCGATCTTCTCCCTCGTGGCAGCCAGCCACTGCGCGTCTTGCTTTATGTCAAGTCCCTGTTGCTCAAGAACCCGCGACGTTGCCCTTGGCGCGGCGCCGCCGGGCAAGCTGCGCGCCTCGACGAAAGCGCGTGGATCAAGCGCCCCCTTTAGCATCGCTTCCGATAGTTCGATATCCAGGTCGAATTCGCCTTTGGCTATCTCACGCAGTAAGCTGACTGTCAGATCATGTGGCGCCAGATCCTCTTCCATCGAGTGACTCACCAGCGCAGATATGATGCCGTGCGCCTCGCGGAAGGGCAGCTTGCACTGCCTGACCAGGGTATCCGCCAATTCGGTCACAGTGCTGAACCCCGCGATCGCGCGCCCTTGCAAATGCTCAACGTTCACCTGCACCATATCAATGACCGCCCCGTAGAGTTGCAAGATCTCGGTGGCGGATTCCAGTGAGCCAAAGAGCAGTGGATTGATCGGATCTTCAATATCCTGCGTATCGCCAAACGGGATGTTATGACACTGCGTGATAATGCCGCTGGCTTGCGCCATCATACGGCTGATCCGCGCCCGCAAATGCTCGAGAACAACCGGATTCCGTTTCTGCGGCATGATCGAACTGATCTGAATGAAGCTGTCGTCAATGCGAATAGCCCCGCTTTCTTGCGTCGCCCAGAAAAGCATATCATGCGTGAACCGTGACAGATTGACTCCCAGTGAAGACAGAGCATTGGCCACGTCGGTCAGATTGTCCGATGCGCCGATGCTGGCATAGGTGCTGAGCTGTACGCTGTCGAATCCCAGGAGCCTGGCGCTGAGCGCTCTATCGATGGGGAACCCCGTTCCAGTTAGCGCGGCGGCGCCCAGTGGACTCTGGTTATTAGTCTCGTGCGCGAACCGCAACCGCTCGCTGTCTCTCTCCAGCAGGGACAGCATCCCGGCAATGTAATGCGCCATAGTCGTCGGCTGCGCCGGCTGCGTATGCGTATAACCCGGCATGAGCGTTTCCAGGTGCTCGCATGCGAATCGCCGCATGCCGTCTCTGAAGGCTTGTAGCTGTTCGAATGTCTCCAGGATCAAAGAACGGGATGCCAGGCGCGTCAAAGCATAACCCAGGTCATTGCGGCTGCGCGCCAACTGCAAGTTGCCGCCGAAAGCGCTGCCGGCAGATTTGATCAACTGGCCCTCTATCGCGAAGAACAGATCTTCCACGCCGGAACGATAAAGGACCTGGTCAATGCCACTGTCTTCCACTTGCTGCAAGGCGGCGAGCAAAGCCTGCGCGTTTTCCAGCGATATCACATCGCAGCGGTACAGCATGACAGCGTGGGCGAAATTGGCCGCCATCATGGGTTCATAATAATATTTTCTTGCCTCTTGATACGCGGGCTTGAGAACCAATTTTTCGTAGAGCGGATGCGGAAAACTCCTCGACGCCTTCGACAATTGCTAGCCTTTCAGCCCGGTCAAGGCGATGCCTTCAATGATGTAACGCTGAAAGATGACAACCACAATCAGCAGCGGCACCACCGAAAGCGACGCCCCGGTCATAATAAGGTTCCAGGGCGTGTCGGCTTCTGATGAAAACTGTTGGATGCCCACCGGCAGCGTGAACATCTCCGATCGCGATGTCGCGATCAATGGCCAGATGAAGGCGTTCCAATTGCCCAGGAAGTTGAAAATGCACAGCGCGCCGATGGCTGGCAAGCTCAGCGGCACCGCTACCCGCCAAAACAGTCCAAATTCGCTCACGCCGTCAATCCGGCCCGCGTCGAGCAATTCGTCCGGAACGCCTTGCATGAACTGCCGCATCAAAAAGATGCCGGCCGCGGTAATGACGCCAGGAAAAGCGATGCCCCAATAAGTATCGACCCAGGTCGGTCCGATCGGTGGATTGGACGACATGATGAACCAGGGGATGAGCAGCATCTCCGTCGGCACCATCAGCGACGTTAGAAACAAGATGAAAATGGGACGCTTGCCGGGAAACTCATACTTGGCGAAGACGAATCCGGCCAGCGCATCGAAGAAGGCCACGCTAATCGTGCTGATAACAGCGACAATGAAGGAATTCTTGTACCAAAGCGGCAGATCGGTCTCGTTGACGACTTCCGCGTAATTGTCCATTGTCGGCTCGATCGGGAATATATTGCGCCGCAGAATCTCTTTCTCCGGCTTAAGCGATGTCGATAGCATCCACATGAAAGGCACGATCATCGTGAAGGCGATCAGCGTCAACACCAGGTAGGAAAAGAACTTGTGCGTCCAACTATCGCCGGCTTTACCGACAGACCTGACGCGACCCTGATCCTTGAATATGTTTGACGGCGTGATGGATTCCATTCCGCTCACCTCAATTGATGCGCCGCGATGTGATCGAGAGTTGAATGATGGTGACGCCCAGAATCATGGCGAACAGCACGACGGTAAGCGAAGACGCATAGCCCATATTGAAGCTCTGAAACGCCTCGCGATAGACGCGCAGCACCACCGTCGTCGTCGAATTGAGAGGACCGCCGCTGCCCTGCTCCGTCATCGCCACCACCGGCGCGAACATGCGCAAAAATGAAATCGTCTGCAATACCAGCAGATAAACGATGCTCGGATTCAAGAGCGGGAAAGTAATATAGCGGAACGTGTGCCAGCGGCTCGCCCCATCAACCTCAGCCGCCTCGTAATAAGTACGCGGTATCTGCTTGAGCCCAGCCAGAAAAATAATCACCGCGAAGCCCATTCCCTGCCATATCACCAAGGCAAGCACCGACGGCAAGGCCTGCTGCGGACTTCTCAGGAAGGGCTGCTGCGGCAAAGATAGCATCTGCAAGACCACATTGAACAAACCAAAGCGCGGCTGATACAGCATGCGGAATACCCAGGCGATGGCGATCGTCGAAGTCACAAAGGGCAAGAAAAACAGGATGCGATACAACGTGCTCATGAAGCGGATTTCGTTCAACATCAAGGCGATAAGCAGCGCCAGGCAGAGTTGAATCGGCACGCCCAATGCCACATAACTGATT
>DAOULD010000082.1:0-4528 GCA_034420635.1 Anaerolineae bacterium | reverse complement strand
TGCCGGCGGGGGCGAGGCCGCGGGAGGCGCTGGCGGGTTCGCGCTTGCGGCTGGTGGATGTGGCGGATGGGGGTGTGCTGGTGGATGTGGATACGCGGGAGAGTTATGAGCGGCTATTCAAGCGGAAACTGCGGGATGGCGGCGTCAATCGCGGTCATGATGCGGATCGTCTCGGATAGCGCCACCACGATTTTCTGATAATGTTCCTTGTCGTCTAGCGACAGCTTGCGCCCGCGTCGATCTTTCAGCCACTTGTGCAGCACTTGATAGCCGCCGATATGGAAGTCCCAGATTTCTTGCGGGACGCCGCCGAAAAACTGCGTCTTGTTGATGTGCACCTGCCCGCCCTTTGGCGTGTACTTCGGGTGGCCCCGCGCCACCTCATCATCACCGTCTTTGTCGAAGGTGGTCATGTAGTCATTCAACTTAGGCGACTTCATCAAATGCAGGCTAACTAACTCAGCGCCGAGTTTGACCAGCGTCCCAAAGAGGCTTACATTCGAAGTCAGCGGCAAGCGGGGAAACTCGGTTTTCAGAAACTCAGCGTAGCGCTCGCGATAGGTGAGGCTGTGGAAGATGGCGTATGCGTAATAGAAGACATCTTCGGGACCGAACCAGTCGGGGGAGTCGCCATTGGCGAAGGCGCTGCCTTCGGTTTGGAAGCGCAGACCGAGCTTGGCTTCCATCTCGGCGACGAAGGCTTTGCTCAGGTTGGGGCGGCGGCCCTTGTCGCTGAGGGGAAAGCTGTCCGCATCCAGTAATTCCTGTTGTTCACCAGGGTAGAGATATGTCGGAAAAAGTGTCCCACCACCGCGTCTGAATATGTTAAAGTCCAGCAAGCTATCAGTGCAGTAAACAATGTTCCACTTGTTCAAGTCGGCTGCTTGGCCTGCTCTACCAATGACCAAACCTATATTGTCTCTAGGCTCGCTCTTGGAATGAATATGGCTCATTATATACCTGCGTGGCATGCAGATTAACCCTTTTGTCTTGCCAGTGTAATATGTGAAGCGACGGTCGAACGGTCGATACATTAGTTGTGATATGAGTTTCCTGTCTGGACCGCTTGCTTTAATATCTGATTGTGCCAGGTAGATTTTCCAATCGCGCACGTCGCGACCCAATTGGTAGTGGTTCCTCGCAGATTCGGTATCCATTTGAGAGAATTCTGTGACGGTTTCCCAAGCTGATTTTGCATTATCGTGAATTGTTAGCTTGTCCCGTGCAGTGACTAGGCCGACATCACTTTGAAGCGTAACATACGGAAACGAAGAATTACGTTCATATTCTTCTTTTCTTCCCGCATCTATTGGAATAAACAGATACCCGGGGGCGTCAGCCGTGATCGGGATCCATGAAGTGGTCGTGAGATAGTTCTCGTTAAGCCATACATATTTTTCGGTACGTTTCCCCCAGACGTCCATGTAGTTCACATTTGCAAATTCCATATCTTTGCTAGAGTCTTTGACGAAAATACTGATTGCTACGCCAGTACGAATGTCAAATACATTTTCGTCTTTGTTGCCTTCGGGAGTCACTTCCTGTTTTGTCGTGTTTCCATGCAGATTTACGATATAAATGTCTGTGAAGGCTTGTAAGAGTTGCTGGCGCATTCCTCGAAATGTCGGGTTGTCCAGGAATCCGTGATTTGTAATGAGTGCCAATACACCTCCTCCATTTCGCTCAACTCGCCACTGACCGAACCGAATGAACTTGACGTAATCATCTTGCAACCATTTGGGATTTTTTTCGCCAAGCGGCTGGCCGTTTACTTTCTTGTAGTCATCAAGCAGTTCGCCGATGAAGGTTTTCACGACGCGCTTCACAGTTTTGGAGGATTTTGCGCCGGGAGAAGAAGCGGAATAGCCTGCCTCGGCTCGTGTTGCCGTGCCTACGCCAGACGGCTTTTGCGGAGCAGCCACGTTCACTACGTATTGACTGCGATTAGCGCTGTGTCCGCTGTAAGGCGGATTGCCCAGCACCACCATAATTGGCTTGTCGCGCTTAATCGCAGTCGCCGCGTTCGCTTCGTCAATCAGGAAGCCGCCAAATGGCGTCTCGTAGCCTTGTTCGATGCCCTCCTCCAGCGCGTTGGTTAAATAGATGCCTAGACGTTCATCCTCTTTGAATTCGTAACCGGCTTCCTTGAGCTGCAATCCAAGATTCATGTGAGCGATGGTGTAAGGCGCCATCAGCAATTCAAAGCCGAAAATGCGCGGCAGCAGACGCTCTTCGACATAGTCCTTCCACATTCCCTTCTGCCCTTCAAAGCGCTCTTTGATTTGCTCAATCACATAATAGAGAAAAGTGCCTGTGCCGGCGGCCGGGTCAAGTATGAGCGTGTCCTTGTCGGCGAGACCGTCGGGGCGACTAAAGCGTGTTTTGAGGATATGATCGACGCTGCGAACGATGTATTTGACGACGGGTTCGGGCGTGTAATACACACCGCGCTGTTCACGCAGTTTCGGGTCATAGGCACGCAGGAAGGTCTCGTAGAAATGCACGACCGGGTCGGTCTGCTGCGTTCGCTTGCCAAAGTGGTCGAGGATGCTGTCTATATCCGTGTGGCGAAGTATCTCGACAACGCCCTCTACCAGCCAGGTCAAACGGCTGCCCAAATCGAAACTGTTGTAATAAAAGAGCCTGCGCAAGAAGGGGTTGGTTTGGGGAATCTCTTGCGCCGCTCCGCCCAGGCTGAACTGCGCGGGGTTGCCAGCGTGGTTCATACGCGCCGCGAACAAGCCGTATACCAGTGTCTGCGCGAACATATCGGCAAACTTGGTTTCGTCTAAACCGGGCAGCAAAGTCTTCTGGAAAGCCTGCATCTGATTAGCGAGGTTGGCGCTGGGATTGTCGCTCTTTAGGTCTTTCACGATGAAATGGGCGATAAGTTGCGCGCTGTCCGCCAGCCGTTCCGCCAGCGCCTGGGCGCTCTTGACCGATTTTGTGCTTTGCTGGGCGAATCGCCGCAGCATATCGTCCAAATTGCGGTAGTTCGCCTGCATGCGAACGATATTGCCATTCGCTACTTTGGCGATACACACGGTTTCCCGCTTCTCGCCATCGACATACCAGCGGAATTCCAGGTAGTTCGTCAGGATCAGATTGCCCTGCTTCATGTAACGCTTAAGCTGCTGCGTTTTCTCGGTGCGGTTCAACTGATTGCCGATATCTTTCGCCTCAACAATGCCAATCGGCACATTACCGGATTGACGCAAGACGACAAAATCGGGCATCCCGATTTCGGTGCGGGCTGGATCGTTGACAGCGTTCAGTCCCGCGTCAAAAGATTCCAGCAGCTTCTTCAAAGCCGGGCGGTAGGCATGCTCGCCAGCGATACCGGTATTGAATTCATTTTGTATTTCGCCGAGATAGTCTCTAATCGCGCTCATGCTTTTGCCCCAACTTCAACGACCCCATCATCTCGCTGCTTAATTGTCGCCATAATCGCCGAAGGCGCAAGACTGCGCGACTCCCGCCTGCCACCCATCCGCCGCTTCAACCCCCGCCACAGCGCCACAATCACCAACTCGCGCGCGCCGATAATCAGCAGCAGCGCGCCCGCCTCAGCCGCCAGCAGCGCCGCCGTATGCGGCTCGAAGACCAGCCAGCGGAATAGGACGTAACCCAGCCCGGCGCCAAGCACGGGCAGCGAACTCAGCGCGACATACACTATCAGACCGACCAGCACGGCATCGCGTTTCGCCCAGTCGAAGCCGCTGGCCAGCAAGCCGATGATGTGGTCGAGCGCAAAGGTCTGCGTCATATTGGTGTAGTACAGCGCCATGAACAGCAGCGGCAGGGAGAGCAGGCGAAGTTGCTCAATGCCGAAACTGGCGGCGTCGGCGAGCGCGAAGAGCAGCGTCAATAGCGTTAATCCGGCGAGCGCCGCCATGCCGAGCCGCAGAGAAGCGCGAACGCCCCAACGCAGCGGAAGAAAGGCGCCGCCGCGATGAAGCAGTCCGTTGGCGAATGACCAACTGGCTTTGAGCTTGCCTTGCGTCGAGGCGCAGAGGAGATCGTAGGTGAATTGCTGTTTCTCGCGATAGATGCCGCTGATGATGTCGCCGGTGTGATAAGCGCCGGCCAGCCAAATGAGGGCGGGCAGAAACAGAGGCGCCGCGACAACGAGCGTGATCATGCCGATGGGCACGACCAGCGCCAGCAAAAGCAACTGTGGCGCCAGCACAAGCATCAGCGCCAGCGCAATCGGCGAAGCCAGCCAGAGCTGCCATGGCATCTTCGCGCGCGGCATCGTGCGAGCCGCCGGTTTATGATTCTGACTGGCTCGCCGGAAAATGGGATCGTGGATATCGACTTCGGCAATGGTTCGCCAAAGACGCGCGGAGAGCACGCTGCGTTCACTCCTTGATAGCGACGCTGATATGAATATCTTAGCGGATGTCGGGTTCGCGTCCAACGGGCGCGCTTTTTCGGCTTAGGGCGTGTAGGTCTCTTCGGGCTGCTTGTGATGCAGCAGCACATCAATCGTCAGCGCGAGCGCGGCGCTGGTCACGGCGCCCCGTAA
>DAOULD010000081.1:0-55318 GCA_034420635.1 Anaerolineae bacterium | reverse complement strand
TTGATGAAATATAGAAAACTACAAAATAATCGAATCCCGTAGGGGCGACCAACCTGGTCGCCCGAAACCGCGCCATCGCATCGACGGGCGACATGATATGTCGCCCCTACACGTGGCTTATTTTTTTGCATGACTTACTTGGTTCTACTGAGGGCACAGAGAAAAATGACAAAGCAAAAATACATATCGCTCAACTCATGAAACAAAAAAGGATTGTTGATCAACTTCAAGATACGTTTTCTGAGAGAAAGAGCGGATAGCCCTTTAGTCCATTCCCTCTGCGCTCTCTGTGGCGAATACGCCATTTTTCGGGACATAGTGCTCAGATTTACATGACTAACTTGGATTTACTGAGCTTGCGAGATGGTCTATTAAATGAGAGAAAGACACGTCATGTCAGACAGGAATGAAACTCAGACGACGCTGGCGATCCTGGGAGGTACCGGAAAGGAAGGCGCGGGACTGGCCATGCGCTGGGCGCGAAGCGGCTATCGCGTGATCATCGGGTCGCGCTCGCCCGAAAAAGCAATTGGGCGCTCGGCCGAAATGAACGCAGAAATGGGTCAGGACTTGCTCTGCGGGATGTCAAATGCCGCAGCGGCCGCCGCGGCCGACTTGATCGTTCTTAGCGTGCCTTATTCTGCCCACAAGCCCACTTTGGAAAGCCTTCGGGACCCGTGTCGCGGCAAGATAGTCGTTGATCTCACAGTGCCCTTGCAGCCGCCGGAAATCATGGCGGTTAATCTGCCGGCTGGCCGAGCGGCGGCATTGGAAGCGCAGGCCATACTTGGCGACGAAGCCACTGTGGTAGCGGCTTTTCAAAATGTCAGCGCGGTCAAACTTGTGCAGTTGGATCGGCCGGTCGATTGCGACGTGCTGGTTTGCGCCGACGACTCGGATGCCAAGGCGGCTGTCATCAAATTGGCGGAAGCAGCCGGCATGCGCGGCATTGACGCCGGCGCGCTCAAGAACGCCGTGGCGGTGGAGTCGCTGACGCCCCTGCTCTTGCACATCAACAAGCGCTACAAGGTCAAAGGCGCGGGGATCCGCATCACCGGCTTGGATACATGACAGTGCGCCCGGTTCCCGCTTTTTCCGCTTTCGCGATTCCCGATATTCCTCTGATCCAACCCGGCGACGACATTGTGTCGCTCATATTGGACAAATCTCGTGTTGCGGGCTTGTCATTGGCGGACGGAGATGTTCTGGTCATCTCATCGAAGATTGTTTCCAAAGCCGAAGGACGTCAATTATCTTTGGCGGAGGTATCCGTTTCGCCGGCAGCGGTTGCGCTGGCAGCCGAAACGGACAAAGATCCGCGACTGGTCGAGCTGGTCCTGCAAGAGGCGGTGATGGTCTCGCGGAAGCGCCGCGGCGTGCTGGTGACGCAGCATCGCTTGGGCTTCGTTTCCGCCAATTCGGGGCTGGATCAATCGAATATCGAAAGTGGCGACGATACTGCGCTTTTGCTTCCGCTGGATCCCGACGCTTCCGCCGCGGCTTTGCGGGATGCCCTACGAGACGAGCTTGATGTCGATATCGCGGTGATCATCAGCGACACGCACGGCCGCCCCTTTCGCGTCGGCAATGTCGGGGTAGCGATCGGCGTCGCGGGAATCGCAGCGGTTAAGGATCTGCGAGGCAGGACGGATCTATATGGCCGAAAGCTGGAAGTGACGCAGCAAGCTTATGCGGACCTGGTGGCTTCGGCGGCGCATTTGCTTTGCGGAGAGGCTGACGAGGGTTATCCTGCCATAGTCATCCGCGGGATCGATGTCACGGCGCCGCAGGGCTCGGCCTCCGACTTGAATCGCTCCCCGGAAAATGATTTGTATCGATAGTCAGAAAAGATTCGTGGAAATTCATCCGCAAGACCTCTTAAAATTCTTGCGCGCGCGGCGCTCCCTGCGGCGCTATCAACGGCGGCCGATCCCCGACGGTATCTTGGAGCAGTTGCTGGAGGCGGCGATCTGGGCGCCGTCGGCGCATAACAGGCAGCCCTGGCGCTTCGTCATCGTCAGCGAAAAAGCGCAGAAAGAAGGTCTTGCGCGCGCCATGGGGGCCAAGCTGCGCGCTGACTTGGAAGCGGACGGCTTGCCAGAGCCGGTTATCGAAAAAGACGTCGGCCGGTCCTTCGAGCGGATAAGTACCGCGCCCTTATTGATCTTGCTTTGTATGACCGTATCAGACATGGATGCCTATCCCGATGAAAGACGCAGCGCTTCCGAACGCACCATGGCGATCCAGAGCACAGCCATGGCCGGGCAAAATATCCTGCTGATGGCCAGCAGTCTTGGCTTGGGCGCTTGCTGGATCTGCGCCCCGCTGTTCTGTCCCGATCTTGTCGGCGCTGCGCTCGACCTGCCCCCTGATTGGCAAGCGCAGGGAATGATCACAGTCGGCTACCCCGCGGGAGAAAGGACGCGCGGCCGGGAAAACTGGGAAACGAGGGTATTGTGGCGCTAGACAAGGATATCGTCGTCCTGGTGGGCGGGGTTGGCGGGGCAAAATTGGCTCTCGGTCTGGCTCAGATCCTGCCGGCGCGTCGACTGAGCTTTGTCGTGAATACCGGCGACGATTTCTGGCATCTGGGTTTGAAGATCTGTCCCGATCTTGATACCGTGATGTATACGCTGGCCGGCCTGGTCAATCCGGATTTGGGCTGGGGCTTGAAGGGTGACAGCGTCGTTGCGCTCGAGACATTGAACAGCTTCTACGGCGTCGATACCTGGTTTCGACTGGGAGACAAGGATCTGGCTACGCATTTGCAGCGCAGCCGGCTCTTGCGTTGCGGACGATCGCTCACAGAGGCGACCGAGCGCTTGTCCAAATCGCTGGGTGTGGCTGCGGCTTTGCTGCCCATGAGCGATGACGAAATTCCGACTAAGATCGAGACAGTCGAATATGGCGAATTGGATTTCCAGGAATACTTCGTTAAACATCGCTGGCAACCGGCGCTTAAATCGATCCGACACGCCGGCTGCGAGAGGTCAAGCCTGACATCCCAGGTTCGGTCGGCTTTGAGCGCGGCGGATATTGTCTTGATCGCGCCGTCGAATCCCTGGTTGTCGCTGGCGCCGATCCTGGCTGTGAAGGGCATGCGCGACTTGCTGACCAGTCTTGACGTACCCATAGTAGCGGTTACGCCTATCATAGGAGGCGCTGCTGTGAAGGGACCCACGGCCAAAATCATGTCGGAACTGGGACAGGAAGCGACTGCGGCAAA
This sequence comes from Anaerolineae bacterium, assembly GCA_034420635.1. GTDB lineage: Bacteria > Chloroflexota > Anaerolineae > Aggregatilineales > Phototrophicaceae > UBA6055. The sequence continues at coordinate 52,092 of DAOULD010000081.1, read as the reverse complement.
TATCGCCAAGTTTTATACTGGAATCATCAACGGATTTGTGAATGACATCCAGAACGAGCCCTTGGGGCGTGGCGATCTGCGAACCATACAAGTGAACACCCTGATGAAAACTGAAGCTGACAAAAGAGCGCTGGCGCAAGCGACGCTCAATTGGATAGAAAGTTGGGGAGCATGAGTCTCTGGGCGATCGTGCCGGTCAAACCTTTGAAATACGCCAAGAGCCGGCTATCCGCGGTATTGTCTTCCGAACAACGCTACGAACTGGCGGGGGCGATGTTTCGGCACGTGCTCTCGGTGGTCACGACTGTGCCGGAGGTCTCCGGCGTATTGGTCATCTCGCGCGATACCAAGGCTTTGGCAATCGCCCGCGAAATGGGCGCGAAGACCATTCAGGAAAGCGCGATCTCGGATCTCAATCCGGCGCTGATGCGCGCCACGATGATCGTCAAGAGTTGGCGGGTCGACGCGGTATTGATTCTGCCGGCCGATCTGCCTTTGTGCATGCTGATGATATTCAAGCGCTGATCGCATTGGCCAAGAACCCTTCGATTGTTATTGCCACCGACCATAACGGCGACGGCACGAACGCCTTGCTGGTGCGGCCGCCCGGCTTGATTCAGTTTGACTACGGTCCGGGCAGTTATCAGCGGCATATCGCCAGCGCCGAACGCGCCGGCATCGAGGTCATGACTTATCACTCCGACCGTTTGGCTTCGGATATTGATGTCCCGGAAGACCTCGATCTATACCGGCGAATTCGGTCGGAAGGCAGTTTCGGGCATTTGCCGGATTTTTCCTTTGCTTGCAGCGGCGGAATGGAAACGCTGGAGTGAGGCCTGGGAAGGAATGCGCGCGTCTAGGTCGGCGCTCGCCTAGCGACAAGCGTCGATCGGACCAAGACGGTTGATTTGTGTATGAGCTTCATTTATGTTGATAATGCGGCAAACTGGTGATTATCTATAGGGTCTGGAGTTGAAAGATGACTGATCGAGTAGCGCTTTATTTGCAAGACGCGCATTCATTGCGGGACGCGATGGAATACGTCAAATATGCGGAAGAAGCCGGCTTTGAAGCGGTGTGGCAGGCGGAAAGCCGGCTGGTGCGAGACGCGATTGTGCCGATGGCCGCCTTCGCCGCCGTGACCTCGCGCATCAAAATCGGCTCCGGGGTCATCAATAACTGGACGCGCAATGCGGCGGTTATTGCCGCCACCTTCTTGACCCTGGATGATCTGGCGCAGGATCGCATTTATTGCGGCATCGGCGCCTGGTGGGATCCGCTAGCCGCAAAAGTAGGCATCGAGCGCCGCAAGAACCTGCTGGCTATGCGCGAAGTTGTGACCGTTGTACGGCGTCTGCTGAATCGCGAACGGGTCAGCTTTCAGGGCGAATTCGTGCAGTTGGATGATGTCGAACTTGATGTCGTGCACGGGCGCAAGGAGCCGCGCAATGTGCCCATCTACGTTGGCGCGACCGGGCCCAAAATGATGGCGCTCACTGGCGAGATCGCCGACGGCGTCGTTCTGAATTATCTCGTTTCGCCCAAGTATAACGAGTCGGCTTTGTCTCAACTGGAAATCGGCGCGCGCAAGGCGGGCAAAACCGTTTACGATGTCGATCGCCCCCAGTTGGTCGTTTGCTCGGTGGATAACGATCGCCAGAAAGCGCTTGACGCCGCTCGCAAGCTGGTAACGCAATACCTGGGCCAACAGCCGCACATCATGAAAGCCAGCGGCGTCAGCCAGGATTTGCTTGAGGAAATCGGGCAGGTCTTGACCTGGCCCGCCACTGAGGAACAAATCCTCGAGGCCATGAAACTGGTGCCGGATGACGTCGTTCAAATGATCACGGCTTCGGGCACGCCCGCGGAGGTCAAAGCCAAGGTGCGAGAGTACATTTCCGCTGGCGCTACCTGTCCTATTCTTTATCCCTTGGGCGAGGATGTGCGCCTTATGATCGATACCTTCGCCAGCGGCTATTCCGGCTAGAGTTCGAGCCTGCCGGATAAATAGCTGGCGATTTAGCTTTTTGAGACCGGGCCGTGAAGATTCTCTGTGTCAGCGACATAGAAGCGCCTCAGTTGCATAGCGCGGTCAATCTACGTCGCCAATATAGCGATATTGACTTAATCGTGAGTTGCGGCGATATGCCGCCGGGTTATCTTGATTTCATCAGCACCATCATCAGCGTACCGATGTTTTACGTGCGCGGCAATCACGACGAGATCTACAAGGATGACCCGCCCGGCGGTATCGATTTGCACGGGAAGGTCGTTGAATACAAAGGCTTGACCTTGGCTGGATTGGAGGGCTCGATACGCTATAATGCCGGTGAAATCCAATATACTCAAATGCAAATGCACGGGATGGTCGCGCGCCTCGGCGCCAAAATACTCTGGAATCGCGTGATTGGCAGCCGCGGCGTCGATCTCTTTGTCACCCATTCGCCGGCGCGCAATATCCACGATGGCAGGGACTTCGCGCACCGTGGATTCGACAGTTTCATCAATTTCTTGAAATGGTATCGGCCGCGCTATATGTTGCACGGCCATGTACATACCTGGGATCGACGAAAAGTCGTGCGAACGCAGTTCCGGTCCACCTGCGTCTTGAACATCAATCCATTTACGGTATTGGAGTTGGAACCACAATCGGAATCTTGAGCCGATACCAGCTTGTACCAAAGGGAGGCAGCGCCGCTATGTGGCAGGCATATCATTGCGTCAGCAGGGTCGAGGAAGCGCTCGCTCTGCTCGATCAGCACCGGCAGGAGGCGCGAATTGTCGCCGGCGGCACCGACCTGATCATCGAGATGGAGCGCGGGCAGCATCCGCAACTCGGGGTCCTGATTGATATCACGCGGGTCAAGGGACTGGAGGAGATTTGCTTGCGCGACGGCATGATCCGCTTGGGACCATTGGCAACGCATAATCATGTGGTGGGCAGCGCGCTGATACGGGAGCGTGGTCTGCCGCTGGCGCAGGCCTCCTGGGAAGTCGGCGCCCCGCAGATACGCAATCGCGCGACTGTCGCCGGCAATCTCATCACCGCTTCGCCCGCCAACGACACCATCACGCCCTTGATCGCCCTGGGCGCCGAAGTGAGGCTGTCGTCGCTGGCTGGCGAACGCTCGGTTGCCCTGGAAGACTTCTACACTGGCTTCCGCCAAACGATTTTGCAACCCAATGAAATGCTGAGCGCTATTTCATTTCCGGCGCTGAATGACAATCAGCGCGGCCTTTTCTTGAAGCTGGGCTTGCGTCGGGCTCAGGCGATATCTGTGGTTGATGCGGCGGTCGTCCTGTCCTTTGCGGACGATGGGGCAGTCTCCCGCGCACGCATAGCGCTGGGTAGCGTGGCTCCCACCATCGTTCGCGCGCCGGCGGCCGAGGAATTCCTGGTCGGCAAGCGCTTGACGCCAGAAAACATCGCGGAGGCTGGCCGCCTGGCCGCCGAAACCGCCAAGCCCATTGACGACGTCCGCGGCAGCGCCGAATACCGGGGCGAGATGGTTAAGATTCTGGTGGCCCGCGCCCTGCGGCAATTGGCGCGTGACTCCCTTGACACGGGCTTGCCCAGCGATCCGCCCATGCTATGGGGCAAAGACGAAGCCAGGGTGAAAACAGCTTTGCCTGCGCAATTCACGCATCTGCCGGACACCCCGATAGAAAGCACCATCAACCAAGAATCGGTCCTTGTCCGCAGCGGGCAGCAGAAGTCGCTTCTGCACTGGCTGCGCGATGACGTCAAACTGCCGGGCGCCAAGGAAGGTTGCGCCGAAGGCGAATGTGGCGCCTGTACCGTTTTCCTTGATGATGTTGCCGTCATGTCCTGTATGGTGCACGCGCCAAGAGCGCACGGCGCCGAGATCGTGACCGTCGAGGGACTGGCGAAATCGGGAGCGCTGCACCCGATTCAAAGCGCCTTCATTGAAGAAGCGGCGGTCCAATGCGGCTACTGCACGCCGGGCTTTTTGATGGCGGGCGCAAAATTGCTTGAGGAGATTGATGAGCCCAGCAGGGATCAGATCAATTACAGCATTAGCGGCAACCTCTGCCGTTGCACCGGCTATTACAAGATCGTCAAAGCCTTTGAAGAAGCCAGCAAAGCGAAGATGAGACAGGTCGAAGACTAGCTCATGGACAGACGGGTTCCAAAGACCGGCAGCGAAGAAATTGAACTCTATATGCGCACCTATTACTCCTTGTTGCGCTCCAGCGACGCGATCAAAATTGAGACCTTGGTCGAGAGCCATATCGCCATGCGGTCTTCCTTGCACGAGTACGCCAGCGAACCGGCGCCCGATGTTTCTGCTTTGATGTATAGCGCCTTGCGCTTGCCACCCTGCATTGTCCAAGTCGAAGAGGTGCTGATCGGGCAGATGGATCGCGCCTTTGTGGCGGCCGGTTACAAAAACATCGCGAGTTGGCAGCAAGTCTATGCGCCGGGCCGCCGTCGTCGAACGCACTTCAATGGCGGGCATACCATGACGGTTTATATCATTAGCCGCTCCGACATTGATGACCTGGTACCGATTTTGACGGCTTTTCAAATCGAATGGAACAAGCTTCATGTCTTGCTGCAAAAGCAAGAATTGCGAGAACTGCTCTTGGCGCATGCGGACGACAAAACGTTGGCTCCCGCCGACTTTGCGCTATTGGCCGAAGGCTTGTACATGGCGGTCAGTGATTTGCGCCGGCTGCACTTGCTGTGGAAGGACGATTTTGTCAACAACTTGCTGCAAATGAGCCGCGAACGCAAAAGCATGAGCTTGCGACTGATATCAGGTTCGCTGGCGGACTATCGGCGCGCCACCGCCTCGTGGTGGAATCATTTGCGCGAAGAGCTGTCGCTTGTTGGTATAGAACTCGATGAAAGACCGGTCTACTTCGTATCCAGCAATACCCATTCCTTGATTAACCTGTTGGCCGGCTTCGCCAGGCGTTACGAAGAAAGCCTGATCGGTTACATCGAAAAATTTCAAGAGAAGTCCTTGTTGACCGAGTACGAGGACATCAAGCAGAGCTACCACAAGAGCATGGACAATTTTCTGTATTTTGTCTTGCGCCAGTATCTCTCCGAGCGAGGCAGCGAAGCCAAGCGAATATTGCAAGAGGAAGAGAATCGGCTGGGCATCCACCGTGTTCCCAGTCGGCAAGGTTTCGAAATAGAGACCCAGGTGATCGAACTGGGCAAGCTGGAAGCGCGCTGGTTTGATCCTCGTCTGGGGCGCGTCGATGACCTCGAGCCGCTGCGCCACAGCAACGCCATCATCATCAATATCGACTATCCCCTGGGCATGGCCTCTTACGAATTGCTAAGCCGCATATCCGAGGGTGTCGGGCGCCTGGATGGCGTCTACGTCATGGGCAAGTCGGCCACGCTGAATGGGCGCATCGGCGATATGATGATCCCCAACGTGATCCACGATGAACATTCGCAGAATACCTATCTTTTCCGCAATTGCTTTACCGCCCGTCACGTCCGCTCCTATATGCACCATGGCAATATCCTCGACAATCAGAAAGCGGTCACGGTCTTGGGTACCTTCTTGCAGAATCCCCACTATATGAGCGTCTTTTACAAAGAGGGCTATACCGATATCGAGATGGAAGGCGGTCCCTACCTTTCCGCGGTCTTCGAAGCCTTCCGCCCGCAACGGCATCCCATGAACGAGATTGTCAACCTGCATTCGGTCAAGTTCGATATTGGATTCTTGCATTACGCCTCGGACAAACCGACCAACGACGGCCAGAATCTCGGCGCCGGCAGTCTCAGCTTTGGCGGCGTTGAACCGACTTATGCCGCAGCCATCGCCATATTAAGACGGATTTTTTATAACGAGACAGAGAAATTGATCGAAACGACATTCGAGGCTTTGCCGTCGTTCTAGATTCGTTCCATTCGCCGCGAAGCATAGTACAGGGGTTAGACAGTTGTCCGCAGAACCAAGCGCCGTAATCAACCAGTCGGTCAAACGCATTGACGCCCGGGGCAAGGTCACCGGGGAGACCCGCTATCCCGGCGATATAGATATCGAAGGGCAGTTGTGGATGCGCGTTAAATTCAGTGAGCGCGCCCATGCCCGGGTATTGCGCGTTGACGCGGGCCGAGCCGAAGCGCTCCCCGGCGTCCTGCGCGTATTCACAAGCCAAGACCTGCCCGTCAACGAATATGGCTTGGTCATCAAAGACCAGCCCGTGCTTTGTGGACCGGGCAGCGACAAACCCGGGACCGACGTCGTCCGCTGTTACATGGACATGGTAGCGACGGTTGTTGCCGAAACCGACGCGATCGCTCGCCAAGCGCTTGACCTGATCAATGTCACATACGAAGACTTGCCCGCCGTTTTTGATCCGGAAGCGGCTATGGAGAAAAGCGCGCCGCAGTTGCATCCGGAAAGTCCTGGCAATCTGGTGACGCGGTATCGCATCCGCAGGGGGGACATGGCATCCGGCTGGGCGCGGGCCGATGTCGTGGTCGAGGCGGAATACGAGACCACCTGGCAAGAACACGCCTATCTGCAACCGGAGGCGGGACTTTCCTACATCGACGAAGAGGACCGGGTGACTGTGGTCGTTGCCGGTCAATGGACCCATGAAGATCAGGAACAGATCTATCATGCCCTTGACTTGGCGCCGGATCAGGTGCGCGTGATTTATCCCGCCATTGGCGGCGCCTTTGGCGGAAGAGAGGATATGACCGTCCAGATCATACTGGCGCTGGCGGCTTGGAAACTGCGCCGGCCCGTCAAGATACAGTGGAATCGCGAAGAGTCGATCCTATATCATCACAAGCGTCATCCGATAAAAGTCAGGGCGAAATGGGGAGCTACCAACGATGGCGTGTTGACCGCGGCTTCGGCTACGGTGATTGGAGACGCCGGCGCCTACAACTATACGTCCAACAAGGTGCTGGGCAACGCGCAGCTTACTGTAACCGGACCTTACGAGATACCCAACGTCCATGTTGATACCTATACCGTCTACACCAATAACATCCCCTCAGGCGCTTTTCGCGGCTTTGGCGCGCCCCAGGCTTTGTTGGCGGCGGAAGGGCAGATGAACCGGCTGGCTGCCGCTCTGAACATGGATCCGCTTGAGATCCGCATGAAGAACACGATCAGAGAGGGTAGCATTGGCTCGGTGGGGACGCCATTCCCTGCGGGCGTGACAATGCCGCAAGTCTTCGAGGCTTGCGGGAAAGAGTCTTGGTGGCGGCGGCGAGACAAGGGCTGGCAGTTGCGAAAAGCAAGTCAGCCCGCCGACAGCAGCAAGCGGCGCGGCCGGGGCATTGCCGGTGGATTCAAGAACGTTGGATTCAGCTTCGGTTTCCCCGAGCACTGCTGGGCGGGCCTCGAGCTTCAGGGCGAGGGCGAGATTGAGTCGGTGACGCTCTATCACGCGGGCGCCGATGTCGGGCAAGGCGCTCATACCGCGCTCAGTCAGATGGCGGCGGACGCGGTCGGCGTTCCCTTTGACAAAGTGCGGATTGTCGCTTCGGACACGGCGACTTCGGGTTCATCCGGCAGCGCGTCGGCATCGCGACTGTCGTTTATGTCGGGCAATGCCATTCGTGGCGCGGCTGAAATTGCCCTGCGGAAATGGCATGACGAAGAACGGCCCGCAAAGGGCGAGTACATGTACCATCCGCCGCCGACCACGCCCTTCGATCCCGAGACCGGGGAATGCGATCCTAACTTCGCCTATGGCTATGTCGCCGAAGCGGTCGAGATCGAGGTCGATATCGAAACCGGCCAGGTGCAGCTGCTGGAAGTGGTCTGCGCCAATGACGTCGGCAAGGTCATCAATCCTCAACAATTGGAGGGCCAGATTGAAGGCGCCATTGTTCAAGCGCAGGGCTACGCCTTGATGGAATATCTCGTCTCGCGCGAAGGCAAGGTCTTGAACCCGTTTTTGTCAACCTATCTCATCCCCACAGCCTTGGACGTGCCGCCCCTCGTGAAGTCGGTCGTTCTGGAGCATCCCGATCCGATCGGTCCCTGGGGCGCGCGCGGCATGGCGGAGATGCCCTTCCTGCCGCTTGCGCCCGCCATCGCCGCGGCCATCTATGACGCAACCGGCGTTTGGGTGGATTCTCAACCCTTTACCGCGCAGAAAGTAGTGGCGGCATTGCGCCAGCATGGGATCGGTTCCATCTAAGTCTTTGAGCGGCCGGCGGTCAGTGTCTACGCGCCCTGTGGTGAAAAAATATCTCTGTGCTCTCTGCGCCTCTGTGGTGAATCCCCCCACCCCCACCACGTATACATACTGTATCTATACTGTTACCAAAAATGGGGGCCAAATGAAGGCATCTTCCCAGCATTTGAGGACAAAAAACGCCCCACACAGGGCTCGCGCCTACCGATTGTCAGGCGGTTGCGGTTCTTTATTCCAACCGACTTCAATGCGTTACTTCATAAGGATTCGCAAGCGAAGCAGGCTGGTTTCGTGTTATGATACTCAGGAATCACGCTTCTCGGCGCGTCCTGAAGGCTTATGACGACCCTTGCCCTTGGCGCCGAGCGTGATCTGGAGATTTCATGAGACTGTCTCAGGCATTTGATATCTCGCGGGGCGACGTGGCTGCTTTTGTCGGCGCGGGTGGCAAGACCTCGTTGTTGGTCGGCTTCGGTTACGAGTTGGCGGAGTCCGGCTGGCGAGTGCTTGCAACGGCGACAACGGAGATTCCGGCTGAACAGTTGAGTCTCTATCCCCATGCCATGCGCTACGATAGCGGGGCGGAGGCGATATCTCAGGCTCTGGGCGAATACCAGTTTGTCTTTCTCTATGACAAGTCAACCTGGCAAAAGGGAGTCGTGAGCGGGCCCCGGGAGGATTGGGCGCGGGAGTTGCTGGACTCTGTCGATTCCGATGTTTTGCTGGTAGAGGCGGACCGGTCGGACGGCATGCCCTTCAAGGCGCCCTTTGAAAATGAACCGTGGATTCCTCCCGAGACATCGCTTGTTATTCCAATCGCATCATTGACGGCGCTGGGCAAGCCGCTGGACGATGCGCACATATACAATCCAGCGGCGATGGTTGATCAATACGGATTCGTTCAGAACAGTCCGGTCAAATCGCCCTGGCTCGCGCAAGTGCTGCGCGATGAAGACCTTGGATTGAAAAACGTGCCGGACCAGGCCCGCGTGGTGCTTTTCTTGAACAGAACGCCGGAACGCGGATACTTGCGCGGACGCGCGCGCATGATTGCGCGACTGAGCCTGCAGAACCCGCGAATTCAAGCCGTGGCGATAGGCTCTGTGCGCGGGGCGGAGCCAGTGCACGAAGTACAGCGCGCGGTTGGCGCGATCGTCCTCGCTTCCGGGGAGTCCAACGGAAAACATCCACCGAGCATGTTTTTGCCAGCGGGAGGCGGGAAGACCATACTTGCCCATGTCACTGAGCAGTTGATACGCTCGAGAATCGCCCCTATACGTGTGGCGGCCGGTCGTTGGGCGCGTGAAGTCAGAGCGGCGGTCAAACCCTTGGGCGTGAAAGTGGTAACCAGCCGAGCGCGAGCGAGCGCTCCCAGGCGGACAAATGGGGACAATGGCGCATTCGATACGGAGCATGATCGTCTTGCGCTGCCTGATTTGCTCCATCTGAATGGCGAGGCTTTATCGGCGCTTAAGGCGGGCCTCCGCGCAATGCCGGCTCATATCGCCGCAGTTCTCGTGGTGCCGGGCGATCACCCACGCTTGCAGCCCAAAGTGATTTATCAGCTTTTGACCTCCTATGCGCGGGGCGCCGAGGATTTACTCGTGCCGAGCTATCAAGCGTCGCTTGGGCAACCGATCCTGATTGGCCGCCGCTATTGGCCCGATATATTGTCATTATCTCGAAAAGGAAGTCTTCACGACCTGTTTGAAGAGTACCGCGACAATATCGCCTGTGTTGAAGTTGCTAGCGATACTATCCTTTGTGATTCTCAAATGAGGCGGCCGCAGCGTCGGCTAAGGCTGCCAACGCAGCAGAAGGATCCCTCGGCTTAGCCCCCTTCCTGCTGTTCGATTAATTCGCGAATCATATCTCGTGACCAGGCTCCGCTTGCCTGAGTATCTATCTGTACTCTTAAAGTCGCGGGCCGTTTGTCCTTGTCTCCGGCGGCTTCGGCGCGCATTTCGTCGAAATACTGCATCGGCGTGACGACAATCAGAACTTCATGCGGCTGCACAACGTACGTCGTTGGCGGCGCATACAAGAAGGCCGTGCTGTTGGCCTGGCGAATACCGATGACGCCGGCTTGATAGCGCACGGCCAGTCCCAGCGAGCCGATGGTTTTCCCGATCCAGGGCGAGTCGTCTTCCATGTAGAATTCGGCGGTTTCCAGTCCGGTAATCTCGTTGTACAGGACGTGCTGCAAGAATTCGGCTATTTCCGGGCGGGTAGTCGAAAGCAATACGAATTGCGCGGCGACATGGAATGGGCTGACGACGCGATCCGCGCCCGAACGATGCAGTTTTTCAATCATGTCATCGGTGGTGGCGGTCACAGAGATGAGCAAAGACTTGCTGATGCTGCGCGCGGACAGCACGGTCAATACCGCCACCGCCTTGTCTTCGATCGAAATCATGAGCGCTTGCGCGCGTTCGATGCCGGCTTTTTTCAGAACGTCTTCTTTGGCGGGGTTGCCTTGAACGACGCGAAAGCCCCGTCCCAGCCATTCTTGCGTGAGCCTGTGGTCATCGCTCAACAGCACAAATGGCCGGGATGGATCCAGAAAACGCGCGGCGGTTTCGATAATGTGATCGTTGCCGCAGATGATAAAATGCTTCGACATCGACTCTATAGCCGCGGCGCTTTCATCCAGATTGAGCGTTTCGTCCAGGCGCTTCACCGCGCGGGATGTTACCAGCCTTTGGAAGGTTGCGAATCGCATAACATCATGTCCGGAGGGACGGCATTCACGTTGCAATCGCGGTATCATCAGACCGGGCGCGACACCGAGCAGGATGTCGTCTTCGTTCAATACGCGGCCGTTTCCGGGCGTATGAACAAAGTCGGCGTCGACGGTTCGAATGCCGACGATGCTTGCGCCATAGCGCTCGCGCAACTTCAGATCGCTGATGCGCTTCCCGATCCAGGGCGAATTGTCGCCGAGTTCAAGTTGCGTCACCTGATGATTCGTTTCTTGATCAAACAGGACACTGTTGAAGAAGTCATTTACCGCCGGCCTCAATGTGGCGCTGTTCAAGAATTGCGACGCTACCTCGTAAGGGGCGATCACGATATTGGCGCCGGCTCGTATCATCTTGAGCTTGAGTTCAACGTCGATTACAGCCGCGGTTACATAGAGCATGGGATTAAGGTTTCGAGCGGTGAGGACCGTCAGCAAACCTTCGGTATCATGATTGAGCATGATCATGATCGCTTGCGCCCGCGCTATGCCCGCGTCGCGCAGAGAATCGTCATCCGTGGGATCGCCTTCGACCACCAGGATGCCCGCGCTGCGCAGGTGTTCGGCATACTTCGCATCCTCGGTAACGATGACCAGAAGGTCGAGCAGCGTCATATGCGCCATGAAGTTGTTGACGTAGAAAATGAACAGACCGTGGACAAAGCGGCGCAAACCCAGGAATCTGCCACGCTTGACATCGCCGAATAGACGGTCAAAGAAACGTTCAATCGGCCGGTAGGTCGTATCCTGATGCTGTTTGCGGCGGATCTGCGCGCTATGCAAGACGTATCCAATGGTCTTGTCCACCATTTCGCCGCTGCCGCAAATGATGTATTGGTTGTCGAGTTCGGCAATCTTCTTTGCCGTCGCTGTTCTGCGGCGGCGCGCGACGGATTCCGTGCTGAACAAGAGCGCAAACGACGAGGACAAGAAAAACGTCAATGAACCAAGCCCAACCAGCACCAGACAGATGATGAAGACTTTGCCGAGTTCGGTCTGGGCGACTATGTCGCCGTATCCAATCGTCGTAAGGGTGATGATCAAGAGCCAGGCAGCGTCAACGAAGGGGAGTTTTTCGATGATCATGATGCCGGCGACACCAATCGGCAAGATGATCAAGAGCAGGTTGCGCGCGGCGCGAAACTGCCTGCGTATGTCGTTCAAATGCCCGTCCTCATACCATCATATCACGCGACTGTCCTCAATTATATCGGAGATAAGCAAGTTGTGATAATATGTTTTGAGTCGAAGGTAATGTATCGAATTCGGTTGAAACAAAGAACAACAATCACCTGACAACCGGTAGGGGAGATCCGATGGACGCTGTTGAAATACTAACTTGACCCTCACCCCAAACCCCTCTCCCATAAAGGGAGAGGGGCTTAAAGGACTCAATACGGGTCACAAGTCTCCCCTTCTCCCATTGTGGGAGAAGGGGACGGGGGATGAGGGGTGTTTTTCAACGTACTCCGATGGATCGCCCGACGAGTAGAAACTGAATGAGTATAGGGTGACTCATCGCTGCGCGTAGACACAGCAGCCCAGTTGCCCCTGCCAACGCCGTTCGGTTTTGGGTTAAGGATCTCTTATCGAGGGCTGTCTAAATCTATTTCACCCGAAAAGGATACACTACCGAGTCGAAAGCCTCTGCGCGCTCTCGTGCCATCCTCAGCGTTTGCTGGGTTGTCGGGGGCAATGGATGGATCAATGCCATCTCTCGGCGATTGGCAAAGGCGCGTCGATAGCGGCTTTTTGTAAAGCGTATACACATAGGACTTCCAAACAAGCTCGGGAGCAAGCCCATGCACAGCCAGAAAGATTTTGCCGCCGCCGCTGATGTCATCCGCAAACGTACGTCTCAGAAACCTGATGTCGGCCTGGTTTTGGGCTCTGGATTGGGTTCGCTGGCGGATACTTTGCTCGATCGCGTCGTGATTCCATATACGTCCATCCCCGGTTGGCCGACCTCTACCGTATTCGGGCATCAAGGCAATTTGGTGATTGGCCGGCTCGCCGGGCAAACAGTTGCGGCTCAGCAAGGTCGCGCCCACTTCTACGAAGGCTACACCATGCGCGAGATTACCTTTCCGATCAGGGTTATGAAGGAGTTGGGCATAGGAACTGTGATCCTTACCAACGCTGCCGGAGGCATCAACCCGGCATATGAGGTCGGCGATGTCATGTTGATTGAAGACCATATTAATTTCCCCGGTATGGTAGGCGCCAATCCGCTAATGGGTCCCAATGACGAGTCGCTGGGCGAACGCTTTGTCGGATTGGCGCAAGCTTATGATCGGGAGTTGAGAAAACTCGCGATCGAGGTAGCGCGGGAACATGCCATCCCCTTGCATAGCGGTGTTTATTGCGCGCTGTCGGGTCCTTCCTTCGAGACTCCCGCCGAAATCCGCATGCTTAGAACGCTGGGCGCCGATACGGTCGGCATGTCGACGGCGCATGAAGTCCTGGTGGCGCGCCACGCCGGCATGCGGGTTATGGCCTGTTCCGGCGTAACCAACGTCGCGATTGACACTGTCGATAGCGAATTCGAAACCAACCATGAGGAGGTCCTGGAAGCGGGCAAGATAATCGTCCCGCGCTTGACCACAATCCTGCAGGGTGTTCTCAAGCGTTTTCCGACATGACTATAATTGTTGCCTTTATTGACCAGGTGGCGGTGGGCATTTATTTTCTGATTGCCGCGGGCATTCTCTTTGCGCTGCGCCGTTACTTTGTCTGGGGCGATGAGTACCGCTCTTCATATTTTGAACTGGAACGCGATCTCTCGCGCTATCGGCAGACGAACGCGATAACCGCGGTCATCGTTTTGCTGGAGCTCGCGCTTATTGTCGCCGGCATCGAATTGATCGTTGTGCCGGAATTGTGGCGAGATCGTCAGATCCAGGAATTGGTGGCGGCTGCGCGGGTAGACGATGGCGTATTTGAAACGCCATTGCCCCCAACGCCCTCGGGCAATCTGGGAATTGACCCAGTGGCTTTGCCGCGAGCGGATGACTTCGCAGGCCGGGTTCAACCGACGCCGGTTCCAACTCCGACAGCCGTAGGTACGTTGATACCGGCGGCTCCGCCAATCGGCTGCGACAGTCCCGAGGCGCAATTGATCATACCCGGGAACGGCATGCGCGTCTTTCAGCCGATTCCGGTGGTGGGTACCGTATTCACCGATCAATTCGCTTTTGGCTCGATTGAGATCATGGGACCCAGCACCTTTGGCAACTTCCAAGTCATAGAAGATCAAAACACCGAAGTGCGGGAAGCGGCTGAATTTAGCCAATTTGTCCCCGCCGCCTACGAACCCGGCGAGTATCAGTTCCGTCTAATGGTCTTCGATGTCACCAAGACCTTGCGGGCAAGTTGTCTCGTACACATCTACATATCAGAACCGCTGCCCACGGTTACACCGCCAAGATAAGGGAGGCCAATGCTGCGGTCTTGGCCTGCGCATCCTACTCATCAGAATCCGGCGCCTCTTGCTTTGAAGCAGGTATGTCGGTATCTTAAGAAATGCTTGCATTCGAGAGAAGCCTTGCCGGGCGCGCAGGCTCAAGCGCGGAAATCCTTAATCCCGCGCTTGACACGGCGCCGCAATCGTCGCGAGCGGGAACGCCACCTCGCCATCCGGTACTGCACCTTGCGACGTTGCCGGTTGAAAACGGAACCGTGCTGCTCGCTCGGCTTGGGAATGCCCCACTGAATGATCATAGAGGCCCAGGTCAAGCCGCCGCCGAAGCCAACAAGCGCTATGTGGTCTTTATCTTGAATGCGCTTCTGTTCGATAGCTTCGCATAAGGCGATCGGAATGGACGCGGCTGACGTATTCCCGTAGTACTCGACATTGCTCATGAACTTGTTGATATCGATACCGAGCTTGCGAGCGGCGGCTTGCAGAATGCGGAGGTTGGCTTGGTGCGGGATCACGAGATCGATATCCTCGACGCCTATGCCGGCCATTTTGCTGGCTTGTTCTATGCTGTCGTTGACCACCCGCGTGGCGAAACGGAAGACTTCGCCACCCGCCATGGTCATCTTGTATAGCTTGTTGCCGTTGGCGCCCGCTCGCGATTCAGCCGCGTCTATGCTGCCCACGCTGGGAATCGCCAACAGGTCGCTGCCGGCGCCATCGGATCGCAAGACGCTTGATTTCACGCCGCCTTCGATCCCGCTGGCCGCCAAAACAACGGCGCCGGCGCCGTCGCCAAAAAGGATACAAGTGCTGCGATCTTGCCAATCCAGGATTCGGCTCATGGTTTCCGAACCGATCACAAGCGCCGTCTGAATGCTGCCCGCGCGGATCGAATCGGCGGCCATATTCATCGCATAGACAAAGCCGGAACAGGCAGCGCTCAAATCGAAAGCCCCGGCGTGATGCGCGTTCAGCCAATCCTGAACCAAGCTGGCGGAACTGGGGAAAATATTCTCCGGCGTCGAAGTCGCGACGACGATGAGATCCAGGTCGATCGGCAAGATATCCGCCACTTCGAGCGCCTGTTGCGCCGCCTTATAGGCGAGCGTAGCCGTGGATTCGCCTTCGCCGGCGATATAGCGCTCCTTGATACCGGTCCGCGCATAAATCCACTCATCGCTGGTTTCTACGAAGGCCGAGATTTCTTCATTCGTCATGACCTTGTCGGGAAGAGCCATGCCCCAGCCGACAACATGCGCGAAGACCGGACCCGCGGGCGCGTCAACAGCCTGGTTTTGAGTCGTGTTAAGCGTTGCCATTTTCTCGATATTCGCCAAATATTAGCACGGCATTGTGCCCGCCAAAGCCGAAGGCATTGGACATGACGTGGCCGACCTCGCGCGAGCGTCCCAGGTTGGGTACGTAATTGAGGTCGCAATCCGGGTCTGGCTCATGCAGATGAATGGTGGGAGGCAGATAATTCCCGCGTATGGCCATGATGCTGAACACCGCTTCGATTGCGGCGCCTCCGCCCAGAAGATGCCCGGTCATTGACTTGGTGGAACTGACCGGAATACCGTAAGCCGCTTCCCCCAGCGCCAGCTTGATGGCATTGGTTTCGGCG
The DNA here is from genome assembly GCA_034420635.1 of Anaerolineae bacterium. Classification (GTDB taxonomy): domain Bacteria; phylum Chloroflexota; class Anaerolineae; order Aggregatilineales; family Phototrophicaceae; genus UBA6055. Next base: position 36,150 of record DAOULD010000081.1, on the reverse strand, counting down.
GTGTCATTTAGCGGTGTGCTGGTGCCGTGAGCGTTGATGTAGTCAATGTCCTCAGCGCAGAGGTCGGCGTCTCTCAGCGCGATTTCGATGGCGCGCGCGGCGCCTTCGCCTGTTTCCATCGGAGCGGTTATGTGAAAAGCATCCGATGTATGGCCGTAGCCGAGCAGTTCCGCGTAGATCGTAGCGCCTCGTTCCAGAGCGAAACTCAATTCCTCGAGGACCAGCATGCCGGCGCCTTCGCCGGGCACAAAGCCGTCGCGATTGCGGTCAAAGGGCCGCGACGCGGTTTCGGGATCGTCATTCCGGCTCAGAGCGGTCATATTATTGAATCCGGCCACACAAAGCGGAACGATGGCCGCTTCCGCGGCGCCGGCCAACATGGCCTTGGCGCCGCCACGGCGAATAATGTGCATCGCTTCGCCGATGGCGTTGTTTCCCGAGGCGCAGGCGGTCACGATACAGTGATTGGGTCCACGTAGGTTATAGGACAGTGAAACGGCGCCCGAACAGGAGTCGCTTAGTATCTTGGGTATCGCCATCGGCTTGATGCCGCGGTGCCCTTTGGAGTCGATCGCCTGTTGAGCCTCTACAAAGGAATTGATGCCGCCGACGCCAGATCCCACGACGCAGCCAACATCGTACATATTGTTCTTGTCGACCTTCAAACCGCTGTCTTCCATCGCTTGACGGCTTGCTTCCAAGGCGAACTGCGCGACCCGGTCAATGCGTCTCGCTTCCTTGCGCCCAAAAATGACGTTCGGGTCGAAATTCTTGACTTCCCCGGCAAGCTGATTCTGTGTCAACTTGCGGTCATATCGCGTGATGAAGTCAATGCCGTTCACCCCGTTGGCAATATTCTGCCAGGCTTCGCTGACATTGTTGCCGGTAGGGCAGACGATTCCCATGCCGGTGATGACGATGCGCGTGCTTTCCAAAGAACCCTCCGACTGTCGCTCAAATGACCATATTACTCTTGGTTTCTTTTTTTATATACCGCGTCGCTCATGCGACGAGACGGTTAATTATTTTGCGCGAGCGCGACATTTCTGTGTCCTTTTCGCCGGTTGCGCGTCCAGCGACTTATGTTGACTGCCCGCAGCGGCATGAATTTGCCTGCATCGACCCAGACCTCGGCAGTCATTGCGGACACCTAGCGCTCAGCCTGCGCCTTCAACCCATACGCCTATAATAACACGGCGATCTGTTTCGCGTCGCTTTACAGTCTTTTCTTTGGCTTCTATAATACGTATTTTCCGCGCACGGTTGTTGGACGTCGATCAGGAGGCATTTCGTACTTTGCAGGACTGTTTATGTAAACCGCGGCGCGCATGCGACGGGCGGGCTTACTCTTTTGCGTGAGCGCGACATTTCTGTGTCCTTTTCGCCGGTTACGCGCCGAGCGGCTCGTGAGTTCTTATGATTCTAGTCACTGGAGCGACTGGTCTGATAGGCCGGCATCTGGTTCGGCGCTTGATGCAAGAAGGTCTGCCGACGCGTTGCCTGCTGCCAGAACGACAGTTGCGCCAATTGCCCTGGGACGAAGCTCACCCGCATGCGCCAGAACTGGTTAGCGGCAACGTCTTGGAGGAAGAAGCGCTGTTTAGCGCGGTGACGGGATGTCATGTCGTGATCCATCTTTCCAGCGCGCAGTGGTGGGGCCGCCGCGGAGACTTAAACCAGATAGAGATCGACGGAACGCGAATTTTGCTTGCGGTCGCGCGCGCGGCGCGCGTTGGCCGAATCATTGCCATGAGCCATATCGGGGCGGCAAAAGCGTCGGCCTACGCATTGCATCGCGCCAAGGGCGAGGTCGAAGATCTGCTGCGCGAGAGCGGCCTCGCCTACACAATCGTCCGCAGCGGGCTCGTGTTTGCTCCCGATGATGCCTTTATCAATCACATAGCAAGTATGCTACGCATCAATCCTTTGTTTTTCTTGATGCCCGGGTACGGCGAGGTGGTGCTGCACCCGATCTATATTGACGATCTGGTGGAAGCCCTTTATCGTAGCTTGGATTTGCTGGAGTTGGTCGACGCAACGGTGGAGATTGGCGGACCCGAGTATTTGAGTTTGCGAGATATGATCGCGACAGTAATGCGCGTTACCCGGATGCGACGGGCAATCGTTCCTGTGCCTCCTTACCTGCTGCGGTGGATTACCGCGATCTACACCCGGATATTGCCGCGCGCGCTGATGACAAATCAATGGCTGGATATCCTGGCCGCCAGCCGCGCGGCGCCTCTTGGCGGCACGTTCAATCACTTCGGTTTCCATCCGCGCCGTTTTGAAGACACATTGTTAGGCTACTTGCCACAGCGTCGCCACTTCGTCGGCTTGCTTCGCGATACCTTCCGACGCCGCCCGCGCCCAATATAGCGGATACTTGACAAGACGATGTCCAATATAGCGATCAAGCGCCTCTTGACAGCGCAGGAGTTTAACCAGGCGGTTGAACTGCAGAAGGTTTATTGGGGGAACGACGCCAGCAACCTGGTGCCGCGCCACGTCCTGCATACGATTTGTCATCATGGCGGCCACTTGCTGGGCGCTTATGACGGGTCGCGCTTAGTCGGCTTTGTAATGGGATTCCTCGGGTCAGCCCTTGATCCGGAAGCGCCGGATGCGGTTCGCACCGCGTCAAACCTGCTGATCATGTCCAAACGCATGCTCGTCTTGCCGCAATACAGAGGGCGAAGTATTGGCCTTAAGCTGAAGATGGCGCAACGCGACATCGCTCTTAAACAGGGGATTGACCTGGTAACTTGGACATTTGATCCGCTCCTGGCCGCAAATGCGCACTTGAACTTAAGAAAACTGGGCGCGATATCGGGTCAATTCGCCGTCAATTATTTCGACCATCCCGATTCCGAAAGCTTGTACGCAGATCGCTTGATCGTTCATTGGCGGGTGAAGGGCAAGCGGGCGCGAGCCTGCGCTTCCGGCTGTACGAGCAGACGCACGCTAAAGCAGTGTCTGGACGAGAATATCCCGATCGCAAATGTCATTAAGGATTCGGATCCAGCGATAGCCCCGCGCGCCTTGTCGCAACTCTCCGATAGGGACAGTGTGTTGGTAGAGATTCCCTCAGATATTCGGCATCTTGATGAACATATCCCGCAAGTCGCGCGCCGCTGGCGTTTACACATACGCGAACTTATGGGAAGGCTGATAGAATCGGGCTACGTTGTTTATGACTTTGTGAGCGCTGTTGATCGACGGCAAAGGCGCGCGTATTATTTTCTGGGCAGGCGGGAATATCATGGTTAACTGCCAAAAAAGGTGAGGAAATGGCATTCAACGGAGAAACAATATCGTTTATTGGCGCGGGCGTGATGGGCGAGGCAATGATCAAAGGATTGCTGTACCAGCAATTGGTATCGCCAGAAAACATCATGGCAGCCGACCCAAACCGGTCTCGCCTGGACGAGATTTGCGATCAATATGGCATTCGCTGCACGACCGATAACCAGGCAGCCGCTCGCGAGGCGAACGTCCTGGTCCTGTCGGTAAAACCGCAGGTCATGGGCAAGGTTTTGCCGGAATTGCGAGGTCAGGTCGATGATGTTTCATTGATCGTAAGTATCGTTGCCGGCGTTCCCTTGATGACAATCGCGGACAGCTTGCTCAATGGCCGCGTCGTTCGTTCCATGCCCAATACGCCGGGTCAAATTGGCAAAGGCATCACCGTTTGGACGGCAGCGCCTGATGTGGGACAGGAGCAGCGCCGACAGACCGAGCTGCTATTGGGCGCCATGGGCGAGCAGATATTCGCGGGAGACGAGCGCTTCCTCGACATGGCGACAGCGCTGAGCGGGTCGGGTCCCGCCTATGTTTTTATGTTCATGGAATCCTTGATTGATGCCGGAGTACACATGGGATTCTCGCGCCGGGACGCCGAGCAACTGGTCACGCAGACGCTAGCGGGTTCTGTAGAATTCGCGCGGCAATCCGGCCTGCATCCGGCCCAGTTGCGCAATCAAGTAACCAGCCCGGGCGGGACCACCGCCGCAGCTCTGTACGAGATGGACAAGGGCGGGCTGCGCACGGTCTTGTCCAAAGGCGTTTGGGCGGCCTACCGGCGCTCTCAGGCTTTGGGCGGGAACGATGACTGAACTTGGCGCCAGTCAGATGCCGTGATTCCGCCTGTTGCTTTATTGCATCTTCACAGGCAGAATTGTGGCAATACACAAGGATCCACCAATCACCAAACTAGGCGACAGTAGAGTGAATTGAGAGAATAAACAATGGGCGTTGGTGTCAGAGATAACAGCAATACTTTGTATGAGTTTAGTGGAAGTGGGAGTGAAACCAAAGGCCTCTTTGCGTTGAGTCCTGGTAAGTGGGATATCAAAATCACGGTAGATGGTGCAGCTAAAGTCAAGGTATTTGACGCTAACAATGGCCAAGTCTTCCGGGATTTTCATAAGAACGCTGCAAAAGCTGGGGCAGGTGGTTACGCCTTTAAAAGGTTTCCTGTACAAGTTGACTGTAGTGTGAATGTGGTCGTAAGCACCAATGATCTTTTATGGCAAGGACAACTGAAGAAGTTGTAGTTGATGTGTTTTATCTGGTAGCAGCCAAGTGCCTTACACGCGGCAACGAGAGCTAACATATATTTTGTGGGAAAACGCGCGATTTATAATCTTGCGTTCTGTGAAAGAATATTAAGAAGTATTTTTAGTTTTTTCCCGCTAGCATATTATCATTGTCGGAACCAAAAAGGCTTGCAATCCATTTGTGAAAATATGGACAAATGCGAGGCCTTGGGTTACAATATCGGCATGTTGGCTTTTGTTCCCTTCCTACGCCGCCGGCATGGCATGATGCGCCCTCCGCGCCGCGCGGGCCTTGCCTGTCTTTATTCGTCGTTGGCGTCCGAGAGGATTGCAAAAGCATAAGATGAAGATCAAGGAGCCTCTTTGAATGGCAGACAACATTTATGATTCAATTCTCGAGCAGATCAAAGATTTTGAGCTGAGCGAGCTCGAATCGGTAGAAGTCGGTTATGTCGAGGAAGTCGGCGACGGCATCGCCCGTATTTCCGGCTTGGAAAACGTTCGTTACAACGAGCTTGTCCAGTTCGAAAACGGCGTCGCGGGTATCTCCTTCAATCTGGAAAAAGACAATGTCGGCATCATCATCATGGGCGCTTACGATGATATTCAGGAAGGCGATACCGTAAGCGCTTTGGGTCGCATTGCTTCCGTACCGGTTGGTATGGGCTTGGTGGGGCGGGTGGTCGACGCCTTGGGACAGCCCATTGATGGTCGCGGTCCTGTTCAATTCGACGAGTATTACAACATTGAGCGTATTGCCCCCGGCGTTATGGAACGCCGCAGCGTCGACCGCCCCGTCCAAACGGGCATCCTTGCCATTGACACCATGATTCCCATCGGACGCGGGCAGCGCGAGTTGATCATTGGGGATCGCCAGACCGGCAAGACCGCCGTGGCTCTGGATACCATCGTCAACCAGAGGGGCGAAGACATGTACTGCATTTATGTCGCGGTTGGCAAGCGCCGCGGCGAGGTCGCGCGCATTCGGGAAACGCTGGAACATGAAGGCGCCATGGATTACACGACGATCGTCGTGGCTTCGGCGTCGGACGCGGCGGCATTGCAGTATCTGGCGCCCTATTCGGGCTGCGCCATCGGCGAATGGTTCATGGAAAACGGGAAGGACGCGCTGGTCATTTACGACGATCTTTCCAAACATGCCAACGCCTATCGCCAGGTTTCGCTCTTGATGCGCCGCCCGCCCGGGCGTGAAGCCTTCCCGGGCGACGTCTTCTACTTGCATAGCCGCTTGCTGGAGCGCGCTGCCCAACTCAGCGACGAACGCGGCGGTGGCAGCTTGACCGCCTTGCCCATTATCGAAACCTTGCTTGGCGATGTTTCGGCCTTTATTCCCACCAATGTCATTTCTATCACTGATGGTCAGATTTATCTTGAATCCGATCTCTTCAACGCCGGTTTGCGTCCCGCGTTGAATACCGGCATCAGCGTTAGCCGCGTCGGCAGCGCGGCGCAGACGCGGGCGATGAAGGATGTCGCCGGCGGTCTGAAACTGCAGATGGCGCAATTCCGCGACTTGGCGGCTTTCGCCCAGTTTGGCTCCAACCTGGACAAGGCGACTCAGCAGCAGTTGGACCGCGGCATGCGTTTGACTGAACTGTTCAAGCAGGTTCAATATCAGACCCTTTCGCTGGATGAACAGGTCGCCTTGACCTATGCGGGCACGGGCGGTTTGACCGATGATGTGCCGGTCGAGAGAATGATCGCCTGGAAGGAAGAATTCTTGCGCGCATACCGGACGCAATTCGCCGATGTGGGAGCGTTCATTCGGGAAAACAGCAATGAAAAGGTCGCGGAGCAAGTCCAGGAAAAACTGGGCGGAGCGATCACCACATTTAACGAGACCTGGACCTAGTGTCACCGATTGACGCCGAGAGGAGACGCTAGATGGCGACCCTGAGAGAAGTCAAGAACCGCATACGCAGCGTCAAAAACATCGCGCAAATCACGCGGGCGCTGGAAGCGGTCTCGGCATCACGCGTTCGGCGGGCGCAAGCGAGGGTGCTGGCGAGCCGCGCCTTTGCCGAAAAAGCCTGGGAAATCCTGGTCAACATTCAAGCGGCCAGCAAGAGCTTGCCGCTTCATCCGCTGCTCACGTCTCGTGAAGAAGTCAACCGCGTTATGGTCGTGGTAATCACCTCCGACCGTGGCCTGGCGGGCGCGTACAATACCAATATCCTGCGCGTTGCTCAACGCTTTGCCGCCAGGCTCGGCAAGCCCGTCAATTACGTGACAGTCGGTCGCAAAGGTCGCGATTCGCTTGCCCGCTCGGGCGCGGATATAGTGGCTTCTTTCAGTGACATGCCGGCGGAACCGAAGATTTCGGACATTACGCCGATTGCGCGCATCGCTATGGACGCTTATCTCGACGGCGAAGCGGACGAAGTGCTGATCGCCTATACCGACTTCATAAACATGCTGGCGCAGCGCCCGGCGGTCTTGGGTTGGCTGCCTTTGACCACCGATACCATTGCCCAGCAAGTAGCGGCCGAATATGTCAAGGATGTGGCGACCGTAAGCGGCGGCATCCAGAATTACGATTACGAGCCAAGCGCCACAGCAGTGGTAGACGAAATCGTGCCGCGCTTCACCGAATTGCAGCTTTATCAAGCGTTGCTGGAAGCGCAAGCGAGCGAGCATGCCGCGCGTATGGCTGCGATGAAAAACGCCACCGACAACGCCACGCAACTGACCGCCGATCTCACCCTGCAATACAATAAAGCCCGGCAGGCGTCTATCACCGCGGAGATTCTTGATATCGTTGGCGGAGCCAACGCCTTGCAACAAGCGATTGACAAAGCAAGCTCGGACATTATGGACGTCGTCGACAGGGGCAAACAATTGCAGGATGTCTAGTTAGATTCGACCGGTCCTGCGAGCGCGTAGCCGCTCGGCGCGTAACCGGCGAAAAGGCTTTCCGCGCTCACGCAAAATAGTAAGCCCGCTTGCCGCATGAGCGCCGCGGTTTACAAAAATAAGGAGCAGAAGATGGCAGAAATTCAAGGCACCGTTACACAGGTCTTGGGAAACGTGGTGGATGTCGAGTTTCCGGCGGGGGAATTGCCGGATATTTTTGACGCCGTCGAGGTGCCGCGCGAAGGTGAAGACGATCTTGTGCTGGAAGTGGAATTGCACTTGGGCGAAAGCGCTGTGCGCACTGTTGCGATGGATTCCACCGATGGCTTGGCGCGCGGCGCGGCTGCCATTGCCACTGGCCAACCGATCGCTGTGCCGGTCGGCGCGCCCACGCTGGGACGGATCTTCAATGTTTTGGGCCGTCCCGTCGATATGGGCGACGCAGTGCCGGATGACGCCGAACGGCGCCCGATCCACGCCGATGCCCCCTCCTTTGAGGAGCAGTCGCCCACTATTGAAGTCTTTGAGACCGGCATGAAGGTCATTGATCTTGTCGCTCCCATGACCAAGGGCGGGAAGACAGGCATCTTCGGTGGCGCGGGCGTTGGCAAGACCGTTACCATTCAGGAATTGATTAACTCTATCGCCACGCAGCACGATGGTTTGTCGGTCTTTGCCGGCGTGGGAGAACGGACCCGCGAAGGTACGGACCTGTATCACGAGATGAAGGAAGCCAATGTGCTCGACAAGTTGGCGATGGTCTTCGGGCAGATGAACGAACCGCCCGGCGTGCGCCTGCGAGTGGGCCTTTCCGGCTTGACGATGGCGGAGTACTTTCGCGACCAGGGCCGCGATGTCTTGATCTTCATCGACAATATTTTCCGTTACTCGCTGGCGGGCGCGGAAGTATCGGCATTGCTGGGGCGTATGCCCTCCGCGGTCGGGTACCAGCCCAATCTCGGTGAAGAGATGGGCATGCTGCAGGAGCGAATCACCTCGACCAAGACCGGTTCAATCACCTCAATGCAGGCGGTCTATGTCCCGGCTGACGATTATTCCGATCCGGCGCCGGTGGCGGTGTTCACGCACCTGGACAGTACGATTGCGCTGGAGCGTTCCATTGCCGCCCGCGGCTTGTTCCCCGCCGTGGACCCGCTGGCCAGCACGAGCAACATTCTGGCGCCCGAAGTTGTCGGCGAAGACCACTACACGACCGCCCGCGAGGCGCAGCAAGTGCTTCAGCGTTATAAAGACTTGCAGGATATCATCGCCATTCTCGGCGTCGAAGAATTGTCCGATGACGACAAGGTATTGGTGGCGCGCGCGCGCAAGATGGAAAACTTCCTCAGCCAGCCCATGTTTGTGGCGGAGCAATTCACCGGGCAGGCTGGGCGCTACGTCCCCATCAAAGACACCGTGCGCGGCTTCCGCATGATATTGGACGGTGAAGTGGATCATATTCCCGAGCAAGACTTCTATATGGCCGGCCCGATCGAAGATGTGCAGGAGCGGTACGCCAGCCGCGAAAACTAACGAAGTGGGAGCGATAATGCCGATTCACATTGAACTGGTGACACAAGAAGCGAAGATTTTCGACGAGCCGGACGCCGACATCGTTATCGTACCGGCGGTTGAAGGCGAAATGGGTGTGCTGCCCAATCACGCCCCCGTTTTGACAACGCTCTCCTTTGGCGAGCTTGTCGTGCGCAAAGGCGAGGCGGAAGAACGATTCGCTATCTATGGCGGCGTGGTTGACGTGCGCCCGGACAAAGTGGTGGTGCTCGCTGACCTGGCAGAGTCTTCCTATGCGCTTGATCTGGAGAAGGCGCAAGAGGCTCGCGAGCGCGCTCGCATGATCCTGGAGGAAGGACCGCCCGGCGCGGATAACCGACATGCCGAGTTGGAGTTGCGACGAGCCAATCTGGCCGTCCGCATAAGCCAAAAGGTGCGCAGTCGTGGATCAATGCTGCGAATCGTCGAAGAAGACGCGGAAGAAATCTGAGCATTTGCGCGCTTCGAAATCAAAAGAATCGGACGACACCCGATGCTGTGGCAGACGCTCGGGTGTCTTTTATTTTGGGCGATTGCGCCATCTGCGCGGGTTTCGTATGCGCCCCCGGAAGTGTTGCTCTTGCTTTGCGCAAGATCTGTCTTCTATGTAGAATGGATAGGTAAGCGCCACACGGAACAACGAGTGACCTGGAGATTCATTGTTAGGTAAACGCTTGGGTGTTGACCTGGGTACGGTCAACGTTCTCATTTATGACGGCGGGCGAATCGTGCTGCAGGAACCCTCACTCGTCGCCTTGTTGGCGGAAGAAGAGCGCATCGTCGATTTCGGTCAACCGGCTCGCGAAATGTTGGGCCGGGTGGACGACGAAGATATTCAGGTTATGCGCCCGCTGCAGAATGGCGTGATTGCCGACTACGAAGTCACCGAGGCCATGCTGGAGTATTTTTTCGGCAAGATCGCCGGTCGCATGCGCCTCTTCCGACCGACGGTGATGGTTTCCGTCCCCTATGGCGCCACCAGCGTCGAGAGACGCGCGGTTCGGGAAGCGATCCTCGCTGCCGGCGCGCGTGAAGTTCAACTGATATGGGAACCTATGGCATCTGCGCTGGGCGCGGGATTGCCGGTAGGCACGCCGGCAGGTGGCATGGTCGTCAACATCGGGGGCGGCATTACTGAAGCCGCGGTCTTGACAATGAATAACATTGTTCGGGCGGAAAGCGGACGGGTAGGCGGTTTGCGGCTGGATGACGGAATCATGAGTTACATCCGGCGCAAGTACAACTTGACTATCGGACAGCCGACTGCGGAGTCGATCAAAATACAGATTGGCGCAGCGGTGGACCAGCCTCAAGAGATGACAATGGAAATCCAGGGCCGTGACAACGTGACCGGCTTGCCGCGCACGGTACGCGTCACCACCGGCGAGGTGGTCGAAGCATTGGCCGAACCGCTGGGGCAGATTGCGGCGGTTGTCAAAGCGGTCCTGGCAACGACGCCGCCAGAACTGTCATCCGATATCATCGATCGCGGCATTGTCCTGAGTGGCGGCGGCGCATTGCTGCGCGGTGTTGACACGTTTTTGACTCACGAAACCGGCGTGCCAGTCTATCGAGCTGACAACCCTTTGATAAACGTGGTCGTCGGCTGTGGACGCGCCTTGGAAGACCCCGCTATCCTCAGACGCCTGGCGCAGACCAATTATTTTTGACAACCGATAATTCAGGACGCTCGCGAGTTTGGCCAAACGGGTGCTGTCGGACTTCTCAACGCTGTCCTGCAAGCGACATGACTCAGTCTTCGTTGAGGTAGTAAGTCATGTGTTGCAAGTGCGTAACGGGGTCGATATATTGGATCTGTACATTTGACGGTACGGTGATGTTGATCGGGGCGTAGTTCAGAATCGCCTGGACGCCCGCATCGACCAGTTGATCGGCCACAGACTGCGCATGTTCGGCAGGTACCGCAAGCATGGCGATTTTGATGCCTTCATCACGGATCGTCTTGTTCAGATCCGCTATTGGTTGCACGACGAAATCGTCAATTGCCAGTCCGATCTTTTGCGGGCTGACGTCAAACAGGTGGGCGATACGAAAACCTCTGTCCTGAAAACCGCGATATCGCGATATCGCGATGCCGAGGTTACCCGCGCCGACGACGACCACCATCCATTCTTGATTGACTTGCAAAACATCTTGCAGCTTTTCGATCAGGTACTCGATACGGTAGCCGGTGCCTTGTTTGCCAAATCCGCCAAAGTGAGACAAATCCTTGCGTATCTGCGCCGAACTGATATCCAGGCGCTTGCCTAACTCATGCGATGACGTGACGTCTTTTCCCTCTTGCTGTAAACGGCGCAAGGCTCGCAGATACAGCGGCAAGCGCCCAATCACGATGTCAGGAATGTTGTCCGACGGCTTCACCAACATATATCCCAGCCGACCTGTTTGTGAAACTTTCTACAATTCAATACTACCACCGAGCGGCTAATCCCGCTAGACAGCAGACTGGTCGACGCTTCGCCGCCATTCGCTGGGCAGTTTGCTCAGCGATTGCCCCTTGCTTGCAAGCTCAAGGTGGCGATGCTAAAATCCCAACATCGTTTAATTTGCAGCCCGTTATGAGCTTTGCTGATACACCGCTTGTAGGAGTGGCGAATCGCCTGGGTGAGGAAAAATGGCCGTCGGCGGGACGACCGATAACAGAAAGAGCGAGCAGTTGACGAATGACCTGCAGATCGTGCATGACAGCATGCTCGATGGCTTGGGGCAATTAGCGGATTATTTTGGCTTCAGCACAGTGATGGGGCAGTTGTTCGGCACCTTGCTCCTGAGCGCGGAACCCTTGTCGCTCGACGATATGACAGCCCGCCTGGGCATGTCCAAGGCCAGCGTGAGTACGAATATGCGCTCGCTGGAACGAATGGGTATGGTTAGGCAGGTTTGGGTGAGAGGTGGAAGCGGAAGACGCAAATACTATCAAGCCGAGACAGATTTCTGGCAGATTTTCTCGAACATACTCAGCGGTCGCGAACTCCGCGACGTCGAGCGCGCCTTGGCGGTGATGGAAGAAAACAGACAGCGCATATCGGGCACCATAGATGACTTGCCCTACGACGAACAATTGCTGGCTCGTCTTTACCTCGATCGCATCGCGCAGATCCAGGCGCTCTTTCGATTCGCGCAGTTGATCATCAACAGTGTTCTCAATCAAGTCAAAAACATTGACGTTTCAAACGTCTCTGGCGTAGAACTGCAATAGCTATCTGCCCTTGTAGGCTCACCCGGGCGTCATTATAATGTTCGCCTGGCTTGGGATTCTTCGGAGCTTTGCATCCGAGCGAGGCTGGGGTGCCGATTGACTGTACGAGTAAGATGATTCGTGCCGGAGGCTTTGACTCCCTGGGGAAGTGGCGGAATTGGCAGACGCGCATGACTTAGGATCATGTCTCTTTTGAGGTGAGGGTTCGAGTCCCTCCTTCCTCAAAAATGCAAGTAACAACTTCGGGCGCGGTTCGCGCCTTTGCCTTTTCTGATATAACCTTTACTTTGTGCGTAAAATTCACGTGCTAGAATCCAAAGACACGATCGAGGATGGCGATTTGAACCTGCAAACCGAAAGAATCGAAAACCACCGAGCGCAACTGACTATCGAGATCGAAAAAGATCAGTTGGAAAAGGCCAAGCAGAAGGCTGCTCGTCAGATTTCGCAACGCGTGCGGATCAAGGGCTTTCGCAAGGGCAAGGCGCCTTATCGCCTGGTCGCGCAATATGTGGGCGAAGCGGCGATCCTGGAAGAGGCGGTTGAATCGCTCGGCGACGATCTGTATAAGCAAGCGCTTCAGGAATCCGAAGTCACGCCATATGGTCCAGGCGCCTTCGAGGATTTCAAGATCGAGCCCGCGCCTACATTCGTTTTTTCGGTGCCCTTGCAGCCAGAAGTTGACTTGAATAACTACCAAGATGTCCGAGTCGACTTTGAAGAGCCCGAAGTCGGCGAAGAGGATGTGGAGCAAGCCTTGCAGCAATTGCGCATGCGTGAACTCGAAGTTCTTGACGCCGAGTGTAAAGTGGCGGAACTGGGCAATCGCGTTCGGGTAGCGGTAGACAGCGAATTCGTAGACGGCGAAGAGCCCGACGACGATGAGCCTGAGCCTGTCGACGATGACGAAGATCAACCGGATGACAACGAGGACGCTGATGGCGAGTCACAAGATGCGGCCGCGAACAAAGATGACGATATGCCCTATGTGCCGCGGAAGGGCGACACGTTTATTCACGAAGAAAACATTGTTGTGATCCTGGATCCCAACGAAGATCCTTTTGCCGACGGCTTTGTTGATGCTATCGTAGGTGCCGAATTGGGCTCGGACATTCTATTCGAGTTGACCATACCCGACGATGATTCCGAGGAGACGATAATCAACCGCCGCGTGAGTTTTGTGGTGACACTCAAACAAATAGAGTCCATCCGGATTCCGGAACTTGACGATGCCTTTGCGGAAAACATCAGCAAGAATCGCGGCGACGAAGTGACAGACTTGGCGGGCTTGCGGCTATCCATTCGCGAAGATCTGGAAAAAGCGGCGCTTGAGCAGGCCGAGTCGCAATATAGCCAACAAGTATTGGAACAGATCGTCGAAGGCGCCGAGATTCGCTATCCCCAACTGATGCTCGGTGAACGCGTAGACGACATGATCGATGAATTCGCGGAAAATCTGAAGCGGCAAAACCTCAGCCTCGATGACTACGTCCGCCATACCGGCAACACCTTGGAGGCCTTGAGGCAGCAATACCGGGAGCCAGCGACGCAGTCTCTCAAACAGAGCTTGGTTGTTATGGAGCTGATCAAGGAAGAAGAAGTTGCGGCGACTGATGAACAGATTGACCTGCGGATGGAGCTGCTTGCCTCCGGCTACGGGGGGAGCGCCGAGATTCGCAAACTGTTCGATACCCCGCAAATGCGTTCCAATCTTGGCAATGAATTGGTAATTGGCCAGGTTAACCAGCTGCTTTGCGCCATCGGCCGCGGCGAAGACCCCGCCATGGCTGTAGAATCGTATAATGGGCGACTGAGCGAAGACGTAAAACTGGCGCAAGAACGTCAGGAAAGACTGCAAGGCTATCTGGAAACGCAAAACAGCGATATTTCTACCGGGGCTGAGTCCAGCGAAGGCAATCTTGAGCTAGACCAGGAGTCCTTCCCGACGAGTGAAGCCGAAGTGACAGCAACGGAGACAGCCGACGCCAGCGATGCGGAAGCGGACAAAATTGAAAAAAGCGGCGATGTCGAGTAATAGCGATTCCCGCCTGAAATGGAAAGGCAAGTGACACGGATGATGAACAGCATTCACAACGTAATCCCTATGGTGATCGAGCAAGGGAGCCGCGGCGAGCGCGCCTACGATATTTATTCCCTCTTGCTGAAGGAACGCATCATTCTCGTTGGTAGCGGGATCAATGATCAAATCGCCAATCTGATCGTCGCGCAGATGCTTTTCCTCGAGCGCGAAGGTCCCGACCGCCGTATCCAGATGTACATCAATTCACCCGGTGGGATTGTCTACGCCGGCATGGCTGTTTACGATACCATGCAGCAAGTCACGGCGCCGGTAAGTACCGTTGCCGTCGGCATAACCGCCAGTTTTGGCACGGTATTGCTGGCGTCCGGGGAGGCAGGCATGCGCTTGGCTCTGCCCAACGCCACCATCCACATGCATCAGCCGCTGGGGGGGGCGCAAGGACAGGCATCGGACATTGTCATCCAAGCGGAGGAGATTGTACGACTGAAAAAACGCTTGATCGAAATCTTCGTACATCACACGGGCCGGACCGCGGAAGAGATCGAGCGCGTCACTGATCGCGATGTTTACATGACAGCGCAAGAAGCGACCGACTTCGGTTTGGTTGATAATGTACTGGTTTCCGAGGAGCGGGAAATCGAGGCGGTTTAACGTGACCTTTCCTACAGTTAGGCATCGCTGTACCTTCTGCGGACGCTCGCACGACGAAGTTGATCGATTGATCGCTGGGCCCGACAACGTATTCATCTGCAATTTCTGCGTCGAACTCTGTTATAACTTGCTGGCCAACGAAGACGGTGAAGAACAAGAAATCGAGAGCAACCTCGAATTCGAATTGCTGCTGTCTCCCCGCCAGATTTCCGAGCGACTTGACGAGTATGTGATCGGACAGCGCGACGCCAAACGCGTATTGAGCGTCGCAGTCTACAACCATTACAAGCGCATTCAATCGAATCTGGAACCCGAAGATCTTGAACTCGACAAGAGCAACATCCTTTTGTTGGGTCCGACAGGCTCGGGCAAGACGCTCCTGGCGCAAACCCTGGCGCGGATTCTTGATGTCCCCATCTGTATTACCGACGCGACCGCGCTGACAGAGGCCGGATACGTCGGTGAAGATGTGGAGAATATCTTGCTGCGCCTGATTCAGGCGGCCGATGGCGATATCGCCCGCGCGGAACGGGGCATCATCTATATTGACGAAATCGACAAGATCTCGCGCAAGTCCAACGCCAATCCATCAATCACGCGCGATGTATCTGGCGAAGGCGTGCAGCAAGCGCTGCTCAAGATTATCGAAGGCACTGTCGCCAATGTGCCGCCGCAGGGCGGGCGCAAGCATCCACACCAGGAATTTCTGCAGATCGACACGCGTAATATCTTGTTCATTGTGGGCGGTACATTTTCCGGCATCGAAGACGTTGTACGACGGCGCGTCGGCATGAAGAGCAAAATGGGTTTCGGCGCGCAGCAAGAAGATCAACGTGAAACGAACGATGAGCTCTTGAAGGAGCTATTGCCCGAAGACTTGATCCAGCACGGAATGATCCCGGAAATGGTCGGTCGCTTGCCGGTGCTGGTTACGTTGGCGGCGCTCGAACTTGATGATTTGGTCCGCATCATGGTCGAGCCCAAGAACGCGCTTGTTAAACAGTATGAGCATCTGCTCTCGCTGGACGAAGTTGAGCTTGTCTTTGAAGAGCCCGCTCTGCGCGCGGCAGCGGAACTGGCGATCAGCCGAGAAACCGGCGCCCGCGGCTTGCGCTCGATAATCGAATCTTGCTTGCTGGACGTCATGTACGAGGCGCCAAGCCGCAAGGACATCATCAAGGTAGTCATCAGCGAGAGCGTGGTTCGCGGCGAGATGAATCCGCAGATTGTCGCCAGCGACGGCTCGGCTATATCATTGTCCGACGAGATCAATCCGGCCGCCTGAAAAATACGAAACTGTCGAACCTGTCCATATCGCTCGCCTGCCGGTATCCAGTTTCATTGGCTGACAGGCAACAACAATACTTCTGAATGCGGAGCCGCTCGTACTTTGAAGCTCTGCGCGTCCAGCGACGTAGCTTCTTCCCCGGCGCGACCCCAATTGTAGGGAATAGTCCAGCGAGGCTTCAGCATCGTTACCAGCCGCAGGGCTTCTTCTACCGATAAACGACCGTAGCCATCAATCGGCAAGAGCAAGATGTCGGGACGGAGCAGGGACATTTCCGGCACGATATTCGAGTCGCCGACATAGTAGATGTCGTAGAATTCCATCGATATTACGAATCCCAAGCCCTTGTCTTCTCGCGGGTGACGAGGGTCGCGGACTGAATAAGCCGGTACTGCTTTGATACTCGCTTTGCCCAGACTGATGCTTTGCCAATCTCGGATTACTTTTGCGCCTGCGACGACGCGTCCCACCGCCTCGTTTCCTATGATAACGGTGTTGTCGCCGCGTATTTTCTCTATATCCGCGGGCGAACAATGATCGTAATGATCATGTCCTACGAGAATGATATCCGGCGCTGAATCTTCCTGTACGACGCGCCAGGGGGCGATCTGTATGCGCGGATCCCCGCCAATAACAAAACTGCTATGACCTTGCCACTTGATTTTTTCGATCAAAAACTGGCGCCCCCAACGCGTAAGATGCTGCGATAATGTACAACTGCAGCGGCATCCCTTTCCCACAATTATAGTTTGTATATCTGGACTTGGAAATCTAATCGACTGTCGTCGGCGCTTTGCCGGCGAAACAGGATACATCTACACTCCGCTTGAAGTCTCGTGTATGCTTTTTGGCTTAGGTAAAGGACGATACGGTTTGCGCGACTATGCTAATTGACGAAGCCAAGATTTTTGTCGCTAGCGGCAAGGGCGGTGATGGCATGGTGTCGTTCCGGCGCGAGAAATATGTGCCTCGCGGAGGACCTTCCGGCGGTCGCGGCGGTCGCGGCGGCGATGTCATCCTTCAAGCGGACAGCGATCTGAATACGCTGTATTTCTTCCATAAACGAGTGCATTTCAAGGCGAAAGCAGGCGCCAAAGGCGGTTCCAGCAACAAGTCTGGCGCCGACGCCGACGCGCGCGTAGTTCAGGTCCCATTGGGGACGGTCGTCCGCGAAGCCACAACAGGTGCAGTACTTGCGGATTTGGTATCGGAGGGGGCGCAGGTAGTTGTCGCTCGCGGCGGACGAGGTGGCCGGGGCAACGCTTTTTTCAAGTCGGCCGCCAATCAGGCGCCGCGACTGGCGGAAAAGGGCGAGCCCGGCGAAGAACGTTGGCTGACGCTGGAACTCAAGATGATCGCCGATGTAGCGCTGGTGGGCTTACCGAATGCCGGCAAGTCAACTCTGCTCTCTGTAGTCAGCAACGCCAAGCCGAAGATCGCTGACTATCCCTTTACGACCTTGCAGCCTAACTTGGGTACGGTGATCTATGACAACAAAGATCTGGTTTTCGCCGATATACCCGGTCTAATCGAAGGCGCGCATATGGGGATCGGCCTGGGACACGCGTTCTTGCGACACGTCCAGCGAACGCGCATCATAATTCACGTTCTGGATGGCTCGTCAGACGATCCCGTCGCTGACTATAATCAGATCAAAGCTGAGTTGGCGCTCTTTGACGATCGGCTGGTTGATCGCCCGGAAATTGTGGTGATCAACAAACTTGATTTGCCCGACGTGCGCGAGTATTTGCCGCTTCTGGAGGAGCAATTGGCGGAGCGCGGCCTGGTTGATACGCTCGCGATCTCCGCATTGACGCGCGAAAATATTACTAGATTGATCCAACGTGTGTTTGAGATGGCGCCTGAATCTCCTAACCTATTCCTTTATCCGGTTAGCGAATTGCCCGTTTACGAGCTAGAGGATAGCGATGTCTCTTTCGAGATCAATCGAGAAGATGGCGTCTTTTATGTTAGCGGCGCTGGCATCGAACGAGCGGCAGCCATGACCTACTGGGATTACGAGGAAGCGGTTGCGCGCTTCCAAAAGACGCTTGAAACGCTGGGGGTCGCCCAAGCATTGGAAGATGCGGGCATTCAAGACGGAGATACGGTCTTTGTTGGCGAATACGAATTGGAGTGGTCCGAGTGAAACGGCTGCGTATTGGCATTTTGGGCGGAACTTTCGATCCGCCGCAAATGGGCCATCTAATCTTGGCAGAGTATAGTCGAGAAACCTTGCGGATGGATCATATCCTGTTCGTGCCGGTAGCGGATCACCCGGTCAAGCTGGGCGAGATGCGCTTGCCAATCAAGCATCGTCTGGCCATGCTAAAGCTCGCCATCAAGGATAATCCGCGCTTCAGCATTTCTCGCGTAGATATTGATCGCGAAGGTCCTCACTATTCGGCGGACACGGTCAGTGTCATTCGCGAACAATATCCGGATGCCGAACTTTACTTTGTCATGGGCGGGGACAATCTTCGCTCCTTGCCGACATGGAAGCGCGCGCAAGACCTGTATCGTTGTTGCCGTCTGGCGGTCATGAAGCGGGCTGACGAAAATATCGCGCCAGCTATGCATGATCATGTGCTGCCGGGGCTATCGCAGCAAGTTGATATCGTCGATGTCCCGATGCTCAGCATGTGGCTTTCTTCGACTTTCGTGGCTGAACGGCTGCGCGACGGCCTCAGCGTTCGCTATCTGGTGCCCGATGAGGTGCTCAATTATATTGACGACTACAAGCTCTATCGTTGAGGGGCGATGAAACGGATTCTGTTCCTGGCGATTCTATGCTTCGGTTTCCTTGGGGCCGCTCTAGGCGGAATGGCGCAAGATGACACGGCTGTTCCTACGCTTAGCGTCCCTACGCTCGTGCCCGCTGCGGCGCTTTCAGCGCCCGCGGACGCGCTGCTCACGACCTCTTCTGTCGCGCAAATCGCAGAGCATGGCGAGCTGCGCGCCGGGCTGCTCTTCAACGATCCTCCCTATAGCGAGTTGAGCTTGCAGGGGGAATTGCGCGGCTTTGACGTGGAAGTCTTGCGTTTGCTGGCGGAGACTTGGGAAGTTGACTTGAAGCTCGTCCAGGTCACGCGTCAAAACGCAATTGACCAACTTGAGGTCGGCGACGTGCATGTGGTCGCTTCAGCCCTCGTCCATTATCGTGAACTCGGCGATCAAGTCGAGTTCACCCAAACATATCTGACCGGCGGGCAAATGCTGATGACGCGGGCTGACAGCGCCTACGCATCACCTTTTTCCCTGGTCAACAGCAAGTTAGGCTTTGTTCTTGGAACTCGCGCCCAAACTGCTCTGGGTCATTGGGAAGCGAGGCTCGGAGTTGCGCTCGACAAAGCGCATTATCTAACGCTTGACAAGGCAATGGCAGCCCTGTCTCGCGGAGACGTTGAAGCAATCATTGGTGAAGAGCGGGATTTGCTTCAAGTCTCGCATGGATATTCCGACGAGTTTCGCATTCTTGAAGAGCCTGTGCTGGTCGAACCACATGCGCTGGCGGTCAAACGGCACGACGTCAGTCTGCGAAACTTGCTGAATCGAACCATTCAATACTTGATCGATGGCGGTCAACTTGAAGTCCTGTTTAGGGAGTATTTTCCCGGCCAAGATTTTCACGATGAGATCGCATACCTCTGGGAGAACCTGGGCGATCGACCGCATCCCGGGCAATTCCCCGCGGAGATCGCCTATCCAGGTTCTTATGCTATGCCGCGGATCTTGCAGACAGGCATTTTGAGAGTTGGCGGGTTGATTGACGACGCTCGGCCTGTTGCGGGGCGCCAACCTAAGCTTGTGCGACTGAATCGAGATCTTGTCGAGGAAATCGCGCGAAGATGGGCTGTGAGCGTAGAATGGGTTGCTGGTGGAACAGGGACTGCGTTCTCTCAATTGGAGAATGGCGAGCTTGATCTTGTTGTCGGTGTAATGCCCGACTGGCAATGGGCGGGCACAGTGGACTATGCGGCGCCTTATTTGCTGCATGGCGACCGCCTCATGGTGCCGGCAAACTCAAGAATCTCCGGCTTCAACGACCTGCGGGGTCAATGGATCGGTATCATGATTGATGATGAAACGGCGCGCGATCGCGCGAAGGCTTGGGCCGACAGCATCAACGCGAGCGTGCAGTTCTACCAGACCCGAGCGGCTGAAGCCGCGCTGAATATTCTGGAGTTTGACAATGCGGACGCCATCTATGCCAATAGCCTGGCGCTGATCCCTCACCTTGAGGCCAGCCCAAATGCATTGAAGCTGACGGACCGCTGGTATAGCCGCTCGTATTATGCCTTTGCCGTCAGGCATAATGATCTGGACTTCCGTTTGCTGGTCGAATACACGGTGCAAGAACTAATCATTGACGGAACGTTGCGGCGGCTTTCCGCGCCATTGCTGCTTTCGGACGAGTCCCTCGCACATTTTGTCGTCCCGGGCGCCTCGTCATTTGCCGGCATTAACTTGGCCGGAGCTTAATGCGATGCTGCGCCCGCAATACGATACTGACGCCGACCACCAAGACAATGCTGCCGACAACCTGAGTCATCGTCGGCGTCTCGTGCAGAATAAGCAGCGCCCACAATACGCTGAGAACGGGCACGGTCTGCGCAGTGACTGTCAATGTCGTTGGCGACAGGTACCGGAGTACGAAATTCAGGACCCCATGGCCGATGATCTGCGCCAGAACCGCCAGAAGCAGAACCCAGAAATAACCCTGCCATTCGTAACCGAGAACTGGCGTTCGGCTCGAGGCGATAATGAGCAAGGTTGTGACTGCCCCGCTCGTGTATACCAGCCAGATGTAGGGAACGAAGGAGACGCTGCCGCGGACCTTGCGCCCGATAATGATGTATAGGGAAGCGGAGCAGGCGCTGATCAGAGCCATGATGATTCCCAGACTTGGATTGCCCCCTGCCAGTGGCGGCGCTTCGCCCGAGGTTGCCCAGGAAATGAGGATGGCGCCCGCAAGCGCTACGAAGACCCCCAGCCATACGGACCCCTTCAGTCTGACCTTGAGGATCGCCACTTCCAGAATCGCGACCCAAATGGGAATAGTGGCGATCAGCGCCTGTCCAATGATGACGCTGATATGCTCCAGCGAGGCCGCGTTGAGCGTGATGTTGAAGCCGAACACGGCGCCCGCGAAGATGGCCAGCCATCGGCTGCGAGCCGGCATTGCCTGTATGTCGCCGGCATATTTGAGCCAGACATAGGGTGTGAAAAAGAGCGCGCCAACGATCATGCGTCCGCTGGAAATCAGGGCCGGCGGCACATCGTGCTGCAAGGCGAAACGGATACAGATCGGACCAAAGGACCAAGACACGGTAGAGAGAGCCACCAGGATCCAAAGCTGTGTCGCCGATGGCTGGCCAGGTTTAAGGCGCATTATCAGTGCCTGCTGTTGTCCTTTTCCGGGCTTGCCGGATCTCGCCGCGGCTCGCCAGCACGACGCCGACGATGATCGTCAGGCTGCCCAGGATCTGTTGATTCGGCGGCAGTTCGCGGAACAGGACCAGAGCCAACAAGGCGCTGCCGATAGGCTCCAGTTGCGAAAACATGCTGACCAAGGCCGCAGGGAAGTACTCGAGCAGGTAATTCAGCGAAGAGTGTCCGATAAGCTGCGGAATCAATCCCATGGCCAGCAGGACAAGATAACCTTCGATGCTGTAGCCGAAAGCCGGCGTCGCCCTGGCCAGCATGACGGCCAGGGTGCAGACGGTTGCGATGCTGTAGACGAGCCAGACATAGGGGACGACCGGCAACCTGGCGCGCAGCTTGCGCCCTATCAGCATATAGACCGATACGGTCAGCGCGCCCAGCCAGGCTAGACCGGCGCCAATCAGGGTCCCGTTTTCCGCGCCCGGCGCCAGCATCATCTCGAGTTGACCTTCGCCTTGCGGCCAGCCGATCAAGGCGCCGCCGCCCAAGGCGACGATCAGTCCCAGAACGACCAGGCGCGAAAGCCGAATGTGCAGGAAGATGACCTCGAGAATCGCTACCCAGATCGGACCGGTCGAAACGATAACGACGCTTACCAGCACGGTCGTGTATTGCAGGGATGTTACCCAGGCGGTGAAATGGATCGACAGACAGATGCCTGAGATGGCGATCAATAAGGCTTCGACGCGGGAAAGCCCGGTGAGGAATGAGCGATAGCGCCGAAGCGCAATCGGGCTGAGCGCCAGCGAGGCGATCAGCAAGCGCGCCGCGACGATCAGCAAGGGAGGCATGTTTTGGTCGAGCGCGAAGCGGATCAGGATCGCGGCAGACGAGGTAGCGACGATCGCGACGACCACCACAACGTAGGCTTTGAGTGGCGTCGACCGCGATTGCCCGGATGTTTCGTCAATTTTCAAGCCGCGCGCTCCTGTCGACATAGGGGCTAATCATCTTTGGAATCCTTCGAATTACAAGTCGGAATCCCCGTAAGCGTGTTCTTCAAGGCCGCGACCCGTGTATTCCGTAGCCCTGCTTCTCTCGGCAACAGAGATCACGCGTGCAGCGCAGCGCAGAAACAATAGTGAAAACGGCGTCATCTGTGCTAAAATAATCTTGTCAATCTCGTAAAGGAAAAGTTCTACAGGAGAAAGAAGAATCATGGCATTCGAATTACCGTCTCTTCCCTATGCGCAAGACGCGCTGGAGCCGCATATTGATGGCCGCACGATGGGCATTCACCACGGCAAGCACCACGCCAGCTATACCAGTAATCTGAACGGCGCAATTGAAGGTACCGATCTTGAAGGCAAGAGCATCGAGGAAATCCTCGGCGACTTGGGCGCGGCGCCGGAGAACATCCGCACGGCTGTCCGCAACAACGGCGGCGGTTACGCCAACCACAACCTGTTCTGGCAGGTCATGAGCCCCGATGGCGGGGGCGAGCCGAGCGGCGCGCTGGCGGAGGCGATCAACAGCGCCTGCGGCAGCTTCGACGGCTTCAAGTCCCAGTTTTCAGCTGCGGCAGCCACCCGTTTCGGCTCCGGCTGGGCTTGGCTGGTGGCTGATGGCGGCTCGGTTAGCGTGACCTCGACGCCGAATCAGGATACGCCGCTGATGGAAGGCAATACGCCTATCCTGGGCATTGATGTCTGGGAGCATGCCTACTACCTCAACTATCAGAATCGGCGCCCGGATTACATCGCCGCCTTCTTCAACGTGATCAACTGGGCGAAGGTCGGCGAACTCTTCGACGCCGCCGGTTAGATCATGGAGCGGGCAAAATGAATGTGGAAAGTCAGGGCAAGCTGAGCCGCCGCGATGTGCTGAAATTGGCGGCGGCAGGTAGTGTTCTGGGTGTTATGCCTGCGAGAGTGGTCGCCGAAGATACGACAGCGACAACAGCCGCTGCGGAAGAAAGCGCTGCGGTCATGGCTTTTGAACTTCCACCCCTGCCCTATGCCGAAGACGCGCTGGAACCGTATATTGATGCCAGGACGATGGGTATTCATCATGGCAAGCATCACGCCGGTTACACCAGGAAACTGAACGCGGCCATTGAAGGCACAGACCTGGTTGGCAAGTCTATCAACGAGATTCTTGCCGATCTCAATGCAGTGCCGGAAGAAATCCGGACGGCTGTCCGCAACAATGGCGGCGGCTATGCCAACCACAACCTGTTCTGGGGGGTCATGAGCCCGGATGGCGGCGGCGAACCGAGCGGCGCGCTGGCGGAGGCCATCAAGAGCGCCTTCGGCAGCTTCGACGGCTTCAAATCTGAGTTTTCGGCGGCGGCGGCCGGCGTCTTTGGCTCTGGCTGGGCTTGGCTGGTGGCTGCGGGCGGCTCGGTCAGCGTGAGCTCGACGCCGAATCAGGATACGCCTTTGATGGCGGGGAATACGCCCATCCTGGGCATTGATGTCTGGGAACACGCTTATTACCTCAACTATCAGAATCGGCGCCCGGACTACATCGCCGCCTTCTTCAACGTGATCAACTGGGCGCAGGTGAGTGAGAATTACGCCGCGGCTGCTTAGTCGCCTGTCGTTCTCAACGAAGTCAAAGGGCGCTACAATGGTAGCGCTCTTTTTGCTTGTGAATTGGAGGCCGCGGACGGTGGCGAGACAGGAGAAGGCATTGATGGCTGAGTTTCGCATAGAGAAGGATTCGCTCGGCGAGGTACGGGTTCCCAAGGGAGCGCTGTATGCGGCGCAGACGCAGCGCGCGCTGGAGAACTTCCCGATCACGGGCATGAAGCCGCTGCCGGCTTTCATCTGGAGCATGGCGCTGATCAAGCGGGCGGCGGCCGATGTCAACATGGAACTGGGCTTGCTGGACGAGCAACTGGCGCGCGCCATCATCGAAGCGGGGGACGAGATCCTCGACGGGCGGCACCACGAGCATTTCGTGGTCGATCCCTTTCAGGCTGGCGCGGGCACCAGCCACAACATGAACACCAACGAAGTGATGGCGAACCGCGCCAACCAGATCCTGGGCTATAGCGCCGAAGCGAGCGACAAGCCGGTGCATCCCAACGATCACGTGAACATGGCGCAATCGACCAATGACACGATCCCCACGGCGATCCGGCTGGGCGCTTTGTGGCGGCTGGAGGCGCTGCTGGATTGCCTGGAGCGCTTCGTCGCGGTGACGCGGGGCAAGGCGGCGGACTGGGACGATGTGGTCAAGACCGGGCGCACGCATTTGCAGGACGCGGTGCCGCTGCGGCTGGGGCAGGAAGTGGGGGCTTGGGCGACCGCGATCGAGCGCGGGATCGAGAAGGTCAAGTTGGCGGCGGATGGCTTGCGGCGGCTGGGCATCGGCGGCACGGCGGCTGGCACCGGCTTAAACGCGCATCCGGAATATCACAGGCGCATGGTGGCCAAGCTGTCGGAATTGAGCGGCATCGCGCTTTACGAGAGCGACGACCTCTTCGAATCCATGCAGTCGATGGGGGACGCGGTCTTCTTCAGCGCGGCGTTGCGCAACCTGGCGATGGACTTCACGCGCATCGCCAACGATGTGCGCCTGCTGAGCGCGGGACCGACCACCGGCATCGCCGAGTTGACCTGTCCGGCGGTGCAGCCCGGCTCGTCGATCATGCCCGGCAAGGTGAATCCGGTGCTGGCGGAGATGATGAACCAAGCCATGTATCATGTGATCGGCAATGATACGACGGTGAATCTCTGCGGGGCGGCCGGTCAGTTCGAACTGAACGTGATGATGCCGATGATCGCGCATAACCTGAACGAGATGATGACAGTGATGATCGGGGCGGTGCGGGCTTTCACGGAGAAGTTGATGAGGGACCTGACGCTCAATCGCGAGCGGACGGAAAGCTGGCTGGAGCGCAATCCGATTCTGGTGACGGCGCTGAATCCCATCATCGGCTACAACAACGGCGCGGCTGTGGCGAAGAAGGCGCTGGCCGAGGGCAAGAGCGTGCGTGAGGTGGTGCTGGAGTTGGGCTTGATGGAAGCGGCGGAGTTGGACGCGGCGCTGGATGCCTATGGGATGACCGAGGGCGGGATCCGGAGTTAGGGCTTTTGCCGGCGGCAATTGCCGGGGAAAAACTTTTTTCGGCAGTTTGGCAATCTGGATTGGGTTGTTAAGGCGCACGTGTGAGAGCAGGGTAGCATGGGTTGGGGTGGATGTGGCGACCAAATGGTCGCGGTTTTGGGATTCACCACAGAGGGCACGTAGACATAGCCCTTCGGCGCAGAGGGCACAGAGATTTTTAGGGAAGGCGGCGTGGTCTTGGTGGTGTGGCGAGGTGCGCTTGAGGGTAGGGTAGCATGGGTTGGTGTGGTGAACGGATGGTCGCATATCGTTGGAATTGAAAGGCAACATGATGGAAAGTAAGAGCGGAATAGCGCCCGATTGGCAAACTCAGCTTTACTCAGTAAACGACAAGATTGATGTACTTGATCTTTCTGTTCGGGTTCACAACGCATTGAAGCGTGCAAAGATTGAAACTATAGGGGACTTAATTATAGCGAAGAATCAAGATCGGCTGTGGAAGGTCCGAAACTTGGGAGAGAAGGCGATTGACGAGATCGAGGCGAAAATCGCAAGGATTCAACTGGATGAAAGTACAGCGGAGCATCCAAAAGAATCAAACAAGAACGAGTGTTCAATCCTTACGATAAATGACACTTCCATACTGTCAAAGCAACACCCGAATGTGCTATTGACCGATAAAGTTATTAAGACGTTGCAGACAATGCTACAGCAAGAGTTGCGAACAGGCCGACTGCATCCGAGTCTGGAGTTTGAAGGATTTCCGCTTGGTAGTTTAGCTGTCGCCAATCCCACAGATGTTACAGATTTGTATGCGCGTCTTGTGAGAATACTTACGACTTCGGCGTCTATCGCTGATGAAATCGAATCCGTACTGTCTTCGCTCCTCGGTGCCTCGGTAGACAGCAGGCGTATAGCAGTTTTGAAATATAGATACGGATATCAAGAACACACCTTAGCTTCGATCGGCGAGATTTTCTCTGTCACGAGAGAACGGATCAGGCAGATCGAGAAAAAAGCTCTTAGACTCGTACGGCGCAGAATGATGTCATTACAACTGCTACGAATTCGCAGTGCTCTGTTATTTGCCGATGATTTGGACTCTTCTTACAGGGATTGGGCTGAAGGATTGGTGCAATCTGGTCTAATGGGTAAATGGTCTAATGGGAGACTTGCTGGTCACGATAAGTTGGAACTCCTAATAATGATCGGCCGAATTGCAGTTAGGTGGCACCGGACGTTTGAGTTTCCAGTGAGCCTGAATTACATGATACGGCTACATATTCAAGGTAAATCGGACGCGCCTGCAGGGGAATTGCTTTTTCAGGAGCTTTTGCCGAAGCACGTTATGAGATTAATCCGAAGAAGTCTGCGATACAGCGGCGCTGTTTCATTGTCGCGGCTTGTTAAGGATAATTCAATTCCTTTGGATAAACGTCAATTATGCGAAATTCTTGTTGCTCAAGGCTTCACTGATATCGGAAATGACTGGTACATGTCATTTCAGTACATGCCCGGAAGTCGCCGCAAGACAAACGTTTTGCATAACTCCGTAAGCAAGATGTTCCAGTTTTGCGGACCTTTGACCATTCGAGACGTCTATTTAGGAATCGCACGAATTCTGGCACGGACCGATTTCAAAATGCCACCAGTTGCTGTATTAGAAAGAATGCTCCACCGTTATGGTTACTTGTATGAGGAAGGACTTTGGTTTTGGGACGGAGGCGCATCCGAAGAGCTAAACTCGGTAGAAAAGGCCATCTGGAAGATAATTGAGCGGAGTGATGGAGTTGTACATTATTCAAAATTGAGACAAGCCATTGTCAGGGGGGCACGTTCCGCCGCGAGCCTGCACAAAGCCTTGGAGAGTTCTCCGGTGTTTGATAACTTTGAGAAAAAGCTGTACAAGATCAGGGGAACGTGTGTCAGTAGCAGTGCCATTGAGCGCGTACGTGGTGCAGTCATGGATTGACTTCTCGCCTTCCTAAGTGTTCGTCTTGATGCTTGATCAGACGTCGTTCGCGAATAGGCCCGATTCTTCTTACAACGCAAGCACACCACCCAGGGCAATCGCTTCAAATTTTTTTCACCACAAAGACACGAAGAACACAAAGTTTAAGTTCTATTACAAGGCAAAACTCCTCTGAATCTGCGTAACGAAAGGTATAGTGGCTTGTCACTGAAGACCATTTGTAGAAAAAAGCGCGCAATTTTCATTTAGAATGACTTTTCTCTGTGCCCTCTGCGCCTCTGTGGTTATATTTTGGTTTGAATCGGCGATATATTGATGGACTATGATTTTGAAGCGATTGCCCTGGCACACCACCCCATAAATTCGCCAAATCGAACTGAACTCGCTACAATCCCTACATCTGCTTCGCCAAGTACTGGAGGTGACGACTGCTTTCGATTTTCAGCACAAACCCAAGTAACAATGTTTCTGTCCAGCTATTCCCATGAAAAGAGGAAACCTCATGAAAAAAGCACTGCTTTTGCTACTCGTTTTGACCCTGCTGCTGCCAGCGGGCGCATTGGCGCAGGACATGCCACACGCCGGCGTCGAGGTGGTGACTAACTTTATGCAGTCCGGCACCTATGACATCGGCGCCGAGCAGCTTGAACCCGGCTTTGAGGAGGCGACCGGCATCGAGCTCGAGATTGTGGCGTCGCCCTTTGTGGTGTTGGTGCAGAACAACATTACCGATTTGACCACGGGCACGGGCGAATTTGACGTGATTTCGGGCGATTTCTGGATCGGCAGCGTTTGGGGTCAAATGCATCCGCTGGATGACTTCATCGAACGCGATATGTGGGGCGGCTCCTTCATGGAGGGCTTGACCAAGCAGGGTCCTTCAGCGTACTTTGACGGCAAGCGCATTGGCATCCCCTATAGCGCCGATGCCTATGGCTTGATCTACCGCACCGATATCTTCGAGAAGCCGGCATTTCCGCCGATTGGGAGACCTGGGACGATTATATTGCCGCGCTGGACAAGCTGGCGATGCATCTGGAAGGCACGGACATCGCCCCCAACGTCTTCGCATTTGGCGCCTCGGAACAAGCGGCTGCCATCTTCTTGGGCATGTACGACGGCTATCTGGTCGACTCGATGGGCAATTACGCGCTGGATCACGACAAAGCCATCGCCGCCCTGCACCAGTTGAAGAGCTTGCTGGATTACAATCCCGAGGGCGCGACCGGCTTGAGCATCGACGAAGCCAATTCGGTCTTCCTGACGGGCAAAGCCGCCACCATGATCTGCTGGGTCAGCTTTGTGCGGGCGGCGGCGCAAGATCCGGATTCGTCGTTGGTGGTCGACAATTGGGCGACGGCGACATTCCCGGGCCCGGGCTTCCCCTTCTTGTCGGCTTGGAATCTCTTCATCTCCGGCTACAGCGAGAACCCTGACGCGGCTTGGGAATGGATCAAGTATTACATCACCGAAGAAGAGGCCAAACGGCGCTTCGTTGAGCTCGGCGTGGGCTCGCCCTTCTTGAGCACCTATGAAGATCCGGAACTGATCGAACAGTACGGCCACGACTTCCCGGCGATGGTCGCGAACTTGAATCGGGCGGAGACAGTGCCTTGGATTTTCGCCGCGTTTGAGGTTTTCTTCCGCCACATGAGCGAGTTTATCATTGGCGCCGCCACCGCCGAAGAAACGCTGGCGCATACGCTGGCGGATTGGGCGGAGCTTGAGGTGCCGGAAGGCTTGGTGCAGTCCGCCGCGGCTCAAGGGCAGATGCAAGAGGGCTAGAACGTTTTGGGCGGGGGCGTAGGCTCCCGCCTTTTCATTTCTCTCAATTTCAGTATTCAAAGCGCTGGCTTCGCAACAGCGCGCTTAAGTTCTTGACGTATTAAATATGTCCAGGTCATCCGGCGCGAAAGGCGCGAATTCGAGTTGGCATCGCCGGCACGATGTGCCTTGGCTGGTCCTCTTTGTGATACCAGCCTTCGTGATTGTGGTGGCGGTGCAATTTTATCCGCTGGCGTATTCTGCCTTCCTGTCCGTTCAGGATTGGGTGCTGACCGAATCGCAGGTGCCCAAGGGCTTTGTGGGGCTGGATAACTTCGCCAAGGAGTTGTCGGACGAGACATTCCGGCGCTCGGTGCGCAACAGCGTTCTGATCACCGGCGGGGCGCTGGCGCTGGAGATGTTCCTGGGCGTCTGCCTGGCTTATCTGACGATGGGCTCGAGCTGGCGCATGCGCTCGATTCGCACGCTGCTAATCTTGCCGATGGTGATCGCGCCGGTGGCGGCCGGCACATTGTGGCGCATCCTGCTCAATTCGCGGGCTGGGCTGGTCAATCACTTGCTGAGCTTGATCGGCATCAAGGGACCGGAGTGGCTGGCGTCGCCTGATTGGGCGATCGTCTCGGTCATTTTGCTGGATACCTGGCAATGGACGCCCTTTGTCCTGCTGGTTGTGGGCGCGGCGATCGCCAGCATCCCCGACGATTTGCTGGAGGCGGCGGCGATTGACGGGGCCTCTCGCTGGAAGACCTTCCTCTATATCGAGTTGCCGCTCTTGATGCCGCTGCTGCTTTTGACCTTTGTCTTCCGCATGTTGGAATCGCTGCTGTCGCTGGATTCGATTTATTCGCTCACGAACGGCGGACCGGGTTTCAGCACCTACACCTTGACCTATTACATCTATACGTTGGGTTTGCGCAGTTTCGACTTTGGCGGGGCGGCCGCCTCGTCCTGGCTGTTCATGATCTTCGCCACTTTCTCGATCGGGCTGGTTTTCTGGTATCAGCGCAAGGACTGGTGAGTAATCGTCTCGACATCACAAATGAAGGGCGAAGGCGCAGTGACAAGAGCTGCGGGATCGATAGGGGACCCGAAGTTTGGAGAAAGTCATCGGGTTGATTAGGCTACGGAAGAACGCGCATTATGCGCTATGGTCTTGTGGGCGTCGTATGATTGGCGGCGCGGATTGCGGGAACAGCGAATGAAGATTCACGCGCTTGGCATTGACATTCCGGACAAGCATATCGACGGACGTCGACAAGTCCTGGCCGACACGCTGGCGCATGCCCAGAGGGTCGGCTTTTCGGGGGCGGAATTGCCGATACCGGGTTTGAACGTCATCATGAATGGCGAGCTCATTCGGGAGCGCGTGGAGGCTGTTCAGCAGGCCATTGCGCCCTTTGACTTCCGTTATTCGGTGCATGCGCCGGGGCGGACAAACCTGGCGTTCGGCGTAGATCACGATATGGAGTATCGCGTGCTGGAAGCCTGTGTTCGCTTTACGCAGGCGGTCGGCGGACGGGTATTGGTCTATCATAGCGGATTGCAGGCTTTGGATGCCGCGCGAACCGGGACCGCGTCCTTGCCCAGCGAGTATGAGTTGGCGCGCGGCGCGGAGCGGGAGGTGGCTGCGCTTCAAAAGCTGGCGCCAATTGCAGAAGACCTGGGAGTCGTTATCGGCATGGAAAATGGCGACCCTCATTTGTGGGAATACGCCCTTCTGATACGAGAGGGAAAGTCGCCGGATGAGCTATCGCGGTATCATGCGCGGATGCGGACCTTGGCGCTTGTGACGCAGGTCGAGGCTGTGAATCACGCCAGCGTCGGCATCACGCTGGATTTGGGCCATCTGCATCTTGCGGCGCGGGCGCTGGGCGAAGAATATCTGGAGGCGATCTCGACGGCGGCGCCCTGGGTTTGTCACCTGCATATCAACGACAACTTCGGCAAACTTGACGCGGGGCACGATGCCGAAGGCGATCGCCTGACCTATGGGGAAGCCGACCTGCACCTGCCGCCGGGCTGGGGCGCGATTCCCTTTGCGGCGGCTTTTGACCGCTTAAATGACTATGAGGGCGACATCGTTCTGGAAATCAAAGCGCGGTATCGAGACCATCTCGACGAGGCGCTCGAGAACACGGGGCGAATCCTGCTCGAGAACGGACATGAAACTCGAGAACGCAAGGGACTATCCGAGGCCTAGTGATGAAGGCGCGTAGATCTCCAAAACATAGAGCCCTCGCATTTGCGCATGGCTTCATACTCTTGGTCGCCTGTCTGGTGGTGCTGGTCCCGCTGGCGTATTTGGTGATCAACAGCCTTAAGCTGCCGCGGGAATTTTTGACCGTTCCGCCGACGATACTGCCGACGCAGGTCACGTTTGAGCACTACGCCGAGTTGTTTGAAGACAGCAAGACCCTTCGCTATTTCAGGAATAGTCTGACGGTCACCCTCTGGACGACCGGGGTCACAATCGTCACCGGTACGCTGGCGGCTTATGGACTGGCGCGCATGCGGCTTTCCGCGAAGATACTGGCTGCGGCGACCTTTATTTTCCTGTTCATTCGCTTTTATCCCCGTGTGACGACAGTCATTCCCTTTTTTCTGGTGATGCGGGAACTTGACCTGCTGGATACCGTTTGGGCGATCATCATCGGTCAGCTTGGCATCACGATTCCCTTCGTTACCTGGCTCATGCTGGTGGTTTTTCAGGATTTGCCGGCGGAAATCGAAGAAGCGGCGGTCGTCGACGGCGCCAGCGTCTGGCAGCGCTTTTGGCGGGTGATATTGCCGATCGTGATGCCGAGCGTGTCGGCAGCGGCGATATTAACGGCGTTTTTGTCCTGGAACGAATTCCTGATCGCGTCAAGCGTCGCGCGACGCAAAGCCAGCGTCTTGTCCATCGCTGTGGCGGGTTTTGTCAGCGACAAGGGCATTCAGTGGGGACCGATGGCGGCCATGAGCGTGGTGATGATCGTGCCGATGATCGTCTTTGCGCTTTTCGCGCAAAAGTACCTGATCCGCGGGATCACCTTTGGCGCCGTGAAGGGGTGATTGACGCTGTCCTTGCCGCGAACGGCGCGGTTTGCGTAACTGCCGGGAACACTGAGAGAACCAAAGAAAGCAAGTATTATTGCGCGCGCATGTTTGCCCGCATTGTCTGCCGCTGCGCGCTTCTCTTGTTGAATCAATTGCGAAGTTGTGGTATGACGATGAGATTCGCGATTGCGCTTGCGGCGAGCGCAGTAAATGTTGCGGGACTTGCGCAACGATGGAGGATTTAGACTTTGGACAGAGAGACGGCTTGGGGCATCGTATGCGAATTCGTGAGTTCGGAGGGCTTGCGCAAGCACATGCTTGCAGTTGAATTCGCCATGCGCGAATATGCCGAACACTATGGCGAAGATCCCGATTCCTGGGGCTTGGTGGGATTGTTGCACGACTTCGATTGGGAGGCGCATCCTTCGCTGGAGCAGCATCCGATGGACGGGGCGCCGATCTTGCGCGAGCGGGGTTTGGGCGAAGAGGATATTCGAACGATCTTGAGCCACGGTCCCCTGGCGGCTGACGACCGGCGGACGCTGCGCGACAAGGCGCTGTACGCGGTGGACGAGCTCACCGGTTTGATCACGGCGGTGGCTTTGGTGCGGCCCAGCAAGGACATCCGCGACGTCAAGGTCAAGAGCATCCGCAAGAAATGGAAGGACAAGGCTTTTGCGGCCGGCGTCAATCGCCAGGATGTGATCGACGGCTGCAAGGTGCTGGGCGTGGATGTTTGGGAGTTTCACGTTCCTCTGGTGTTGAGGGCGATGCAAAAACATGCCGCCGACCTGGGATTGGACGGCGGCAATTCAAGCGCGTGAGCGCGCCTATATGAAGTTTCCTAGTAGTACTGGACGTGGACCGGCGTGCCGAGGCTGGCGAAGTCGTAGAACCATTTGGCATCGGCGTTAGTCATATTGACGCAACCTTTGCTCTGCGGCTGGCCGAAGTTCGTATGCCACCAGGTGCCGTGGAAGGCATAGCCTTGATAGAAATACATCACCCATTCCACGTTGTCCAGGCTATAGCCCGGTCCAGACATGCGCTGGCGGCGCACTTTTCTGTAGATTTTGAAATCGCCTTGAACGGTCGGCGTCGCCGGCAATCCGGTCGAGACCAGCGCCGCTTTCTTCAAGACGCCATCTTCATAAGCGTAAGCCATCTGCGTATTTAGCACGACGACAAATTCACGACCGACGCCAACGCGCGCGCCCGGATCGGGAACATCCGGAGGCCTGGCTGGGGCAAATCTCGAGCCATATTCGATGAGATCGTCGCTGTTGGGGACCAGCAAGGTCACGCCTGCATGCAAATTATTGGTATCGACAATGCCGTTGATGACAGCCATCACCTCCCAGTCCGTAGCCAGCTTGACGCCAATCATGGAGAGCGAGTCGCCTGCCTGGACGACGTAGTCATCTCTATCACCGGCCGCGATGGGCTCGCGGGAGACTTCAGTTGCCGGTTGTTGAGCGGGCTGCGACTGTTGTGGTTGTTGAGCGGTTTCCGGCAATTGCGGCGGCGGCGGCGGATCCTGTCTTTTTGCCGATTCGGGTATCCAGAGCGTCTGACCGCTCTCAATGTGATTGGCGTCGTCGATGCTGTTGGCGGCAAGCAAATCCTGAACAGTCAGGCCGTAGTGGATGGCCAGGATGCCGAGCGTTTCTCCATATTGAATTGTGTGCTCGAAATAGTCGCCGGGCGGCGGACCTGCGGGCGCGGGTTCGCTGGTTTCCGCCGGGCTTTCAATCGTCGCGGCGTCGATTGTTTCTGCCGGCGGATCGGGGACGGGCGCCGGTTCGACATCCGCAACATTAAGCGCGGCGGAGCCTGTCGACGGAATCCAGAGATGCTGACCGATGTATATATGGTACGGATAGATTATATCGTTGGCTCTCAAGATGGCTGGCCAGGTGATGCCAAAATGCCTGGCCAGATCCCCAAGCGTGTCGCCGGCGCGCACGGTGTAGGAGAGTTGGCCGCCCAGCTTAATTGGCTGCGAGAGTTCCGCCGCTGGCGCGTCCGGCGCGGAATTGACAAGGGTGCGGCCGTCGGCATCGGGGAGGGTTAGCGCCTGGCCCGGATAAATCATGTGATCGAAGATGCCGTTGACGAGGATGAGTTCGTTGAGGTTGACGCCGTAGGCTGCGGCGATCGACCCAAGCGTTTCCCCGTGCCACACAATATGCTGTCTGCTTTGGGCTGTGACCGGCGGTTCCTTGGGGACGGTCGCGCTGGAACCAGTGGGTGAGGGCAGCAGCAGTTTGTGGCCGGGATAGATCACTTTGCCGTATAGATCATTTAGTTCCTTCAGTTCGGACAAGTCGACGCCATAGCGCTCGGCAATCATGTTGAGCGTCTCGCCATAGCGAATGACATGGCTGCGGTCTTCTACGACGATGGGCGTCATTTCATCGGAAAGACTTGGGATCTCGAGTTCTTGCCAACTATAGATCCTGTGGTAGTTGAAGATGCCGTTGAGCGCCGCAAGGTCATTAAGATCGACTTCATAACGGGCGGCGATGACGGCGAGCGTTTCGCCAGGCTGCACAATATGCGTCGATTCCCGCGCGCTTTGCGCGAAGGAGGGTCCCGCAACGCCTATTAGGACCGTAAGCAGTAGCGCTAGAATCTTATGGTTCATGACATTGTCCCTCACTTGCATCCAGCAAATTTCATCGCATGTGCCCCCGATTATAGGCGCGTTTTTGGCACTTTCTCGCGCCGAGCGAAGTTGGAGACATTTGGCTCCAGTATCAGGAGATGAGTCCAGACAGGGCTGTAACCCGCGAAAACACTAGCGATTGGCGAATGCAAGAGATCTCTTTGGGGGCGCGCGGCGTGGGCGCGGCGTCAGGGAAAAGTAGGCAGATTGTATGGCGCGGACATTGTTAATCGGCTAGACTTTTCACAGGTACCCGCCGAGCGGTTACGAAATCACCATCGCGCGCGGACATGTGGAAGGCGACTCGCAGACTGATAAAGTGCCTTACCTGTCTCGTGTTGTAATGAGGAGGGCGACTGGCATGCCTGAATTGATGACGAAACAAGAAGCATGGCGCTGTTTGCGGATTACCGCGCTGTTTGCGGTCTTGGTACTGGTTCTTGCGCCTGCGTCAGGGCAGGACGCGGCTCGTATTCTGGCGCCAGGTTCCACATTGAGCGACAGCCTGGGCCCAACGGCGACAGCGACCTCGTATGTTTTTGACGCTGCGCTTGGGTCGGCTGCGACAATCAGGGTGGATAGCGCAAATGGGG
Source organism: Anaerolineae bacterium (assembly GCA_034420635.1). GTDB lineage: Bacteria > Chloroflexota > Anaerolineae > Aggregatilineales > Phototrophicaceae > UBA6055. Next base: position 453 of record DAOULD010000081.1, on the reverse strand, counting down.
GGGCACTGGGGCTCTTGCTGAGCGATGCCAATGGCAATGTCATCGCGGGCGTCTTTGACGAGGCCAGCAGCGGTAGCGTCGCGATCGACGGCGCTGTTCTGGCGACAGGAGGCCGCTATTTTGTCGTCGTGTATCTGGCGCCTGGAAGCGAGGCTGCGGACAGCAACTTTGATATCGCTTTGGATATTGGCGCCCCCGAAGATGCGGAAGCGCCGGAGGCGCAGACCGATGACTCCGCCGCTACAGCCCCGAGCCAGGTATTAATTGCCGCGGGTATCGAGGTGCGGCTGACATGGTCGGGCGCGGTGGACATGAACCTTCAAGTGCGTGATCCGTCGGGGCAGACTTTGTATTGGGATTCGCGAGCCACGAACAACGGCGGTGTATTCGGTTTCGACGCCAATGGATTGTGCGAGGTACTCAGTCCCAGCCCGGAAGAAACAGCCGCCTGGC
>DAOULD010000080.1:0-7185 GCA_034420635.1 Anaerolineae bacterium | reverse complement strand
GAGGGACGCCGGAAGTTGCGACCGGCGCAGCTGGCACAACAAGTTCATCCAGCGCGATCTGTGTTTCGCTGAGCGTTCGCCGATCGGATGCCAGCGCTCTCTGGCTTACGAAGGCGCCGTCCACCTCGCGCCAAAGCCGCAGCACCACCCAATATGCTTGATTGGCGCGCGCTTCTGGTGGCAAGCTCAATTGCAAGGTCTGGCGGAAAATCGGCAGATAGAAGGGACCGAGCACGGAGCCGGCCTCGACTGTTACATATTCGTCTTGGCTCGCGAGCGTAAATCCTTCCGCTTGATCGAGCAGGTGAATCGAATAACCCAGACCATCGTAGCCGAAGGGCGGCGCCGATAACCACAGTGTCGCTTCTAAGAACGCAGCGTCCGGCGCCAAGTCAAGACGATAGCCGTAAACTCGCACGCCAGCCTCGACCCGTAGGTCGGTTTCGATGGCGCCGGTCTTGCGCCGCACCCTATGCAGATCGGGGTCGCTGGTAAGGACGATCACCGATAGAGCCAAGACGGGCAAGCCCGTAAGCAGGAGCCGCAGGCGGCGCTTCGGCGACGGCGCCAACTCCGATATCAAGCCGAGCGTTGCCAACAGCGCCAGCCAGATGCCCAAAAACTCCATCGGTTCTTCAATGTATTTCAGCAGGCATTTATCGATGTAATACAGCCCCAGCGCGCGGCACGTGTCCGGGAAGCGCAGGTGCTCAAGCACTATCGCTCCCAAGGCGCTGAGCGCCAGCCCGGCCAGGAAGCTCCCGTGCCATACCCGCGCGCGCCGCGGTGAGCGCCAGGCGACGATAAGCGTCGCCGCTACGATAACGACGCCGGCGCCAAGGTAATAAATCGCCCAATTGGGCATGCCTTCGTGCAGAACAAAGAGTTCGTCCCAGCTCAGATAGAGGAATACAGCGCCCAAGCCCAGAAAATACAGACGCTGCCAAATTGGAGTGGCGCGCGCCAGCCAAGCGGTGAGCAAAGAATAGGCAGCCACCAGCGCCAGCTGCAATCCAGCCAGCGCGACTGCCGGATTCCGCTCTTCAGTCACATCGACGAGCTTGGCCAAGACCGAATCTTGGCTCTGAAGCTGCACCGCCAGCGCGACGATGATGACCTGCGCCAGCAACAAGGCTGCGGTCAGCGCTTTGGCAAAGGAAGGCAGCCGCGGCGTCAGCTTCCGGAAGACGGCCGGCAAGACAAAAAGGTACAGTAGAAAGACAAGGAAGCGGAGCAAGTCATGCTGGGGGCTGGCCACGTCCTCGCGCTCCTGGCTCAATCTCTGTGGATTCGCTCAAAGCCGATTGAGCCGTCACTTCAGCTATTGCTCAGCCTTGAGCCGCTTACGTCAATGACGATAACTCACAAGAGGCGAAAGCGGCTTCATTGTAACCCTGCTTGCGGGGCGCGGCAATTGAGGCTCTTGCAAAAAGCTGCTTGCTGTATCGCCGGGCCGAGCGCGGCGCCGGCGGGAGAACTTGAGCTATGCGGGCTTGATTTGCATCACTCCCAAGGGCACCAGGGCGTCAAGATACGGCGCGCCATCGGCGTCAGTTGCGCCCAGCCGCTGCTGATCGCCCGCGCGGTAGAGCCCGGTCCAGACGAGATAGCGCCCGGACGCGAGGTCAGCGGGTAGTGGAATCACCCAGGTTTCAGTGTCCGCGAGGCCGCTGTACCACAGCCGCGTCGGCAAGCGCGCGCCCAGGGGCGGCTGGTCGAATACCCACCATGCGGAAGTCGCTTCATGAATAAAATGGAGAAACTGCGTGTAATCCTGCCGGTCTTCCGCTTCCGCCCGCCAGGTCATCGCGAGGGACAGGGTTTCAGCCGGGCTGGCGCTTTCGGGCACATCGGCTGCATACAAAGCGAAACCGTTGTCAAATCTAGCGCGCGGGACGGCAGGCGCGTCGATTGGCGCAGCCGGCACGACCAACTCAGTCAATAGAACCTGCCTGTCACCCAGCGTTTGGCGATCGGAATTCAGGACGTTCTGGCTCGCGAAGGTCCCTTGCTTTTCGCGCCAGAGCCTCAGCAATACCCAATAGGCTCTATTGGCGCGCGCTTCCGACGGCAAGCTCAATTGCACGCTCTGTCGAAAAATCGGCATATAGAAGGGACCGAGGACGGCGCCAGCCAGGACTGTCACATTCTCGTCTCTGCTGGCGAGCGTCCTTCGGCTAGCCAGGTCCATCAGTTGGATTGAATAACCCAAACCTTCATAATCGAAGGGCTGCGCCGACAGCCATAGGGTTGCCTCGATGTGGTCAGCGTCCGGCGAGATTTCCATTTGATAGCCATAGACGCGCTCGTCCGCCGCGAACCTCAGGTCGGTCTCGACAGCGCCGGACCTGCGCATCACCTGGCTCAAATCAGGGTCGCCGAAATTGACGATCGCCAAGAGAGCCAGGGCCGGCAAGCCATAGAGCAGCAGTCTGGGACCGCGCTTCGGCACCGGCGCCAGCGCGGACAGCAAGCCCATCGTCCCCAAAAGCGCCAGCCAATTTCCCAGATATTTCATCGGTTCTTCAACGTAAGTCAGCAGGCATTTGTCGATGTAATACAAGCCGAGCAGACGACAAGCTTGCGGGAAATGCAGATTCTTCAGGGCTATCGCCCCCAGCGCGCTGAGAGCCAGCCCAACCAGGAAACAGGCGAACCAAATCCGCGCGGGCCGCGGAGAGCGCCTGGCGACGATTAGTGTCATCGCCGCAATAGCCAAGCCTGCGCCCGTGTAATAGATCGCCCAGAACCTTAGGCCTTCACCCAGGACATAGAGCTCGTCCAAGGTCAAATAAAGGTAAGCGGCGCCCAAGCCAAGGAAATACAGCCGCTGCCAGTTGGGACGGGATCGCGCCTGCCAGGCGATCATGACGGAATACCCGGCCACGAGCGCCAATTGCAATCCGGCGAGGGCGCTGGCTGGATTTCGTTCTTTAGCCATATCGACGAGCTTCCACGTCACCGAACCCTGGAACTGAAACAGCAGCGAAAGCAAGACGACGACGATCTGCACGAGCATGAGCGTCTTGGCGATTGACTGGGCGTAGGACGGCAGCCGCGGCATTAGCTTCCAGAACGCGATGAGCAGAGCCGGAAGGTACAAGAGCAAGGCAATGATTGGGAGCAATTCGTGCTGGGAGATTGCCACTGGGTCGCACTCCAAGCCTGAACTCAAGGGAGCCAAAGGTGTCAGAATGAGTTGCCGCTGGACGTCCTGCGCAGCGTTGCGCCGCTTTCGAATTTGACGATGGTCCAAAAGAGACGGAATTGAGCTTGATTGTAACCTTGGAGGCTGGGCGAGGCAATTGCGTCCGCAACTGACGAGTGAATGCCTTGTCGCTTTGGCGAGCGCGACAGCGCAGATATCAAGCGCTCAATCCCCGCGATCTTTTTGCCCAGCCGCTAGCAGCGCGCCCAACTGTTCGAAGCTGATGCCATATTGGCGAGCGATTTCGCGCGCATAACTCTGCCCGCGCGGCGCCGCCGGCACAACCCGGTAGGTGCGCCGCAAGCCATCCGCGCCCGCTTCCATCTCCGATATCAAGCTCTGTACGCGGCTATCGCCAGCCACGTCGCTGTTGATGGATTCGCAATCGGCAGCCAGCTCATGAAGATGTGTCACGAACAAGGCGCGGACGCCCAGCATGCGCAGGCAGCAGACGACATCACGCGCCAGAAAATAACTCTCGGTCGCGCTGGTGCTCGCCAGCGACTCGTTGAGCAGCAGCAGGCTTTGCCGGGTGGCGCGGCGGAATATTTCTCGCAGTCGTCCCGCCTCCTCGCCCAGGCGGCCGCTCTCCATATTGGGTTTCTCTTCCGCCGGGAAATGGAGATAGATGCCATCGACCGGACTGAGCGCCGCCGACTCGGCTGGCACATGCATGCCCGCCTGCGCCAGCACATGCAGCAAGCCGACCGCTTGAATATACGTCGTTTTGCCGCCGCGATTGGGTCCGGTCAAAATGTGGATCCGCCCCTTCTCGTCGAAAGCGACATCGTTGCTGACGATATGGTCCTTGAGGTCGCCGTCCGGCTGCTGCCGAGCGAGGCGCAGCGCCAGATCGATGTTGTAGAGCGCGCGCGCTTCCAGGCGCCGCTCGGCTGCCGGGATCAACTCGGGGCGGCAGAGCGGCAAGCCACGCTCCCGCAAGCCGCTGATCAGCCCGGCGCCGCCAACATAGAAGGCGATCTCGGGCTCGAGCGCGCGCAGCAGGCTGCTGCGGAAATGCGTGTAACGCTCAAGCGCCCGTGAAATCGGCTGAATGACATCATCGAGAACTTTCCCCAAGTCGCTGAACAAGACATTGGAAGCCAGCCGATCGAGCGTTTCGCGCCGCTCCGCCAGGATGCTGCCGTTGCGGTAGCGACCGGCAGCCGGCGATTCTCGCAAGGCGCTGATGCCGCGCCAGTCCGCCTCATCGTCGATGCCCCAAAACTTGCGGAAAAAGCGCGGGCCGCGGAAGCGCTGCTTGTTGAGCGAGAGCAGCGTCGCCGCCACCGGCTTCAAATCGGGCGAGAGGTTGACGCCGATGGTCACGCTGACGATCTGGCGGATTTCGGCGCGCAGGTTTGGAAGCTCCTCAGTCATCTGCTTGAAAGCCGGCTCGTTAACGATGCGCTGCAATTCGACCGCCAACCGCCGCCAGGCCGCGGCGCTCAGTGCCTTCAAGTGCGTCTGCAACAGCGCGTCCAGGGCACAAAGGCATTCGACATAATTTTCCAGCTCGGTCAAGCGGGAGAGCACCAGCGAGACTTGATTGCGCCTGGCGCGGATATCGCGCACGGTGTTTTGCAAGCCGCGGATCTGCGGCAGCAGTTCGTTTAAGCCCGCGGTGAAAGCCGGGTTTGCCAGGCAATCGTCAAAGACATCCCCGCGATAGCGCAGTGTCTCCTCGTCGGTCTGCAAGGCGCTTAACAGGTTGTGAATCGGGCGCCGATAATCGACATGAGGCGACATCAGATCGGCGATGACCTTGAGTCGCAAATTGTCGTCGACGGCGGCATCGCTGGTCCGCGCGCGGCCGGCGCTCTCACTGTCGCGCCATAGCAGGCTGATCTTCGGTGGTTCAGATTGGCTGGCTGGGGGCATAAGGCGAAAGAAATTCTACAAGGCGTTAAATTCTGCCGTAGTTGACCAGGCTCATATTGGATAGCTCCTGGTTTACGTTCATCTGTTTACAATCCTAGAGCATTAACCTCTGGTTATTCCAAAGTGCGGAAGCACTGGCAAGCGCGGCATGCACATGCCAAGTCTAAAGCATATTGCGAGCGCCTTTACAAACTCAGCCGGTAAAGCAAGACAAATCAGTCTCGTCATGCCACAGGCTGCCGTCGGGCAATTTCGTGGTGAATCGAAACTTTGCCTTGTCGAGCTTTGCGTCCTTCAGGGTTGCAGATTCCAGATTTGCGTCCATCAGGTTTGCGCCCGCTAAATCGGCGCCAGTCAGGTCTGCATTTGCAAGGATAGCTTCCTTGAAATCAGCGTTATGCAGAACGGCGCCGCTTAGATTCGCAGATGAAAGGTTTGCTTTGCTCAGGTTCGCCTTGGTCAAGTTGGCGCCGGATAACTGCGCCCCCTCCAGAATCGCGCCGATCAACTTCAACTGGCTGAAGTCGGCGTTCTGTGCGTTTGCTCTGGCCATTTCTGCATTGGACAAATCTGCGCACTTCAGATTCGCATTTTCCATTTTGGCGTTCTCGAGAACAGCACTCGTAAGTACACTATGTGACAGGTAGGCGCCATGAAATTGCGAATGGCTAAAGTCGGTGCGAGCACAGTTTGCATGATTGAGTTTCGCATCGTTGAATTCGCAAAAAACAAGACACGAATTCTCCATCAAAGCGTGCGTCAAATCGGCTCGGCTGAAATCTGCAAAGACAACCTCCCCACCTCGCTCTATTAATTCAGTAAGTTGCGTACGCGTCATTTTTGCGCCACTGAAATTCGCGAAACAGATGTCAGTGTCTGTCAAAATTGCAGAAGATAAATCAGCTTCTCCAAAGTCTGCCATCGCGAGAAAGGCACCAGTTAGGTTCGCGCCAGATAAATTCGCATTCCTAAAGCTTACGATTAATTCAACACCGATCTCGTCCTCCATCCCTTCTGGATAGGTCTCATTGAACCACGCGCCACTCATATTCGTGCCTTGCAAGTCTGCGCCGGCAAAATCAGTAAGTACGAAGTGTTCAACGTAATACGGTAAAGTAACTCCATTGGCATCAGCGAACTTTCTATCGCGCACCTGTATGCCTTCTACCAGCCATAAATCGACACCACCTACCCCATCCAAATCATCAGCGTACAACTGCCGTGGCAACAGCGACATGTTCAGGACCCGGCGCAAATCCGCGCCAGCCAAGTTTGCGCCAGACAGGTTTAAGCCGAATATGCATGCTCCGCGCAACTTCGCGTGGGTCAAGGTAGCTCCGCTGAGATTGGCCATTGTCAAGTCCACGCCAGCCAGATTTACGCGCGACATATTGACTGCTCGCAGGTTAGCCGACTTGAAGTTGCACTCGCGCAAATCCAGGCCGCTCAGATTTCCGCCAACAATCTCGGACCGTGTGCTGTCGTTTGCAATCGAAAATGATTCTGCATCAGCGTTCTGGCGGTCGACCGCCGACATCGATCGCGCCTCTTCCACCGGCGCTGCTTTTGCGTCAGCATCGTGTATCGAGCCGAATAATCTGCGACCCAAATCCAATTTGATAGCTGCGGTTCTTTCAGCTTCTTCCTTGGCCTTGACAATCAATAATAGTCGGGTCGCGGTATCGGCCAGTCTGAAGGTGTCCTCGGCCGAGAAGCTAGAATTGCGACTAGGATGCGCCGATCGATTGCGAGCATTTCTCAATTCATACAAGAAACTCCGCGCATTGACCGTACCTGGCGCCCGTCTAACGGTACGCGCACGGTGACCTAATCTTTTGCTAAAGATACTGTCCCATTCTGCTTCTATAGCTTTTAGCCAGTCGGATAGGTCGACAGCCTCAAGCGCTTGCGATTCGTCGTCAAATCCCTCAAAACGCAGGGTTTCTTGCAAGCGGCCCAGATAAGATTTGCTCGAATAATGGGTCTTGTACTGTCTCAATACAAAGGGACCGAGGCCGTCGCGCACGGCATCCAAAATATCTTGCACAATTCTTGTAGTTTCTGCTGACATCAGAAGAGGCTTGATATAGAAATCA
>DAOULD010000079.1:0-2137 GCA_034420635.1 Anaerolineae bacterium | reverse complement strand
ACACGAAGAACACGAAGTTTTTTCTTGAAATCTCTGTGCGCTCTGTGCCTCTGTGGTGAATCCGTACCTAGAACCCGTCAAAGGGCGATGCGCTTTTGTAGTTCCTAGAGCATTCCGCCAAAATATTGAAATACACCCCCAAGGCATTCGCTATGACTGGCCGACTATTCGAGAACCAAGGTACGGAATTGGCCCGAGTCAGTCGTCATCTGCGGCCTGTCCGCAAGGTGCCAAGTGTCGCCGACACAGATGGCAATCACGTCGCCATCGAGGCTGACCAAGGGAATTTGATCGCGAATCTGCCGCGGGATCTTGCGGTCGATCATCCAATCTTTTATTTTTCGCGACCTTCCAGCCATGCCTTTTGGCCGAAAGCGTTCGCCCTCGCGCCGCGTGCGTAGACGCGCTTCGGCGCCAACAGGCACATGAACGGCGGTGGAGCGGCCAGTCGTCGTCCGCTCGCCATCCAAGAGTTCGATTCGCAAGTGTCCTACGATGATTTCATCGGTTCCTCGCAAGGCTATTTCCGTCCCAGGCGCGATCAATCGGTAATCTGCAAAGTGCTGCTCCGCATCGCAGCGCTCGATGTGGAGGCAGTCGTAGCTGACGCGAAGCTGGATACCCTCGCCCAAATCACGGACTTTGCCAGCTTGGGCGCCCTTGATCCAGTCAATGATCTCCAGCGTGGTATCAGAGTTCAATTCAAACTTGCGATCTTGCAAGCGGCGAAAGGCTTCGCGAAGCAAACGACGGCGCATCGCCGCATGACAGGACTGAAAGTCGGACCGGGAAATGCGCCAGACACCCTCTTGTTGTTCGACCAAGGGCAGCACATCGCTCTTGAAGCGAGATTCCATATAATCGTGGTCCGCGCCTGCCGCCGCGGCCAGCCGCTCAAAGGACTTTGGAAGATGAGCATGCCGGTCAAGCAGCGGAGGAACGATTTGATGACGAATAAAGTTGCGCAAATGCCCGATGTCGTCATTGCTGCTGTCGTGCCGGTATTCCAGCCGGTTTTCGACGCAATAAGCGAGGATCTCGTCCCGCGTGATATTTAGCAGCGGCCGGACTAGTGTCAACTCCTCGTGGTACGGCATAGGCGATGACATCCGCATGCCGCGTAATCCCTTGATCCCGGCGCCGCGAATGATGTGCATCAGAATTGTCTCTACTTGATCAAGCGCGTGATGACCTACGGCTACGCAGGCGGCATCGTGCCGCAGCGCAAGTTTCGCCAAGAAATCATAGCGCACTCGCCTCGCCGCTTCTTCAAGGCCGATGCCCTCCCGTTTGGCAACGGCCGGCGCATTGGCGCTGCCTGCTGTGAAGGGCAATTCCAAGCGAGTCGCTATTTCACGGACATGCTGAACATCTCGGGCTGCGGCTTCTCCACGAATACCATGGTCCAACGAAGCAACATGAATTTGAAAGCGCATACCTTGGCTAAGCCTGGACAAAACGTGTAGTAGCGAGACGGAATCGGCGCCACCGGAGACGGAGACAACTACGGTCTGACCCGGGGCGATCAAGTTATGCTTTTTTACGTTTCTGGCGACAACAGAAAGCATGACCCTGGAACCGCTGCAGCAAGACACTCGTAATATCATAACTGATAGCGATCATCTTGGGAAAGATAGCCAATTCAGTGATATATTGTGATTCATGTCTAAAGACAACTCTTAAGTAAGAATTTCGTTTGTGACGATTGGTATTCCTTAATGTTAATCTGTGATATAATTCGCCGCGTCTGCTTTCCTTTGGGGATTCTTTTGTGTTAAGTCCTCTGGATTTCCTGTTCGGGCTTTTTTCGCTTGATATTGGCATCGACCTGGGAACCGCGTACACGCTCGTCTATGTGCGCGGCAAGGGCATTGTTATCAACGAGCCGTCCTTCGTCGCTATCGACCGCAAAACACGTGTTCCAATCGAAGTAGGGGCACGGGCCAAGGAGATGTGGAGCAAGAATCCCAAAGATATTTTGATCATCCGCCCCTTGCGTGATGGTGTAATTAGCGAATATGAAATCACCGCGAGGATGCTGGACTATCTCATCCGCAAAGCGCACGAACAAAGTTGGGTGCCAGTGCCGCGGCCCCGCGTCGTTGTTGGCATACCAAGCGGCGTCACGGAAGTCGAA
>DAOULD010000078.1:0-34637 GCA_034420635.1 Anaerolineae bacterium | reverse complement strand
GCCATTACCACCATTTGGTGGACGGTAAACGGCAATATGATCATCTACCTGGCGGGCTTGCAGGATATCCCCGAAGACTTGTACGAGGCGGCCAGGATCGATGGCGCCGGTCGCTGGCAAGAGGTTCGCTATGTCACTATACCCATGCTCATGCCAGTCAACGCCTTCGTTATCCCGTTGACGGTCATCGCGTGCTGGCGCGTCTTTGGCCAGGTTTTTGTCATGACCCGCGGCGGACCGCAGGGCGCAACTTTCACCGTCGCCCAATTCATATATGAGACCGCATTCGTGAACTTCAATATGGGTTTGGCCTCGGCCGCCGGCGTCATTTTGATGCTGATTACACTCAGCTTCACTATCGTTCAACTGCGCGCCATGAAAGTGATATGACATGAGCGAATCCTGGCGTAATGACAGCGTCTACCGCGATGGCTCGCTCAACTATGGGCGGCTGGCGCTTTATGCCATCATGATCTTTGTGGCCATCATCTGGGGCGCGCCCTTCATCTGGATGTTCGTCACCTCGATCAAGCCGGATACCGAGGTCTTCAGCTATCCGCCTACCTGGTGGCCCGACGAGCCGACACTAGAATTCTACACGCGGCTCTTCGATTCCTTCCCCATGATGCAGTGGTTCCGCAACAGCCTGATCGTGGCGACCATCACCACCGTGCTGACCCTGGCCACCAATATCCTGGCTGCCTATCCGCTGGCGCGCATGCGCTTCCGCGGGCGCAGGATATTGCTGCTCATCATCCTGTCGACTTTTCTGCTGCCGGGCGAAATTCTGTTGGTGCCGCTATTCCTGGGCATGATCAAATTCAAGCTGGCCAATACCTACTTCAGCATTGCCGTGCCGGCTGCGGCCAACGCTTTTGGCGTCTTCCTGATGACGCAATTCTTCCTGACCATCCCGGTAGAGCTTGAAGAAGCCGGCCGCTTGGACGGCTGCAGCCGCTTCGGTCTGCTCTGGCGCATCTTCATCCCGCTGAGCAAACCGGTCATCGCCACCGTCGCCATTTTCACCTTCGTCCGCAGTTGGAACGACTTCTTCTGGCCCCTCATCATCAGCAACACCGACGCGACCCGCACCGTGCCGGTCGGCTTGGCGGTCTTCGTCGGGCGCGGACTGTCGATGCGCTTTGGCGTGATTATGGCGTCGGCGGCCGCAGCCACGATACCAGCCGTGATCTTCTTCCTGCTGCTGCAGCGCTATTTCGTCCGCGGCATCTCCACCACAGGCTTGCAGGGTTGAATTCTCTATTCACCACAGAGGCGCTGAGGGCACAGAGAGCGAGGGCAAAAGGCAAAGCGATGCCAGAACCATTCACTATCGCTCCTTCACGCGGGCGGGGCTTATGCCTCTGACAGCCACTGTCGAGGCGCTTGACTTCCACGGCTGGGACGCCATCAAGCTCAGCAACGGCCTGCTCGAGGCGCTCTGCGCCCCGGAAATCGGCGGCCGTCTGATGCAATTCAGCCTGGGTCCACATGATTACCTGTTCATGAATCCGGATTTGCTGGGGGCGCGCTTCAGCTACGAAGAGCACGCCGGCGACGGCGAACTGGTCAACTGGAAGAACTACGGCGGCGACAAGACCTGGCCCGCGCCACAAGGTTGGGATGGCGAGGGTCAATGGCCCGGTCCGCCCGATCCCGTTCTCGATTCGGGGCGTTACACGTTCGAGGCAAGTCAAGGCGATAAGGTTGCTTCCGTTGCAATGACCAGCCCGCCCGACGAGCGCTCGGGACTGCGCATCGGACGCGCGATCAGCCTCGGACAAGGTTCGTCGCGTCTACAGCTCGATCTGTCTTTCGAGAACATCTCGCGGCGGGCGATACGCTGGTCGATCTGGGATGTGGCGCAGTTGGCTTGCGCGTCAGTCGACGGAGGAATGAACGACAACTGTTGGCTGTACATCCCCACCGACTCCGAGCGTGAACGATCCTACGAAATCATGTTCGGCGACGACAATGAGCAGTATCAACTGGATGCCGAAAGCGGGCTGCTGGCGGTGCAGTATCGAGGCATCGTCGGCAAGATCGGCGTGCACAGTCCGGCCGGCTGGATCGCCTTCGCGGACAGACAGTCGGGATTCGTGCTTTGCATGCAGTTTCCCTACTGGGCGGATGCGGAGTATCCCGACAAGGGCGCGACGGTGGAATGCTGGACGGAATCGTCCGGCGCGCCCTCGCCGATTCCGATCAGCTCGCCGGGTTACATCCTGGAAGCGGAAGTTCTAAGTCCGCTGTACACGCTGGATCCCGGCCAAGTCGCCGGCCATGGCGTAACCTGGTCGGCGGCTTACTGCCCGGCGCCGATTGTCGACGTGACCGATGTCGGCTGTGTACATCAACCATTGACGGTCGAAGTCAATGACGGCTGGGCGCGAGTACAGGGCGTTTTTGGCTGCTTCCACGCCGGTCGCGCGGAGATTGCCTGCCTCGACGATACTGGGGATGTCGTCAGCAGAATTGATCTAGGACCGGTATCGCCGCTGCGCGCCTTATACCTTGATCTCGCCGCGCCGCTCAACGCGGCGACAAGCCTTGTGCACCTGAATATCTTGGATGCCGATGGCGCCTACGCTGGCACACTTGCCAGCAGCGAAGTGGTGAATTAGACGCCGAATGATGTGGGGGCGATACTTGTATCGCCCCTACAGTTCTCAATAGACGGAGACTTTGGAATGACCGAACAATGGAGTCCTGAAAAAGCAAATGACTGGTACGCCTCGATAGACCCCATCCGCGGCTGCAATTATCTGCCGCGCACTGCCGTCAACTCGACCGAGATGTGGCAGGCCGAGTCCTTCGATCCCGCTACTATCGCCGAGGAACTGGCTTGGGCGGGGGCGGCGGGATTCAACGCTGTGCGCGTCTTTCATCAGTTCCTCGTCTGGCAGGACGATCCTGATGGTCTAAAAGGGCGCATCAATCAATTCCTGGATATTGCCAGCAGTTGTGGCATCAAAGCGATGTTTATCCTCTTCGACGATTGCGCTTTCGCCGGCAAGGAACCTTACTTAGGCAAGCAAGATGAGCCCGTTCCCTACACGCACAACAGCGGCTGGACGCCCAGCCCGGGATTGACGCGGGTGGACGACCGCGCCGTCTGGCCCGAACTCAAAGACTATGTCGTCGATATCGTCGGCAGCTTCGCCGATGACGACCGCGTGCAAATTTGGGATCTGTACAACGAGCCGGGCAATAGCGATCTGGGCGAGCGCAGCCTGCCGCTGGTGGAAGCCGCCTTCGCCTGGGCGCGCGAAGCGGGCGCGCGGCAGCCGCTGACCACCTCCATCTTCCGCCTGCATGACGAATACGAGATGGAGGAACGCATATTGGAATTGTCCGACGTGACATCTTTTCACCATTATGGCGCGACTGGCGTCGAAGCGGTTATCCAGCGCTGCCAGGCTTACGGGCGGCCTGTTCTCTGCACCGAATGGCTGCGGCGGGTGGTCGGGCAGACCGTCGAGTTGATACTGCCGATCTTCGCGCGGGAGCGGGTCGGCTGGTACAACTGGGGCTTGGTGGCCGGCCGGACGCAGACCTATCTCGATTGGCGGCGCGAATTGAATAGTCCAGACAGCAAGACCTGGCAGCATGATATTTTCCACGCGGACGGCAGCCCCTATGACCAAGCCGAGATTGAGTTAATCCGCGCCTTCGCGTTTGAGGCTTGATTCTGCAGCCCTCGCTACCTGTCGAAGCAGGCATGAGTTCGCTTGCCAGCGTAAATCCCCGTCGAAACGAGACCCGCGTTCAGCGCGACCGGCTCGCTAGCCGGTAACACGCTCAAGAAAGTCATTGAAGACAAAGCGAAGGCGAAGTCCAGTTGCCGACAACAACGGCAACGGCAATTTTGCGCCGCAATGTCTTAACCGATATAATGCAAAATAGCTTGGACGCGCAATGATCGACGCTGGGCGGTTGGTGAGCCCATTCAGAGCATTCAGGCGCCTCCATGCGGTTGTGGTTGCCAAATTCATTTTGAGAGGGAGACACCTAATGAAGGTTTCAAAACGTATTTGTACGCTTCTTGTCCTGCTTTTCACATTGAGCATGTGCTTCGCAGTTCAAGCGCAAGATACGACGATCTCGTTCCTGACGCCATCCTGGGGCGTCCCGCCCAACGAAGAGGCGCTCAACGCCTTCATGGAGGAATCCGGCATCACCGTCGAGATTCAGTCGGTGCAAATGGCTGATCTCTTCAGCCGCGTGCAGGTCGCGTCCGCCGCTGGCGAAGCCGCCGCCGATGTCATCTTCATCACCGAAGAGGGCATCTCCAATGTCGTCGCCACCGGCAATATGTTGCCGCTGAACGATCTGCTTGATAGCGGCGACCTCGACTTGGACGACTTCGAATTCCTTGATTTCTTCTCCATCGACGGCGATGTTTTCGCCGTGCCCAGCTATTTGCAGCTGGTGATGATGGATTACAACACAGCCCGCCTGGCGGAAGCCGGCTTCGATGCCCCGCCGACTACCTGGGCGGATTTCGACATGATGGCCCGCGCCGCGAAAGAGGCCGACGTCGACGACTACCCCATCGCCATGAACGCGATCCACTGGTCCTGGTGGATCATCGCACTGAGCATGGGCGATCCCATGTTTGACGACGATCTCAATCCCGTCTTCGCCGATGAAGGCAGCAAGGCGCGTGACGCCATGGCGCTGCTCTATACCTGGTTCGCGGACGAGCTGATTAGCCCCGAGCTCTTGGCGGGCAGCATTAACCAGCACGCCATCTTTTGGAGCGGCGTCGGCATCTTTCACCAAGGCTGGCAAGGCTCCGTGCGCGTCGGCAATAACCCCGATGTCTCGCAGCAGGCGCCGCATGTGGCCTATATGGTGCTGCCCGAGGTGGGCAATACCTGGAACCTGCCCGCCGGCATCGGCATCCATGTTGATTCGGAAAACGTGGAAGCCGCCTGGGAGTTCATCAAGTGGTATGTCGGCGACCAGAACATGAACGATATCTACAACGCCTTCGGCCTCTATCCCTCGCGGATTTCCGTCAGCAGCGCCCTCAACGAAGCCGACGCCATCGAGGGCTATGCCGAGATGGTGGAACAGGGCATGCGCGTCAACGATCTGCCGCGCGCCGTGCTCTGGTGGGGTCCCTGGTCAACCTCAGTGAGCGAGCATATCCGGGAAGGCGCCGCCACCGGCATGTCTTCCGATGAGGTTATCGACGCGCTGGCAGCCGAGTGGAATTCGCTCAAGGAAGAGTACGAGTAAAGCCCCCCACCCCAACCCCTCCCCCACAAGGAGGGAGGGGTTTTCGTCGCTATTAGCGAACTCGTCAGTTCTAAGCTCCCCTTCCCTCTTTATGGGGGAAGGGGCCGGGGGATGGGGGCAAACAAGTGATCCGCCGCATCTTCTCATCCGACTCGCGCTATCTCATCGTCGTGCTGGCGCCGATCATTTTATTGCTGGCTCTGTTTATCTATTACCCCGCGGTCAATACCTTCCAAACCAGCCTCACCAACAGAAACCTGCGCATCCGCAACCAGAAGCCAAAAGTTGTCGGCGTCAACAACTACGTAAAATTGCTGGAAGATGACGAGTTTTGGGAAGTCACCGGGCGCAGTTTCAGGGTCGTCGTGCTGACCTTGCCGCTGGAAATGGTCGTCGCCTTCGGCATCGCCATGCTGCTCAATCAGCGCTTCCCCGGCCGCGGCGTCATGCGCACGCTGACCATCTTGCCCTGGATGCTGCCGGGGGTGGCTAACGGATTCTTGTGGGGTTGGCTGCTCAATGGCGAATACGGCGCGCTCAATGGCTTTCTCTATCAATTAGGCATCATCAGCGAGTATCAGTATTGGCTGCGTGATCCGGAGCATCAAATCTTCTGGGTCTGCGTCGTACAAACCTGGACGCGCTATGCCTTCCCGACGATCATCGTGCTAGCCGGCTTGCAGAGCATCCCCGATGACCTGTTCGACGCCGCCAGAGTCGACGGCGCCAACGCCATCCACCGGGTACGCTATATCACCTTGCCGCTGCTGCTGCCATCCTTCGGCATCGCCCTGGTCGTTGAGTTCATCGCCGCATTTCAGATCTTTGATGTCGTCTGGACCCTGACCGCCGGCGGCTCGGCTGGCGGCGCCATGAATCCCTTCACCAAGACGTTGATGCTGTACAATTACGAACTGGTCTTCCGCGATCTGCGCGTGGGCTTGGGGGCGGCGCTCTCATATATCATCCTGGCGATGTCGCTCGCTGTCGGCTTGATCTTCGTCTGGCGCGTTTACAACCAGGGAGTGCAGGAGCAATGAACCTGGGCTTGCGCGGCCAGGAGCGCCTTCGTCTTGGCGTCATCTACGCGCTCTGCGCCATTGTGCTGATCTGGGCGCTGGCGCCGATCTACTGGGTAGCGGTCAGCAGCATCTCGACCCGGCGCGAACTTTACGCGCAGCCGTACAAGATCTGGTTCCCTAGCGAACCCACTCTGGAATCGTATCGCACCATCTTCACCGAAGGCGCGAAGTTCCGCGACGGCGGCTTTTCACCGACAGCCGACCTCATGAGTTCCGGGCTGCGCAACAGCGTGATAATCAGCGTGGCGTCAGGCGCAATCGTCACCTTGTTGGCGACGGCGGCCGGTTACGCATTCGCCCGTATGAGCTTCGTCGGCAAGAACCTCATCTTTCTTCTGATCATGTTGATGCTGCCCCTGCCGATTTGGGTCTCGTTGATCGCGCTGTTTTTCATCATGTCCCAGCTTGAATTAATCGATACCTTGCTCGGCCTGGTATTGATATTCGTGACCCTGCTGCTGCCGCTTGCTGTGTGGATGATGACTACGTTTGTGCGTGATATCCCGCTGGAAATACAAGATGCCGCGCGCGTCGACGGCGCCGGTCGCTGGCGCCTGGTCTACAGCATTGTATTGCCATTGGCGCGCCCGGGCATGGTCGCGGTTTTCCTGGTGGCCATGCTCACCACCTGGAATAACTTCTTGATCCCGCTCATTTTCACCCGCAGCGACGATTCGCAGCCGCTGACCATTGTGCTCACGCTCTTCATCGGGCAATACGAGGTGGCTTGGGAGGACATGTCGGCCGCGGCTGTCGTGACCATGCTGCCGCCGTTTTTGATGGCGCTTTTCTTCCAGCGCTATCTGGTGCGCGGCTTGACCATGGGCGCAGTAAAATGATGAAATCTGTGTCTAGTCGGGTAATAAATGCCGCAATGGCAGCGCGAAACCGGGCAAGACAGCGCCGCCGCTTAGCTCGCCCTCCAAATTGACGGTCTCGCTTTGGGGCGCGCCTCATTCGTAGACATAAGGCGGCTGGCGCTCGTGCCAGTCCTGCGTCCCCTCGTAGGCGTAGGCGATGCGGTATAGCGTCGCCTCGTCAAAGGGCCGTCCTGTCAATTGATAACCTATCGGCAGACCTGCGGACGTGAACCCGCCAGGCGCGCTGAGCGCCGGTTGCCCGCTCAGGTTGGCGGGATAGACATGATGAATGAATCCATCGGTTGGCGTCTCGCCGTTGTCCAGGTCTTGGCGAGGCTTTCGTACGTCTGTCAGCAGCGGGGCTGGAACGGGAATCGTGGGCGAAATCAAAGCCGTCAGATTTTCGCGCCGGAACAGCGCCTGCATGGCCGAAGTAAAGCGCTCGCGGGCGCGCAATGCGGCGAGATATTGCGTCGCCGACAGAAATTCGCCCATCTGCAAAGTGGCACGCGTGCCGGGACTATAGAGATGGCCCTTTTCCCGTATCCGACGCCGATGATAGCTGGCCGATTCGGCCATGCGGATAGTCAGCAAGGTCTCGCGCGTTGAGGCCAGTTCGGGCAAGCTGACCTCGATAATTTCCGCGCCCATAGCCGCCAGTTCGCCGATGACGCTTTCGGTGACGGCGCGCACCTCGTCGGTCACATCGGGATACAAGAAGTAGTCGCGCTCGATGCCGATGCGCGTAGCCCGCAAGCCGTCCTCAATGCCTGCCGAGAAGTCCGGCGCGTCGACGCGGGCGGAATTGCTGTCTTTGGGATCGTGCCCAGCGATCGCGCCCAGCAGCAGCGCGTTGTCGCGCACCGTGCGCGTCAGCGGACCGACATGATCGAGCGACCAAGCCAGCGGCACCACGCCATAGGCGCTGACGCGCCCGTAAGTCGCTTTCATACCGACAAGATTGTTGATCGAGGCCGGAATGCGGATTGATCCGCCGGTGTCGGTGCCGATAGTCCCAAAAGCCGAGCGCGCCGTCAGCGCCACCCCGGAGCCGATGCTGCTGCCGCCGGGGAAGCGCTTGAGATCCCAGGGAGTGCGCGTCGGCGGTTCGCTGCCGCCGCAGGAGAATTCGTGGCAGCGCGTTTTGCCGATCAAGACAGCGCCAGCCGCGTAGAGCTTGGCCACGACGGTCGAATCGAAGTCCGGCACAAAGCCCGCCAAGGCTTTCGAGCCAACCTCGGTCAGAATGCCTTTGCTATAGCAATTGTCTTTGACGCCGATGGGAATGCCGTGCAAGGGACCGTGATCGCGACCGGCGGCGATTTCCCGGTCGGCGCGTTCGGCGGCCGCCAGCGCCAGGTCCGCTGTCACGGTAGCGTAGGCTTGCAGCGCCGGCTCGGTCTCTTTGATGCGCGCGAGCGTGGCCTGGGTAAGGGCGAGCGTGGCCTGGGTAAGGGCGAGCGACGTCGTTTCGCCCTGCCGCAGGGCGGAAGCCGCTTCGCTTATGGACAAATGGGTGAGGGAGCGTGAATCAGTCATGCCAGCCAGCTTCCTAATCAGAATCGGCGGATAATCATTAAGCCCTGACGGTAGTGTATCGAATTCGCTTGGAATAAAAAAACCGCAAGCACCTGACAGCCGGTAAGGGCGATCGCCCCATAAATCATCCAAAAAGGCGGCTTTTGCCCTTGAAATGCCCCCTTGAAACACCCTAGTTCTACCCCTAAATTCGGAAAGTGTATTGACACCGTATAGATACAGTCTGTTTTTCGGGGGGGAACTTTTTAGAGTCAGGCGCTGAAGGGGGGGATTGGCGGACGGCATCCGCTGGGCGCCGAGATTCAGCGCCTAATTGATCCATAGGGATCATTTTGAATAGAAAGGGTGAATACATGGTCGCCGTGTTCGGCGGTTGACGAAAAGCGGTTTCGGGCGTTTCGGCGGGTCGCGTAGACACTGACCGTCGGTCGCGTAGGTCGCGTGGACACTGACCGCCGACACTGACCGTCGACACAGCCCGTTGGCACTGAGGAAATCATCGGGTTAATCGCCGTCCGCTCGGGAATAGCCGCGGGATTATAGGGCAGTTGTTTCCTGGTTATAAGTTTTTCCGACATTGTCCGTTTCGCGGACAAAGAAAAACTTTTTTCGGACAAAGTTGCGTTTTGTCGGCGGCGCAGCTTTTTGCGCCAGCGACACAGGGTACCCGGTAAGCAGGTGGACGGCGTTGATGTCGTTATGGGTATCGAGCAGGTCTATGGACTTGCGTTTTTCACGGTCTGAGAAGTTGCTGGTTTTAGGCATGGCGGTCCTCGCTTCGATAGGTTTGCGGACATGATAGCACAGATGTTCTGATGAAGTGTGAGTAAATGTTCACGCGTTGGGGTTTTCTAACCATTGCGGGGCGCGCAGGTCGCGTCGGTCGCGTAGACACTGACCGCAGACACTGACCGCAGACACAGCCAGTTGATCGAGGTCTGTAGAGGACACAGGGGTACGCGGTCCTTAGTAGAACCAAGTTAGTCATGCAAAAAAATGGCTGTGCTGTAGGGGCGGCAGACCCGCTGTGCCTACGCGCGGCACTGTGCCGCCCGTTCCTTCACTAACTGTTTTCGGGCGTTTCAGCGAAACGCCTCTACACCTCGTCGCATTTTCATTACTTACTTGCAATTATCTTTGTGTCTTTGTGGTGAAAAAACAATTGGAACCGATTGCCCTGGCGCCTGGCAGGGGTGTATTTCAGATTATTGGCGCATCAAGTTTGCAGTTGTTTTCGGGCGACCTGATAGGTCGCCCCTACATTGTCTCCTTTATTTTGGGATAAGCGCAACGCAAGGGCAACTCTTCATCCGCAGGCAATTTATGTCATTCTGCCAAAATATTGAAATGCACCCCACGCAGGGCGCGTAGATTTTGACCGCATTTGCTCATATGCTATACTACGCGCAATGTGGGCTTGGAGGTGATGTCAATGCAAGAAAGAGTTGTATTGCAGCAACCGCTGACAAGCAACGGCTATAGCCTCTCATCGGCGCCAAACCGTCTCGGCTGGCTGACAGCTACCGACGCCGACGGGCCGATCAAAGCGCTGCAAGAGCAATTTCATGAACAAGGCTATCTGTGGCTCAAAGGCATCCTCGACCGCGACGATGTCCTGGACTTCCGCCGCCGCTATTTCGCCGCCTTCGCCGACACGGGCCTAGTCCGCTGCGATATTGATCCCGGCGAAGGCATCTACGACGGCGCGAATGAAAACAAGAACCTGATCCGCAAGACGCAGATGGAGACGCATCGCTGGGCGGCATACGAAGCCTTCTGCCTCGCCAAACCCATCTACCAATTCTACGAAGCCTTCTTCGAGGGCGCGGTTTACCTGCACAAGCGCAAGCTCATCCGCCACGTCCCGCCGGGCGATGTCAGCACGACCGGCGCGCATTACGACCTGGTTTACCTGCGCGCCGGCAGCGATGCCGTCTGCACCAGCTGGATCCCCATCGGCGATATTAATCCCGTTATGGGCGGGCTGATCTACCTGGAAAACTCGCACCACTTCGGCCGCCGCAAGGAAGCCGAGTTCAGCAAACTCAATGCCGATTTGCCGCCGGAAGAACGCGTCAACGCCTACAACAAGAATATGGGGCTGCACGGCTGGCTGACCAAGGACTTGCCGTCGCTGGCCGATCGCCTCGATACCCGCTGGCTGATGGCTGATTACGAAGCCGGCGACATGGTCGTGCATGGCGCCTACACCACCCACGCCGCCACCGCGAACGCTTCGCCCGAGAGCCGCATTCGGCTCTCAACCGACATCCGCTACCAACGCGTGAAAGAAGAGATCGACATCCGCTGGAGCAACCACTGGTCTTTTGATGATTTCAAGTAGCAGCGCCTGCGCGGCAGAATTCAGGCGTCTGGTATCGACCGTCGGTGATTTGCCGGCCAAGAGGTGAAGAAAGGAGAGAAAGCCAGAGACAGCAGTGGCAAGAAGCGTTGGCAAAAATGAATCTGATTAGGAGGATATTCATGTCCGAAAATAAGAGAACAGGACTATCGCGCCGCGATATGCTGAAGGCGATGGCGAGCGGCACCGGCGCCGTAGCGCTGGGAGCGCTGCCCGTCTCCAGCGTAATGGCGCAAGACCCCGTCACCATCACGTACTGGCATGGCTGGACCGAACAGTGGGAGAATTACGTTCAGGACATCGTCGACGCCTTCCACGAACACCAGGACGCCATTCGCGTCGAGCCGCTGGTCGTCCCCTACGCGGACTTTCTGGTGCGTTTGACCGCGGCCATTTCCGCCGGCAACCCGCCCGATATCGTCACCTTCTTCGGCTCCAACGAGTTGCCGGGCCTGGCTGCTCTCGGCGGCATCACAGACTATGCCGATTTGGGCAGTCCGGAAGAGATCGCCGCCATAAAAGACTTCCTCACGCCGGCGGCCTTGGCGGGCGGCGTCGTCGACGGCGCGCTTTACGGCACGCCCAGCGGCTTCGGCGTCTACGACCTGGCTTGGAACAAGAACCAATTTGAAGCAGCTGGCTTGGACCCTGAAGTGGGACCGAGCACGATCGAAGAACTGGATGAAATGGCGCAGCAGCTCACGGTCGAAGACGACGATGGCAATCTGGATCGCGTGGGCCTGCTGCACCTTGGCTCGCACGCCTCTCACCACCGCGCCTGGTTCGGCAACTTCGGCGGCCAACTCTACGATGCCGAGAACGACGCCATCACCGCCAACCATCCCGGCAACGTGCGCGCGTTGGAATGGATGATGTCTTACAGCGAGCGCTATGGGGTTGAACGCCTGCAGCGCTTCCAGTCCGGGTTGTCCGGCGAGCGCGGCGGCACGCAAGATCCCTTCATCGCGGGCCGCCTCGCCATGCACCTGATCGGACCCTGGAAGCTGGGAGACTTCCACCGCTTTGCCGCTGAAGGCTTCCGTTGGGGTTTGACGCACCTGCCGCCGGTCGCGGGCGAAGAAGATTCGACCGGCTGGGGCAGCTGGATCTGGGGCAACTACCAAGCCATCCCCAGCGGCGCAGCAAATCCGGCCGCCGCTTATGACTTCGCCAAGTGGTGGTCCGGCTTCACCGATCATAACGTCATGTCGATCGTGGCCGCCTGGAAGGACACGCCGACCACAACCACCGGCTCGCTGGCCGCGCTGGAAGTGGATCGCATCGCCGCGCTATTCGACGACCATCCCGATTATCGCAGCTTCTTCGAAACCATGGGCAGTCCGCGCGGTTTGACCACGCCGATGATCCCGGTGGCCAACTTCTACATGGACCGGCTGGGCTCGGAAGTCGATCAAGCCTTGCGGCTGGAGAAATCGGCGCAAGACGCGCTCGACGCCGTGCAAAGCGCCGTCGAGAACGAATACCGCCAGTTCTAGGTCAAGCCACCCCCAACCCCCTCCCCGAAGCTTTGGGAGGGGGCTATTGGTCGCGCGTACAAGTCTTTGGCTGTGGTTGAAATCGTCACAAATAAGTGAGCGGCTGAATGATCCCTCATCTCGGCATCAAACGCGCAAACATAAACAACGCTGTATCTTTCGTCCTCTTGGTCGTCTTGTCCGCTGCCTTCATCCTGCCGCTCTTCTGGATGATCACCACCTCGCTTAAACCCATCGACCAGCTTTTGCTCGACCCGCCGGTCTGGATTCCCACTCCCCTCGAATTCGACAATTATCCCACGGCGCTGGAAGAGCAGCCTTTCCTGCAGTATCTGGGCAACTCGCTGCAGATCGGCGTGGCGGCAGTCGTCGGCGCGGTCATCTCCAACAGCCTGGTCGCCTACGGCTTCTCGCGCGTGGAATGGAAGGGCCGCGACGCCGTCTTCGTGCTGGTACTGTCCACGCTGATGCTGCCATATCATGTGGTGATGATTCCGCTATTTGTCAGTTTCAGCAAAATCGGCTGGGTCAACACCTGGTTGCCGCTGATCGTGCCTGCCTGGCTCGGTCACCCTTTTTTCATTTTCATGCTGCGCCAATTCATGTTGGGCATTCCCAAGGAACTCTCCGAAGCCACCCGCATTGACGGCGGCTCGGAATGGGTCTTGCTCACGCGCATCATCCTGCCGCTCTGCAAACCGGCGCTGGCGACGGTGGCGCTCTTTCAATTCATCTGGTCCTGGAACGACTTTATCGGTCCGCTGATCTACCTCAACGAGCGCTCGCTCTATCCTATGTCGCTGGGGCTGGCGCTTTATCATAATTCGCAGGGCATCACCGATTTCAGCGTTCTGATGGCGGCATCGACCATGGCCGTCGTGCCCATCATCATCATCTTCTTCTTCATGCAGCGCGTCTTCATTCAGGGCATTTCACTGACGGGCTTGAAGGGCTAGACCGTGAACGCAGCGGATCCACTCAACGCGCCGGTCAAGGCGACACAGCGGAAGCAGAAAACGGCTTCGCCCATGCTCTCGCCACGTAATCGCCGCGAACTGCGGAAAATAGGCGTGGGCTTGATTTTCATTTCGCCCTGGATCGTCGGCTTCCTGGCGCTCAATCTCTATCCCATCATCGCCTCCTTCTATTACAGCCTGACCCGTTACTCGCCGATTTCCGCGCCCAGGTTCATCGGCACCTTCAACTACGAGAAGCTGCTTTACTTTGATCCGCTGTTCATCAAGGCGCTGACAAATACCCTGTATTTTGTGGTTTTCGCGGTGCCCCTGGGCAATATGCTGGCGCTGGCGCTGGCTGTTTTGCTGAATCAGAAGGTCAAGGGCTTGTCCGTCTTCCGGACGATATTCTACCTGCCGAGCATCCTGCCGCTTGTGGCAACCAGCATCGTCTGGACCTGGCTGCTGCATCCGCAGTACGGCGCCGTCAGCGTCATCATGGCTGAGCTTGGCTTGCCGGTCATCAGTTGGTTTTCCGATCCGCAATGGGCGAAACCGGCGCTGATCATGATGAGCATGTGGGGCACCGGCTGGATGATGCTGATCTATCTGGCGGCGCTGCAAGATGTGCCGCAGGAACTCTACGATGTGGCGTCGCTGGATGGCGCGAGCCTGTGGCGCAAGTTCCGCCATGTTACCGTGCCCATGATTAGTCCGATCATCCTCTTTAACACCATTGTCGGCTTGATCGGCGCCTTCCAGTATTTCACTGAAGCCTACGTCATCACCTCGGGCGGACCGGGCGATTCGACGCTCTTCTATTCGCTCTATCTGTTCAATAACGCATTCGCCTACTTCAAGATGGGTTATGCTTCGGCGATGGCTTGGATCCTGTTTCTGGTCATTCTGATTCTGACCTTCCTGATCTTCCGCACTTCCGCCAAGCGCGTCTACTACCACGGCAACTGAGCGCCCGCCGCTTGACCCGGCGCGCGGCAAAGCGAGACGCTTCGCTTTCCCCGTTAATTGTCCAGTTTTTTCACAACCGTCACTGTCTGGACCCGCCCCTCGGGAGGCGGCGCGGCAGAAGGCTTGCGTCAGCCAATCGTAGGCATTGCACCAGCGGGGCGTCATTTAAGACCTTCGCATAGCAGCTACACTAATGTCGTCATAGCGTTACTTTGCAGCAGTGGCGGATGGGGCGTTTGACGAACCGGAAGGCTGGCAAGTCGAGCGCAAACTGCCCAGCGCGGGAAAGCCGCCAGACGCAAAGCAGCCTGTGCAAGAATCAGAAGACTGGAGGGAGCAAGATGAAAAAGCTATTGAATTTTTTGCGAATGGGACCGGGTCTGCTGTTAATCGCGACATTGCTGACGGGCGGCGCGCTGCAGGCGCAAAACCTGTCTAGCTCGGAGCTGCCCGCCACCCAGTTGGATCAAGTCAACCCGCTGATCGATATCGTCATGCCCAGGCTCTATCCCATTATCGTCATGGACGTATCGCCATCGCTCGGGGACGCCACGCTGATCAATCGCATCAACCTGGTTGTTTCGCTGGGTATGATGGACGCGGCAGCGCCCTATCACGAGACCGCGGTTGGCATGTACACGCGCATCCCGCGGCGGCCGGAAAACGAAGCAACCGAGCGCAACATCAACATCGCCATGCTGCATGCGGCTTATCAAACGCTGGTCGGCTTGCTGCCGCAGCGCGCGCCGGTCTGGCGGGATATGCTGAGCGATCACGGCTTAAACCCCGATGACGAGAGCAGCGACGAGTCGACGCCCGTCGGCATTGGCAATCTGGCGGGCCGGGGCGCCTTGGCCGGCCGGCTGCGCGATGGCATGAACCAGCTTGGGAACTACCAGGACAACACCGGTTACATGCCGGTGAATTCGGCTTATGTCTTGCGCGACCCGTCGCGCTGGCAGCCGGGTGTCAGGTTGCAGGGCACGGGCGTTTACACCGTGCAGCAGTTCGTCACGCCGCAGATGGCGAACACCGAGCCTGTGGGGGCGTTCAACCCGCGCGAGTTCCGCGCCGCGCCGCCGATCGCCAGCGACCCCGAAGACTGGGAGGCCTACAAGGCGCAAGCGGACGTTGTCCTGGAAGTCTCGGCGAATTTAAGCGACGAGCAGAAGCTGAAAGCGGAACTCTTCAATAACAAGATCCTCTCGCTGGGCTTGTCCTTCGCGCATCTGGCGCAGGAGAACAACTGGTCGCCAGCCGATACCGTGCGCGGCTACTTCTTGAAAACAGCGGCCGTGATGGATAGTTCCATCGTCACCTGGCAGGAGAAAGCCCGCTACGACGCCGTCCGTCCCTTCAGCGCCATCCGACATATTTATGGGGACGAGCCGGTCACTGCCTGGGGCGGACCCGGCGCCGGCACACTGGAGATCCCCGCCAGCCAGTGGCGCAGCTACCTGCCGGAAGCCGATCATCCAGAGTATCCCTCCGGCTCGACCTGCGGCTGCAATGCGTATGCGCAGTCGATCCGGCGCTTGAGCGGCAGCGACGAACTGAACTGGACGGTCGCTTATCCAGCCGGTTCTTCGCGCATTGAACCCGGCGTCACCCCAGCGGAAGACCTGGCGCTGAACTTCGCGACCTGGACGGACTTCGCGCGGGATTGCGGCCAAGCCCGCATCTGGGCGGGGGTGCATTTCCCGGCGGCGGTCGAAGCCAGCGCGGCTCTCTGCGGCAGCTTTGGCGACCTGGCTTACGAATACTTGCGGACGCTGATGGATGGCACGGCGCCGCTACGTCCAGCGGCGCAAGCGCTGGCTGCGGATCCCTGGTTTACGGCGACGCGCGCGCAAGAACCGGAACCGGTGGTCGTGCCGCCGTCGACGACGCCCACGCCCGAGGCTTGCCGGGCGGTTTCCGACAGCATCTACATCATAGCGGTGAACAGCGGCGTCAAGTGCCAGCAGATTGATACCAGCGGCCTGGGCTTTCTGGCTGGCTATCTGGACGCGGTCAGGCTATCGGGCGAGTTGACGCTGGGCGTACAGATCTGCTTCCGCGCCGGCGGGTCGCTGATATTCTTCGACGAATCCAGCGTTCCCCCGACAATCGCAGAACTCACGACCTATGAGGTCTCTGGCATGGTCTGCGGCTGGATCAAGCAAGCGGGCACCGTCATGCTCATGGCTTCCACTTTGGACAAGGCTTCGGGCTTTGACGCGGCCGGCAACGCTGTCGCGCGGCTGTCCGAGTGCCAGGTGATCGCGCGGGAACATCTCAGCTTCCGCGACGCGCCCGGCGGCCAACGCTACGATATCATCATCCCGGCGGGAGACCGGCTGACCGCCGTCGCCCGGACGGCTGGGTCCTTCAAGGTGGATTATCAAGGCAAGTTGGGCTGGGTCAGCGCTGACTTTGTGCGCGCTGAAGGCGCTTGCGGGTAACGGGCGTCCATCCAGCGTGACTTGTGCAGGGGCGACCATTCTGGTCGCCCGAAGGTCTACGTTTTGAAATCGACGGGCGAGCTAATAGCTCGCCCCTACAATTTTCGACCAATAAGATGCTTGTGATTTGACCTGCCGCTTTCTTAGCCAATCGTCGCAAATCTGTCCTGTCCTCAGCCATGGCAATGTGTCGCGTAGACACTGACAGTCAGTCACCCCTAGAGCATCTTTCACTGTGTCCTCTGCGCTTTCTTTGGTTAAAATGATCCATGCGAACTTCATGCGGGGGCAAACATGAACATCCAATCCACAGTCCAATCCATGACCATCAAAGAAAAAGTCGGGCAGATGTTCATGCTGGCATTTGCCGCCGATCAACTTGACGCCGCCCGCATCCTGATGGCGGAACACCTGGTGGGCGGGGCTTACATCGGCGACGAAAACGTGCCGCATGCCCGGGCAGCCATCAACTTGACGAATACGTTGCAATCATACGCGCGGAGTACGCGCCTCGGGATTCCGCTGCTGCTGGGCGCCGATCAGGAAGGGACCTGGTCGGTCATGACAGCGGAAAGCGCCATGGGACCCGGCAATATGGCTCTCGGCGCGACCGGGGATCCGCAGTACGCCTATGACATGTATAGCGTCATCGCCAAAGAGACGTCGTCTGTCGGTTTGAACACGGTGCTGGGTCCAGCCTGCGACTGCAACTCCAATCCCTACAATTCGATCATCGAAATGCGCTCTTTCGGCGAAGATCCGGAACTGGTCGCCGCCATGACAGGGGCCGCTGTACGCGGTTTGCAAGACAATGGCGCGGTGGCCACGCTCAAGCATTTTCCCGGGCACGGCGATACGCAAATGGACAGCCACCGCGGCTTGCCGACAGTGGATCGTCCGCGCGACGAACTCTTCCGCATCGATTTGCGCCCTTTCGCCGAGGGCATCAAAGCCGGCGCCAAAATGGTGATGACGGCGCATATCATCTTCACGGCGCTCGACCCGGAACGACCGGCCACGCTGTCTCCCGTCATTCTGGGCGATGTGCTGCGCGGCGAACTGGGCTTCGAGGGCGTCGTCGTCTCGGACAGCATGAACATGGGCTCGATGAAGCGCAACTATGACCCGGCCGATGCCGCGATACAGGGCTTCAAAGCCGGCGTCGACCTGATGATGCTGGCTGAAGAACATTACGACCATGATGTCGACTCGTATCTGCAGAATCAGCGCAGCTTGATAGGCGCGGTTATCCGAGCGGTTGAGGACGGGTCGATCAGCGGCGAGCGCGTCGACGATGCTGTCGAGCGCGTCTTGCGGCTGAAGCGCGACGCCGGTTTCAGCGTCGAAGCCATCCCGGAACGTCCCATCGTCGTCGGCCAAGAGAGCCATCGCGCGGTCGAGCTTGAGGCAGCGCGCGCGGCGGTCGCCGTCTTGCGGGATCGTGAGAATCTGCTACCCATCAGCTCCGGGGCGCCGATCACACTGGTCAACACGACGCAACGGAGCGCCTACGCGGTATTGACGGAAACGCGCGGCATCGGACCCAATCAAGCGACCCCGGCATTTGACGTTTTTGCGGATGCCATGCGAGCGCGCTGCGGGGACGTGACCGTCATTGAAGCGGACGAGTATTCGGCAGCCGCATTACCGGCTCAGAGCCTCATCATCGCGGTCAGCGAGAATTACACGCTGCCGGGCATGGACTTCGAGGGGGCGCTGCAAGTGAAGATCTTGCGTGAACTGCATGAACTCGCCGCCAGCCGCTTGATCGTGGTGGCGCTGCGCGACCCCTACCAACTGGCGGAATATGCCGAGATCGGGACTTTCGTTTGCAGCTTCAGTTTTCGCCCCTCCGCGGCGGTAGCGGCGGCGGAAGCGCTGCTGGGCGAGATCGAGCCGCGCGGGAGGACGCCCGTCAGCGTGCCGGGGACGGAGTTGGTCGCGAACACGGTCTAAGAGCTTCGGAGAGCCTATCGCTTCAAATTGTTTTTTCACCACAAAGACACGAAGGACACAAAGAAAAGGCGAGTTTGCGTACGATTCTCGGCGCTCTCGGTGTCCTCAGTGGTTAAGTTTTTCTATTTCAACCGAAAAGGATACACTACCGCCGTTTGCCTCGCTTTGTAGCATAGTCCATGTCTTTGCATTACAATTGTGTGATTCCGGGAATCGATTTGACAAGGCAGTGCGATGTACAAACTCGTTTGCAGAACCTGTCAGAAGCCGATTGACGATCGCGCCGCCACCGCTTGCCCGCATGATGGCGGCATTCTCAATGTCGTCTACGAATCCCCGGAGATTCCCGTCGATCCGGCGCTGCCCGGCATTTGGCGCTATGCCGCCCGCCTGCCCCTGGACGACAGCGCGCATATCGTCAGCCTGGGCGAAGGGGGCACGCCGCTGCTGCGTTCGGCGCATCTGGGCGCGTCGCGGGACCTGAACAACCTGTATTTCAAGAATGAAAGCTTGAACCCGACCGGCTCCTATAAGGATCGCATCTCGAGCGTGGGCATCTCGCAGTTGGTCGAACAAGGCAAGAGCACCTGGGTGAGCACCTCGTCCGGCAACGCCGGCGCATCGACCGCAGCCTACGGCGTGAGAGCCGGCGTCAAGGGCTATCTTTTCACGTTGGAACGGGCGCCGCGCGCCAAGATCGGGCAGATCATCGCTTACGGACCGACGTTGCGATCCGTGCGCGGCTTGGGTTACGATCCAGCGGTCGAGGACGCCACCTGGTCCAACTGCGCGCGACTCTGCGAGAGTCGCGGCTGGATGATGACAATTACCGCTTGCAGCTTCAGTCCGCTGGCCATGGAAGGGGCAAAGACCATCGCTTACGAAATCTGCGAATCGCTGGGGACTGTCGTCCCCGACGCGGTTTATGTGCCGGTCGGCGGCGGCGGACTGCTGACCATGATCTACAAGGGCTTCCAGGAATGGCGCGATGCCGGCTATATTGATCGCGCCCCGCGCATGGTCTCGGTACAGGCGGAGGGCTGCGATGCCGTGACCCAAGCCTGGGAGAACGGCAGATCCATGCAAGCCCTCGACGACTGCGCCAGCATGGTTTCCGGCATCATCTTGACCAATCCGCCGGATGGCGATCTGGTCTTGGAGGCGCTGCGGGATTCGAGCGGCTGGGCTGTCTCCGTGTCCGACGACGCGGCCTATCAAGCGCAGGAAGAACTGGCGAACCGGGAAGGCTTGTTCGTCGAGCCGGCCGCGGCTGTGACCTGGGGCGCGATCAAAGCGGATCGCCAAAATGGACGACTGAAGCCTGACGATGTGGTGGTGGCGGTGCTGACCGGGGTCGGTTTCAAGGACAGCGCGGCGATACAGCGCATGACCGAGCACGTCGATCTGCCGCTGATTGAAGCGGGCGAGATCCTGACAGTTGATCAATCCGCGCCGGGTTGATCCGGCGGTACAAGCGGATTATGAACGGACGCTTGCAAGGCAAAGTCGTGATTGTCACCGGCGGCGGCACCGGCATCGGCTGGGGCATCACGCAGAGCTGCGCCCGTGAAGGCGCGTCTCTTGTCATCGCGCAGCGCCGCGAAGACATCAAGATCGCGGAGCAAAAAGCCGCGCAGTTGCGAGCGGCGGGTCAGCGCGCGATTGGCGTCGGCTGCGACATCACGGAGCGCGAACAAGCGCAGGCGATGATCGGGAGCGCGGTCGCCGAATTCGGCCGCCTGGATGTCATGGTCAACAATGCCGCGCTGACAGGTCAGTCCGCCGAGGTGCGCCCATTCCTGGAAGAGACCGACGAGCATTGGCGCAGACTCATTGACGTCAACCTCAACGGCGCATTCATCTGTACGCAGGAAGCGGCGTTTCAGATGATCAAACAGGGCGATGGCGGCAGCATCGTCACCATCTCGTCGGTGGCGCAGTACGCCGCGCAGGAGAGCGCGACGCCTTATGGCGCGGCCAAAGCCGGGCTCGACGGCTTGACCAAAGGCGCAGCTATCGAGCTGGCGTCGCACGGGATCCGCGTCAATATGGTGGCGCCGGGCGATATCTACACCCAATCGAGCGCCGATATCCTCGATCAAGTGACGGAAACCGGCGGCAGCGGCAAATTCTTCCGCTTTACGCCCTTGGGCCGGCGGGGCCAGCCAGGAGAGATCGGTGATGTCGTGGCTTTCCTGGCGGGGGACGAAGCCAGTTTTGTGACCGGCGCCACCTGGCTGGTCGACGGCGGTTTTTTGAGTTATTGAGGTCCAGCGATGCATTTCCGCGATTTCAATCCTGATAGCCTGCCCGGCAGCGAGAAAGCGCGCATGTGGCTGGATATCGCGCCGCGCGCCGAGGACGGGGCTTGGCGATTGCCCTTATTGAGCGTCGCCGGCGCAGCCGACGGGCCGACCCTGCTGGTCATGGCCGGCGTTCACGGCGATGAATACGAGGGTATCGTCGCCATCCCGCGGCTCTTCGAAGGCATCCAGCCCGCGGACTTGCGGGGCAGACTCCTGATGATGCCGGTATGCAACATTCCCGCATACGAAAGCGCCCGGCGCGGCAGCCCCATCGACGGGCTCAATCTGGCTCGGGTTTTCCCGGGCCAGCGAGACGGTTCCATCACAGAACAGATCGCTTATTGGATCTGCGAAAAACTGCTGCGGCAAGCCGACTTCATGATTGATTTGCATACCGGCGGCATCGCCTATGAATTGCCCTTGCTCGCCGGCTACGTCCATGACGAGGGCGCTTATGGACAAGCGTCATTGGAGGCCGCGCGCGCTTTTGGCGCGCCCGTCCTGTGGGGGCATCCACCCCCAGTGCCGCCCGGTCGCAGCCTCACCGCGGCTTACGATCATGGCGTCCCCTGCGTGTATACCGAAGCGCCCGGCGGAAGCGGCATTGACCCGCATGTCGCCGCCTGTTTTCTCAGCGGCGTATTTAATGTGATGAAGCACCTGGACATGCTGAGCGGCGAGCAAAGTCGGCAGCCGCTGCGGCATCATCTGCTTGGTCACGGCGACCTGGATAGCGTCATTGAAACGCCGGTCGCCGGTCTCTTTCAGCGCGAAGCCTCCCCCCTCGATGAGGTGGAGGCGGGCCAGCGACTAGGCGTCATTCAGGACGAATCCGGCCGCGTGCTGGCGGAAATCATCGCTGAACAAGCGGGCGTACTGATCATGCTGCGCGGCTTGCCGCGGGTGGAAGCCGGCGACGGCATCGCGCACCTCGCGCAACGGGTCTGATCGCCAGAGCGACAGGAAGGCTTTTCCATGAGTTCAAGATCCCGTTCAGCCAGCCCGCGCATCGCCATCGGCGGCATCCTGCACGAGACCCATACCTTCATGGAGCAGCCCACAACGCTGGCTGACTTCGAAATGGGATCGCTTTGCCACGACGAAGATATACCCAGGGAAATGAGCGGGACGCGCTCCGGCATCGGCGGCATGATCGAGGGCGCCTCCGCCAGAGGCTGGCGATTGTTGCCGACGCTCTACGCCACAGCCATGCCTGCCGGAACGGTAAGTGAGGGCGCCTATCAAGCGCTGCTGATTGATCTGCTACGTCGAACCCGCGGGGCGTTGCCCTTAGACGGCGTTCTGCTGGCTTTGCACGGAGCCATGGTCGCGGGGGGCAAGCTTGACGTAGAAACGGATATTGTGGCGCGGGTTCGCGAAATCGTGGGCGCCAAAACGCCGATCGTCGCCCTCTTGGATATGCACGGGAACATCAGTCCTGGCTTGGTCGAAGCGGCG
This sequence comes from Anaerolineae bacterium, assembly GCA_034420635.1. Lineage (GTDB taxonomy): Bacteria > Chloroflexota > Anaerolineae > Aggregatilineales > Phototrophicaceae > UBA6055. The sequence continues at coordinate 11,962 of DAOULD010000078.1, read as the reverse complement.
GACGCGCTGCTGGCTTACGATACCAATCCGCATACCGATACCCATGCGCGCGGCGTCGAAGCGGTGGACGTCATGGCGCGCTTGCTCCGGCGGGAGATCGTCCCGACAGCAGCCTATGCTCGCCCAGCCCTGCTGCTGCCGCCGCAAAGCACCGGCACGGACGACGAACCGCTTTCCTTGCTTCACGCCCGCGCTGCCGAAATGGAAGCCGAAGACGCGGTCATTTGCATCGCAATCATGGCGGGCTTCGCCTACGCCGATACGCCCTATTGCGGCGCCAGCGTCATCGTCACAACCGACAATCAGCCGGAACTGGCGCGACAATACGCGCGCGAATTAAGCGACCTGCTCCGGGCGCACCGCGATACCGCCCTGCCGCGTTTCCTGCAGCCCCCCGATGCTGTCGCGGGGGCTGCGCAGATCGACAGGGGTCCCGTCATCCTGGTCGATTCAGCCGACAATATCGGCGGCGGCACGCCGGGCGATGGCACAGAGGCTCTGATGGCGATGCTGGATCACGACGTGCAAGAGGGCGCGATTGTACTGGCGGACGCCGAGGCGGTGGCAATCTGCCGGGCAGCGGGAAAAGGCGCGACGGTCACGCTGGATGTTGGCGCCAAGGCGGACAACTGGCATGGCGAGCCCGTATGCGTGACGGGCCGGGTTCAGGCGCTTTCCGACGGCGTTTTCAAGCCCGAATTGCCGGATAATCACTTCGCCGCGTTTTATGGCAACGAAGTGTGCATGGGCAGCTGCGCCTGGCTGCGCGTCGGCGGCGTCAATATTCTCTTGACCGAGCGGAAGACGCCGCCCATGGACCTGGCGCAGTTGCGGCATATCGGCATCATTCCCGAAGCGCAGCGGATGATCGTGGTCAAATCGGCCGTTGCCTATCGCGCGGCTTATATGCCCATCGCGACTGCTGTGATCGAGATGGATACAGCGGGATTATGCAGCGCCAATCTGAGGCGCTTTCCTTATCGGCATCTCAAACGGCCGGTCTTTCCCCTCGATTGAAATCGTCATGCTTTGCGGGGGCAGGTAGCCAGGGCAATCGCATCAAAATAAACAACCGCTGTGATGACAAAAGTCAAACTAAAATTTAACCACCGAGGACACCGAGAGCACCGAGAAAACCTCTTTTCTTGAAAGCGAAGGCGAATTTCTTTTTCTGACAATGAGATTCCACGACAGAAAAAGGGCTATTTCTTTAATTTTTCGCAGCAGCTTCGTCTGGTAACAAACTTAACTCTGTGTCCTCGGCGCCTCTGTGGTGAAAAAAATTTGAAGCGACTGCCCTGGGCAGGTCACGTACAAGTTTGCGCGCGACTGTCGCTTGCGATAGCATTGAGCTATCGACGGGTCCAGAGCCTGTATCAAAAGCACTGGAATGCCAGGAGGCGCTCTTGAAAACTTGAGCAAGAAAACATCTTGAAGACTGAAGTATCGAATTATCAAGGAGACTTTTCTATGAACCGCAAGCAAGAAGAAGAAATCCGCAATACATCGAAATTACTGGCCCGCAATACGCTGTCGCGGCGGCGTTTTCTGCAGACGATGTTCGCCACCGGCGCTGGGGCGCTGGCTTATGGCGCGGCGCCTCTGGCATCGGTGGTCGCGCAAGGGGCTTCGTCGGCGACTATCGACATCGCCAACAGCTTCGGCCGTTTGAATCCCGTTCTGTCCACCGCCATCGGCGAGTTGACTATCAATAATGCCGTCTTTAACAAAGTGCCGGCTCTGTTGGCCGAAGCCCCGACGCAAGAAGATGACCTGACCTGGACGCTAAGTTTCCGCCAGGGTGTGATGTTCCATGACGGTACGGAGATGAAGGCATCCGACTTCAAATTCACCATGGATTTGATCCAGAATCCCGATACCGCTTCTCTCTTCGCCAACTTCCTGACGCCGATTGATGGCGTCGATGTCATTGACGATTATTCGGCTAGAGTACATCTCAATCAGCCTTTCGGTCTGTTTCCCGAGCGCATGTTCGTGGTTTCGGTCTTGCCGGAAGCCACCTTCAGCGAGATGGGCATAGACCGCTTCGGGCTGGCGCCCGTGGGCACGGGTCCCTTCGTATTCCAGAACATGATCGCGCAGGACCGCGTCGAGCTGGCGCGCAACCCCGACTATTTCATCGATGGTCTGCCCTTGCTGGACAGCCTGACCTACCGCGAAGTGCCGGAAGCCAGCGTGCGCATGGCTAACCTGGTCGCCAGCCAGTCCGACGTCATGGAACAAGTGCCGCCGGAAAGCTTTGATATTTTCAGCCAGGCGCCGGGCATCGTGGCCGGTTCCGGTCCCAGCACCCGCCGCGCTGGCATCATGTTCAATTGCACCAAGGCGCCCTTGAACGACGCCCGTGTGCGGCAGGCGCTGTCCTATGCGATTGATCGGCAGGCAATCATAGACACAGTCTTGAGCGGCAACGGTTTACCCGGCAACGGCACCAGCATTCCGCCTTCAATGGAAAACTACAATGCCGATGCCGATCGCTACAATTACGACCCCGACAAGGCGCGTGCCTTGCTCAGTGAAGCGGGCGCCGAGGGCGTCAAGCTCGAATTGATGGCGGGCTCGCTCAAGTTCCTGGCGGATACCGTGACGCTGATCAAGCCGATGGTGGAAGCGGTTGGCATCGAAACCGAAATCCGCTTGATCGAAGTTGAGGCGGGTTATCAGTTCGTCTTTGATCGTACCTACGATACCTATACCACCTGGGGCAATACCAGCGCCCTCGGTTCCGACATCGACATCCATACCCGTTGGATCTATGGACCCTTCCTGGGCAGCGGAGAATCCTTGTTCGGCTGGGGACCGGAGAATAGCGATAACTTTGAGCAGGCGCATACGCTGATGAACGAAGCGGCCGCCACCGCCGACGCCGATGAACGCCATACCAAGTATGACCAGGTACAGGACATCGCGTCGAATGACGCCGTCGAGTTCATCCTGTACTGGCCCGACAATCTGGGCGCCTGGCGGGATAACATCACCGGTTATGTGCCGCCGGTAGACGATGTTATTGAGGCGTCGCAAATCGCGAAATCGTAAAGACCTGGCATCGGAAATGACGCGGGCGGCGCTATTTTTTTTTGCCGCGCCGCCCGCAACCATCGCCAATATCCGCTGATTTGGATTCCCCGGACTATGGCAAGGTTTTTCGCGCGCCGGCTGATATTCTCGCTGCCTGTGCTCTTCGGCGTGACCGTCCTGATCTACGTGCTGCTCTGGTTCGCGCCGGGCGATCCGGCGCTGTCGAGCCTGGGCATCTATGCCACGCCGGAGCAACTGCAGACGCTGCGGGAACAGCTTGACCTCGACAAGCCGATATACGTGCTTTACGTTCGCTGGCTGGGTCAGGTCGTCCGCGGCGACTTCGGCGTTTCCATGATCACCAAGGAAAACGTCAGCACCTTAATCGGACACAGTCTGTCAATCACGGTACAGTTGACCGCGGTAGCGATGGTGATCGTACTGCTGATCGCCTTCCCGACCGGCATCATCTCGGCCGTCAAGCGCAATAGCATCAGCGACACCTTGAGCCGTATCTTTTCCCTGCTGGGCATCTCGATGCCCAATTTTTGGCTGGCCCTGCTCTTCATCACTTTCATCGCCGTCGGATTGGGCTGGTTCCCGCCCGGCGGTTATGTGTCGCCCGAGCAGGGGGTCGGTCCCTGGCTGCGTTCGCTGTTTTTGCCGGCGCTATCCATCGCGGCGGCGCCGGCTTCATCGCTCTCGCGCATGGTGCGAGCCAGCATGCTCGATGTGCTGAGCAAGGATTACATCCGCACGGCGCGAGCCAAGGGACAGCGCGAACGCTGGGTCATCATCCGCCACGCGCTGCGGAATTCGCTGATGGCGCCCATGACTATCATCGGCATGCAGGTCGGCTACCTGCTTGGCGGCGCCATCATCGTCGAAGTGATCTTCTTTTTCCCGGGCATGGGACGCCTGCTGCTGGAAGCCGGCATTGATCAAGACTATTCCGTGGTGCAAGGCGTCGCGCTGGTCACATCCGCAGCCTTCATTCTGGTCAACGTTCTGATCGACTTTCTTTATGTGATTATCGACCCGCGCGTACGGGACAGTCAGTGAGGAAGATCGCTTGAAGAGCCTCTGGTGGTTGCGCAATGATCCGCTGGCGATGATCGGTCTGTTGATCCTGATCGTCTTCGCGTTTGCCGCGATCTTCGCTGCGCAGGTCGCGCCCTTCGACCCCACCGCGCAGCACCTCTCGGATACGCTCAAGCCGCCCAGCGAGGTCTACCGCTTTGGCACCGATCAGTTCGGGCGCGATATCCTCAGCCGCGTCATCCACGGCACGCAGATCTCCCTGGGTTTAGGTTCGGCGGCGGTGATCCTGGCGGTGGCCGTCGGCACCACCGTTGGCTTGACCGCCGGCTATGTCGGCGGCCGCGTCGACGAGTTAATCATGCGCGTCATTGATATATTCTTCGCCTTCCCGCCCATCGTGCTGGCTATCTTTTTGATGGCGACCTTCGGACCCAGCCTGTTGAACGTCGTGGTTGTGGTTGCGCTGGTCACTATCCCGCAATTCACGCGCATCGCCCGCAGCGTCGCCATCAGCGAGCGCAACCAGGACTATGTGCTGGCTGCCCGCGCCATGGGCGCTTCCACAGGGTCGGTCATTCGCAGGCACCTGCTGGTCAACGCTTTTCCGCCGCTGGCGATTCAAGTCACGGTGCTGCTGGCCGATGCGATTCTGATCGAAGCCGCGCTGAGCTTTCTGGGCATCGGCGTCCGACCGCCCACGCCCACCTGGGGCGGCATCTTGAGCGCCGGGCGTGATTACGTCTTCACCGGCTTCTGGTGGTTCACGGTCTTCCCGGGACTGGCGATATTTCTGGCGGTATTCTCGTTGAATGTGCTGGGGGACGGCTTGCGCGACTTCATTGACCCGACCACGCGTCCGCGCGGGAGCGGGGAATAGTCTGGTGCTGGGTCAAGTCGCCCTCGCGTCCTGTTGGGATGGTAATGGGGAGCGCAATACTCGGACGACGCGCTCGATCTCGGATTTGGCGCGACGGTTTGGATTACATTCGCGCCTAATTCGGTCCGCGTGCGGGCAAAGTCCCTCCCCGAAGCTTCGGGGAGGGAGCGTAGGGTGGGGTTGAAAAATGGGACAAGATGAAAATATATGAGCCGTGAAAACCAGGACGAGACCGAAAGGCGCATTGCTAGATATACCAACCGCGCGCTGTACCAGGATTTGAAAATACGTGCCAGAGCCATGCGCAAGCATCCGACGCCAGCAGAAGCTATATTGTGGCAACGATTGCGACACAGGCGAGTCGGCGGCTATCATTTTCGTCGGCAGCACCCTGTCGTGAGGTACATCGTCGACTTCTACTGTGCCGAAGCCAAGTTAGTTGTTGAAGTCGATGGTTCCGTCCATGACGAGCCGGGTCATTATGAATATGATGTGGAGCGTCAAGCGTTCTTGGAGGAGTTGGGATTGCGAGTGCTGCGGTTTCACAATTGTGAGGTGTTACAAGGGATCGACGAGGTCGTCAAGGCTATTGCGGATACGCTGCAATCAACCCCACCCCCGGCCCCTCCCCGAAGCTTCGGGGAGGGGTGACTCGAGGTCGATAGTTGGTATTCCTGAAGCTGTTCCCAGTGAAGTTTACAATCAACTATTTGATATCATTGCGCAATCATGCTCGGCGCAGTAACCGGCCATTGTGGTTCGACCACAATCCGCGCAGGCGCCATCCGTTCCGGAAGCTTCGCGGAGATTTCACTTCGTCAGGCCGGGGGCTGAGGGTACTGAGATTTAGCGCGGGTTTGAAAAGGGGCAGTACATCACATTTGGCGATGACTCAAAGACATCAATTGACAAATCATTCTTAACAAGGAGCAAGTCGCATGAAAATCCTGATTTCCGGCGTTACCGGGCGGGTCGGCAATAACCTCGCCCATCAGTTGCAAGAGCGCGGTCACGAGGTGCGCGGGCTGGTCATGCCGGGCGATCCCAAGCTGTACAAAGCCACTGCGCTCGGCGTCGAGATCGTCGAAGCCGATATCGCCGATGCCGAGCGCGTGCGAGCCGCCGCCGATGGCGTCGACATCGTAATACATCAAGCGGCGCAGATCCTGGAAGGCATTTACCCGTCCGAGCGCATGCTCGACATCAATACCCGCTCGACCGTCGCCTTGCTGGAAGGCGCGCTGGCGTCCAGCAGACCGGTCAAGCGTTTTCTGCTCGCCAGCACCGACCAGACCTACAACCCCTTCGTCACCAAACAGGTCACCTTCTACGAGGACAGTCCACAGCAACCGGCCGATATCTACGCGCTGACCAAGCTGCTTTCGGAGCAGATCTGCCTGGCTTACATGCGGGAATATGGGCTGCCGGTGACCATGCTGCGCTACAGCTCGATTCTGGCTGCCAATGAGGTGCTGGGCGTGCTGAACCCGGTCTGGCTGAATTACTTCGTCGAGCTGGCTGTGGCCAAGAAGCGCATACCCTGGTTCGGCGCCGAACACGCAGACGAAGCCCAAGCGATCATCGCCGACTTGCTGGAGACGCCCGATGCGGTCTGCGCGGTGACCGACGCGCGCGGCAAATCCTGGGCGCTGGCTTTCACCGATGTGCGCGATGTGGTGGCGGGAACGCTGCTGGCGCTGGAGAACGACAGCGCCATCGGCGAAGCCTTCAACATGGTGGGTCCGGTGCCGGTCGCTTATACCAGCGCGGCGCGCTTGATCGCCGACAAGACCGACCGCCCCTACCGCGATGTCAAGATGCCCTTCTATTGGGGACCGCATGTCTCCAACGAGAAGGCGCGTTCCATGCTGGGATACAGCCCGCAATACAGCTTTGACAAGATGGTGGAGACGGCGCTGGCGCATCAGCGCGGCGACGAGATTGATCAGATACCGAATTAGCCGCACCGGACCGTCATAGGCAGCGCCCCGCCCGTCCATTACAATGATGGGCATGTTTGACCTTTGCCGACGAGACCATCAATGACCGCGCCCGAGAGCAAACCCGTCCGCTTCGCCCGAACGCGCGCCTTGCTCTTCCTCGCGGCCTCGCTGGCCATCGGCGCGCTGCTCATCGTCGTCATGACCTGGTTCGTGATCGGCTCTGCGCCGCGCGCGCAAGCTGTCGCCGTCGCTTCGGGCATCACCGTCTCCGAATACGTCGCCCTGCCCGATGACGATGCCTATCCAGCGGCGCTGGCGATCGGCGGCGACGGCAGACTCTACACCGGCAGTTATCAAAGCGGCGCCCTCTGGGCGATCAGCCGCGACGGCGTCCTCAGCGAAATCCCGGGCAGCCGCGAGCGCATCGGCTCGGTGACAGGCTTGGATGCGGCCCCCGATGGGGCGCTCTACATCCTCGACCGCATTACCCCGCTCGACGCAAAGGGCGCGGTGGTCTGGCGCTATGCGGATGGCGAGCTCAAGGCGGTCGTGGACATCCCGAATGACGAGGCGAAGGGCTTGGTGCTGCCGGAAGATATCGCGGTCGATAGCGCTGCCTTGATATATATCAGCGATCGCAAAACAGGCCGCGTCTGGCGCTACACGGCGGGGGGCGAGGCTATCGGCCTCTTTTGGCAAATGCCCTGCGGCGAAACTTGCGCGGCGACGGGCTTGGCTTACGATCCCGCGCATGACGCGCTCCTGATTACAGACAGCGAAACCGATGCCGTCTTCCGGGTCGCCGTAAATGATAGCGCGGGGCGCGCCGAAGTCATTTATGTCGACGAGGCAGATAGCGGTTATGGCATGGACGGCATCACCATCTCGCCGGAGGGCGAAATCTACATCGCGCTGCTGGCATGGAATCGTGTGGCGAAGCTCCAGGACGGAGAACTGATCATGCTGGCGCGCGACTTTCGCGGCGCCAGCGATGTGGCTTACGACGCTGATACAGACAGGCTCTTCGTCAGCAACTGGAATCAGTTCAGTCTGGGGTTCGGCACGCGCCCGCAGTTGCCCTTCGCCCTGGACGTGATTGATCTGTCGCCCGAATCCGGCTAGTCCCATACGGGTGTATTTCAATATTTTGGCAGGATGCTCTAGGAACTACAAAAGTGCATCGCCCTTTGACGGGTTGTACTTACGGATTCACCACAGAGGCACAGAGCGCACAGAGATTTCAAGAAAAAACTTCCTGTTCTTCGTGTCTTTGTGGTTAATTTTGCTTTGGAACGGCAAAGCCATGTAATTTGCCAATAATCTGAAATGCGCCCAACCCATACGCTCCGCTTGACCCGCGCCTTCGGCTCGGTTAGGCTGGGTACTGATGTAATGCCGCGGACTGCGCCAGCCCGCCGTCGCGGCGACCGGAGTCCCACAGGCGCGTCATTATGAGCAATTCTTTCAACTTCAAACAGAGCCGTCCCACGCTGATATCTCCCCATGGTCGCGCCGAGCGACTGCCGCTGTGGAGACGGGCGACCGGTTGCTCCTTCCTGGTGATCGCGCTGATCTTGCTGGGCGCAAGCGCCGGACTGGTGCTGACGGCGCCCCCTCCCGCCGACGTGGACGGCGACGCCTCTTCCCCCGCGACAACCGAAGCCAGCGAAGTAGCGCCGACAGCCGGCGCCGGAGCGGCAGCGACCAATACCGACGCGCCCTCCCAGTCCATCGGCGGAGCCTCACCGCAGCGGATGCCGACGCTCAGCAGCGCGCAAATCGCGGATCTGCTGGCGACGCCGCCGGAAATCCTCGACGAAGAAGAAGTTATGGCAATTACGGGGCTGAGTTACGATCCCTTCACCATCGCGCCCAACCGCAGCCGCAGTCGCATGACGAGCTACACAGTTCTGCGCGGGGACACAGTCGATACGATCTCCAGGCGCTTCGGGCTCAGCCGCGAGACCATCGCCTGGTGCAATAGCTATCGCAAGGCGCAAATCCTGTTCACGGGCGATATCCTTAGCATTCCGCCCGCTGACGGCGCTTGCCACACCGTAATAGCCAGCCAGGGCAAGGATATCAGCGCGATCGCCGAGCAGTACGGCATTGACGACCCTTTCGCCATCATCGACGCCCCTGCCAATGACTTGCCGGAAATCTCCCCGGACACGCAACTGCCCAGCGGCACAAGGCTCTTTATCCCGGGCGGCGTCGGCGCGATCATCACCTGGGACGCGCCGGTCGAAGAAGATGCCTCCGGCAATGTGATCGCCTTCGCGCGCGGGCATCCCAACAGCTGTGGCGCGGTACCCGGCGGCGGCAGCTTCTGGACCAATCCGCTGCCCAACGGCACCTACGTGCGCGGCTTTTACGCGGGCCACAGCGGCATCGACATCGCGGCGAGGACGGGCACGCCGATTTTGGCGGCAAATGGCGGACCGGTACTCTATGCCGGCTGGAACAGTTGGGGTTACGGCAATACCGTCGTCATCGGCCACGGACCCTTCTCGACGCTCTACGGGCACATGAACAGCCTGGCTGTCCGCTGCGGAAACGTTGTCGCGGCCGGTCAGGTCATCGGCTATGTCGGCAGCACGGGGAATTCTTCGGGACCGCATTTGCACTTCGAGATTCGCTATCGCAACCAGCCGCAGGATCCCTCGGCGACGCTAGGTATTGGTTGGTAGGCTATCAAAGCAAGGCAATCAGGCGCACAAGTGGAATCGGCAGGCGCGGTTTCCTTTTCGGCGCGTGATCTGCTAGAATCGGCGCCTGTGCGGGACACGCCCTACAGTCGCCGCAAAAGCCAATTCACATTCAGGGAAGGACATTATATGACCGCCTTCGCGACAGTGGAGGAAGCCTGGCAGGTTTTGTGCGACGGCGATGACGATCATGTTCGGGCCGAAGCCATCGTCTTCCTGGGCGAAAATCGCTACGCGCCTTCCGTGCCGCGCCTGGTCGATCTCGTCCGCCAGGCGGATCCCGGGACGCGCTATCTGGCTGCCAAGGCTTTGGGGCAGATCGGCGACGAAGCGGAAGCCGCTGTGCCGACGCTCCTGGACGCCCTGCGCGATAACGACATGTTCTTGCGCGCGGGCATCGCCGGCGCCTTGATCCAGATCGGGCCGCCCGCTGTCCCCGGCTTGACCCAAGCGCTCTTCGACCCGAGCAGCGCCGTCAAGCGCGCCGCATGCAAGGCGCTGGGCAAGATCGGCAGCGAACGCGCGGTCCCCGCCCTGAAATACTCCTTGAACGACAGCAACGCCGGCGTGCGCAAGTTCGCGCGCGAAGCGCTCGAGCGCATCAATACGCCGGAGGCTCGCGCCGCGCTGGGAGGCGGGTAGGGTCCCGTTCCAGCCCAGGCTTGTAGCTGCCTGAACCGACCTAGCCGCTTTGACGCTCCATGCGCCGCAGGGCGATCCAAACCAGCAAAGCCGTAACCGAGAGATACGTGATGGTCAGCAGCACCCAGGGCGACAGGATGGGGATGGTCGCGCCATTGCTGGAGAGCGTGACACGCATGGTGACAAGTTGCTGATGATCGATCAGCATCTGCTGCGAATATACCGTCGCGGTGATGGGGTTCAAACTGGTGGCGATCATATCGGCATAGATTATCGCCGCTTCGACCGTTGGATTGTCGCTGATCTTGGTGGCGACATTATTAACGACGTTGCCGTAGGCGCCCTGGAACAAGATCAGCGCCAGGGCGGGCAAGCCGATCGTGATGGCGGTCGCTACGGTATAGGAGCGAACGGTGGCGGACAAGGTGCGCTCGGTGATGGAGGAAAAGAACATGCCAAAGGCGCCCAGCGTCACTGCCGAGACCGCCAGCACCAGCAGCGCCAGGATTAGTTCGGATTCGCTGACCCCGCCGAAGAGAAAGGCGATGCTCTGCAAGGGTATGGCGGAAAGCAGCAGCAGCACGATGTAACCCAGCGCGGATTGCATCTTGCCGACCACGAAGGTCGCTTTGGTGATCAAGGTGGTTTGCAGCAGATCGTAGGTCTTGCGCTCGCGCTCCGAAGTGATGGCGCCGGCGGTCAGAGCCGGCACGATGAATATGATCAGCATCAGTTCGATAAACAGCACGCCGATGAAGAGCAGACGTCCCAGCTCGCCGGTCACAACGACCCCGCCCTGCGGCACGCGCAGCAAATAGAGCAGCATGGTGAAAAAGCTCATCAGCGTCAAAAAAACGGTGATGATGGCGAAGCCGCGTATGCCGCGCATGCGGCCCCGCAATTCCTTGACCATCACCGGATTGAGGCGAAAAGCCCGCAGATCGCCGATTGTCATGAGGCCGACCAGGCTCAGCGGCGCAATAGCCAGCAGCGCCGGCGCGAAGCCGAAAGCGACGAGGGCAAGCCCGTTGGCCGCCGTCAAGAGCCAAGCCGTGAAGACCGTCCACAATTCCTGAGCCAGGATCACCACTGCCAGTACCGACAGAATCGCCATATTGCCCAGGATGCCGGCGATGATCAGCAGCAGCGCCGCGTCATCGGCGATGTTGAAGTTGCCCAGCAAGGCAGCGCGAATCGCGCTGAACTGCGCATTGTCGTTGGTCGCGGCGGAGACCGCCAGCGCGATCACGACCAGCGCCGCCAGTAAGTTGACGAGCGCGCCCCAAAACATGACCAGCGAACTGCGTCGCAAGAGCCGCTCGCGCGGGGTCATCAACTCGGGCGGGATGCGATCCCAAGCGCCCTCTTCCGGCACGCTCTCGCCGAAGAGGCTAATGATCAGCTTGCGGATATTGTTCAGAAATTCGAGCATGGATTGAACTCTTCGTTTCAATTGAAAGCCCGGAACACGCAACGGATTATACCAGATTGGCGCCATATGCTCATACCCGAGTGGCTACAGGGTAGTGTATCGAAGTAGGTTGAAATAGAGAACAGCAGCCACCTGACAACCGGTAGGGCTTGTCCACTACTGCATAACGCTAGCGCGTTTTTTCTACCCCATCCCCCGGCCCCTTCCCCGTAGCAACGGAGAAGGGGAGCTAACATAGCGCGACTTCGCTTGAAAACAGCAGTTATCGACACTTATCATT
>DAOULD010000077.1:0-8155 GCA_034420635.1 Anaerolineae bacterium | reverse complement strand
AGGGGCGACCAATCTGGTCGCCCGAAACCGCGCCATCGCATCGACGGGCGACATGATATGTCGCCCCTACACGCGGCTTATTTCGTTGCATGACTTACTTGCGCTTACTGAGGTTTAACATATTCAGATGGACGAACCACCTAAAGAGCAGCCCGCACTGGTAGGGTCATGAACTTGAATTTGCGCGCGCCACAGGCATTGTCTATTTTGATGCTCGCGGCCTACCTGCTGCGTCTCTTGCTTATCGTCAACGGCGGCCAATTTTATTTCCCCGACGAAAGTCGCTATCAACGTCGGTCTGTCAGCGCTGTGGACTCTCTGTTTCAGGCTGATTTTCGCAGCGCAATAGACAAGGTATTGGCCTACGACAGGCATCACGGTTTCACCGCTGTCGGGCTTGTTCCCGCCATCGTTCATCGCGCGATCTTTTACTTGAGCCCGCCACGCGGCTTTACCTGGACAACCTATTGGATAGGTCGCGACAATGACTATCGCGTCTCGGCGCTGATATTCGCGATTCCTTCCGTGCTTTCAATCGGCATGATTTACTTGCTGGCGCGTCGAGCCGGCGCTGGCGAAACTGAAGCGCTGATCGCGGCATTCTTGCTGGCGGCATCCAACACCTTTTTTATCTTTTCCAAGCATTTCTTGCCCTACGACTCCTCGCTGCTGATCGGCCTGGCAGCTCTCTGGCTGGCTATTTCCAGTCAACAGGCTAGCACAAAACATGCTATTGCGGTTGGAATCGCGGCCTTCCTGTGCTTGTGGGTTTATTTTGGTCATATCACTTTTGTCCTCATGATCGCCTTGGTCTACTGCGGTTTCCTGGCGTCCAATTGGCGTGACTCGGCAACTCGAGCGTCGGGGATGGCATTTGGCGCGCTGTTGATTGCGACGCCGCTTTTTCTCTACAACAATTATGTCCTGGGCATCGATGTCGTATCCGAGGCGGTTGCGTTTTCGTCATCTGCCATTCAGGGAGAATACGCCGAAGGCATAGTGTTCCCCTTCCACTACATTGGTCATGTGGAAGCGGGCGTCGCTTTGATCTGGATCCTGTGCTTATTGGCTGCCGGGTGGGCTTTGCGGAGTCAGTGGAATTCAGGAAGCGGGCAACGCGCCGTTTTGTGGTTGGCTTGCCTGATTTCCTTGTATCTATTGCTCTGTCTTTTTTCTTCTGTTTTGCAGTTGTCCGTAGTGTATGGCCGCATTGCTCGAGCTATGGCGCCATTCATTATCCTCCTAAGCGCCTATGGAATCACACCGCTACTGCTGGATCGCGGCCGGTACGTTGTTCTGGCTTTTCTTGCAATCGTCTGCATATTTGCGCTGGCAAACTTTGCTCCGGCGATTAGACAAGAGTACTTCATCGAAATTGCCAAGCGAGCCGAACAGAAATACGGCGAATTGTCATACGAGACAATCTTGAGTCATCCCGCCTCGCCCATAGGCGTATATGGAGAAGAGAACCCGCTCTTGCGCTATAAGCTTCTTAACGCGGGCTACTATTATCCGATAACCGAGCCGCTTGATCTTCCGCAGGGAGAAGTCCTGATGCAGGTCGCGCATCCTTTCAATCATAGACCCTGGCAATACGAAGGCATGACAGCCGAGATGCGCGATATCGTCAACCGTGATGGGTTGTACATCTGGCTCATCGACAAGGGACCCTCCGGGTAAAGTGTCCTTTTCGGTTGAGATACTTTTAGACAGCCCTCGACATCAGATCCTTAACCAGAAATACCAGCGAGTCGCCCCTACCGGCTGTCAGGTTGTTGTTCTTTATTTCAGCCTGAGATGATATACAACTAAGTAGCCAAACTACTGGCCAGTCTGCTATACTGCTGACCGCAGGAAATCTGATAAAGAGACGCAGTGATAATTGTATTCCTCAAAATCTTTGACCAGTTTACATAGTCGATGATCGAAACCCGCACGACGCAGCAGACGAGGTTCCCGCAAGCGCGGGCTGGGTTGCAGTCTCCAGTCATGAATTTTGGATCCAAACGTTTTCGCCCCGTCCATGCGCTGCTTATTATCATGTTTGTCGCCTTCGCGCTAAGGCTGCTCCTGATCGTCGACGGTGGTCAACGATTTTTTCCCGACGAAGCCCGCTATTATGATTTCACAGTTTATATTGCTGACAATGTATTTGAAGGAGACATTTTGGGTGGATTCGGCAGCCTGCTGGAGTATCGGACGCATCCCGGCGCGCACGCTGCGACATTCCTACCGGCATTCGTTCATCGAATAGTTTTTGAACTAAGCGCCGACAAGGAATTAACCTGGCGTGATTATTGGCAAGATCAAACTGGAGACTTTCGATTTTCAGCGATTTTCTTCGCCATTCCGTCAGTGCTTTCAATCGGTCTCATTTATTACATTGCCCGAAGGGCCGGCGCTGATGATTTAGAAGGTGTAATAGCTGCGTTTCTTCTCGCGGCTTCCAATACCTGGTTCATTTGGTCGCGACATTTTCTCACATACGATATCTCTATGCTTTTCGCGCTCGCTGCCCTCTGCGTCGCCTTGCGCCCGCGCGAGCGAGACCATCGTGGCGCGATGTTGGCTGGGCTGCTCCTATTTTGCGCGTTCTGGGTATATACGAATCATGTTTTTCTGGTATTCACGATTGGATTTCTTTACTGTCTGACGCTTGTTCACAATCCGCGTGCAATGATCGCGAGACTATTCTATGTCTCGATCGGCGCCTCGATACTGCTGCTTCCGATTCTGATTTACAACTATGCTGTCCTGAATATCGATGTATTCGCGGGAATGCTGGCGCAGGTGGAGAGGATTACTCAGGGCAGATACGAAGAGGGAGCAGTACTTCCATTTGTCTACTTCTTTGAGGCGGAAGGCGTCATTTCGCTGGTCTGGCTCACTGGTCTTGTATTGGCGTTCAAGGGGGTTGTTAACTGCCGCCCGCACAGGCGACGCCGCATCATGCTTTGGCTAGCGGCAGTGGTTGTTCTCTACGGACTGATGGCGCTTCTTTCAACAGGACTGCATGTTGTCGTTCTATTTGGACGAACTGTTCGCGCTTTTGTGCCCTTTATCGTACTGATCTGCGCCTTTGCCTTTGCGCCTCGCGCCAGGCGTTGTGGTTACAGACTAACAGCTTTGACTGCTGCGGGCATAACCTTGGCAGCCTTGATGAACTTTATAGGCGTGATTAGCCAGCAGCAGCACATGGAGCTGACCCGTCAAGTCCGTGACGAATATGGAGCGGTGTCGCTAACCACAACCTTTAGTCCGCCCTCAAAGAGCCATGCATTCAATAATTCTGTCCTCGAAGGGGCGCATTATGAACTCGTGAACGCCGGTTATTATTATCCGATTACGGAAATGACGGACCTCCCGGACGGTGAAGTCCTTATGAAGGTCGCGCATCCCTTCAACTACAAGCCTTGGCAGTACGAGGGCATGACGCCGGAAATGCGCGAAATCATTAATCGGGATGGGCTGTACATCTGGCTCATTGACAAAGGACCTTCCCTGGAAGAGTAGCCAAGCCGCCGGGTAATCTGGTATATTGCTGCCAACTGTATCAAGGAGCGAAACGCTATGGTCGAAGTTGTCATTGTCGGCGCCACACGCTGGATTTTGGCTAGGCGGAAAGTTCGGCTGTACGGAAACAGGATCTCATCAAGCGCGCCTGCCACCTCTCCACCTCACTTTTTTAACAAACCGCCTTGCTCTTGCAAGGAGAAAGCTTGTTGTTTTGTGTGAGCGCGATATTCCTGTGACCTTTTCGCCGGTTACGCGCCGAGCGGCTGTTAAGCCTTTTGCTGCGCAGCAGCCGCGGACCGCAAGAAATCAGCGAAGGGATGCAGCGACGTTATGGTAAGCCCAAGACGAACCTTTCCTCAAAATCTTTGACTCATTTACATAAACGATGATTGAAACGCGCATGACGCAACAGACGAGATTCGCGCAAGTGCCCACTGGGTTGCAGTCTCCAGCCGTGAGTTTTGGATCCAAACGTTTTCGCCCTATCCATGCGCTGCTTATTATCATGTTTGTCGCCTTCGCGCTAAGGCTGCTCCTGATTGTCGACGGTGGTCAACGATATTTTCCCGACGAACACCGCTATTATAATTTCACAGTTTATATTGCTGACAATGTATTTGAAGGAGACGTTTTGGGTGGATTCGGCAGCCTGCTGGAGTATCGGACGCATCCCGGCGCGTACGCTGCGACATTCCTACCGGCATTCATTCATCGAATAGTTTTTGAATTAAGCGCCGACAAGGAAATTACCTGGAGTGATTACTGGAAAGATCAAACAGGAGACTTTCGATTCTCAGCGATTTTCTTCGCGATTCCGTCAGTGCTTTCAATCGATCTCATTTACCTCATTGCCCGACGGGCCGGCGCTGATGATTTCGAAGGTCTAATAGCAGCGTTTCTTCTCGCATCATCAAACTCTTGGTTCATCTGGTCACGACACTTCCTCTCCTACGATATCTCTATGCTAATCGCGCTGTCTGCCCTATACGTTGCTTTGCGTCCACGCGCGAATGACATTCAAGGCGGAATTCTGACGGGGCTGTTACTGTTTTGCGCGTTCTGGGTATATACGAATCATGTTTTTCTGGTATTCACGATTGGATTTCTTTACTGTCTGACGCTCGTTCACAGTCCGCGAATGATGATCGCAAGACTATTCTATGTCTCGATCGGCGCCTCGATATTGCTGCTCCCGATTCTGATTTACAACTATTCTGTCCTGAATATCGATGTATTCGCGGAAATGCTGGCGCAGTTGGAGTGGATTACTCAGGGCAGATACGAAGAGGGAGCAGTACTTCCATTTGTCTACTTCATTGAGGCGGAAGGCGTCATTTCGCTGGTCTGGATCACCGGTCTTGTATTGGCGTTCAAGGGGGTTGTTAGCCGCCGCCCGAACAAGAGACACCGCATAATGCTTTGGCTTACGGCTTTGGTCATGCTCTACGGATTGATGGCGCTTTTATCGTCGGGTCTGCACGTTATCGTTCTATATGGGCGAACTGTTCGCGCCTTCGTGCCCTTTATCGTACTGATCTGCGCCTATGCATTTGCGCCTCGCGCCAAGCGTTATGGTTACAGACTAACAGCTTTGAGTGTTGCGGGCATAACCGTAGTAGCCTTGATGAACTTTATAGGTGTGATTAGCCAGCAGCACTACATGGAGCTGACCCGTCAAGTCCGTGACGAATATGGAGCGGTGTCGCTAACCACAACGTTTAGTCCGCCCTCAAGGAGCCATAAATTCAAAAATCCTGTCCTCGAAGGGGCGCGTTATGAGCTCGTGAACGCCGGTTATTATTATCCAATTACGGAGATGACGGACCTCCCGGACGGTGAAGTCCTTATGAAGGTCGCGCATCCCTTCAACTACAAGCCTTGGCAGTACGAGGGTATGACGCCGGAAATGCGCGAAATCATCAATCGGGATGGGCTGTACATCTGGCTCATTGACAAAGGACCTTCCCTGGAAGAGTAGCCAAGCCGCCGGGTAATCTGGTATATTGCTGCCAACTGTACACAGGAGCGAAACGCTATGGTCGAAGTTGTCATTGTCGACGCCGTTCGTACACCCTTGGGCAAGCGCAATGGCTGGCTGCGCGAACAGCATCCTGTCAAGTTGGGATCTCACGTCGTAAAAGCCCTGCTTGCGCGAAGCGGCTTGGACAAAACCGAAGTCGACCATGTGATCTTCGGTTGCGTCAGCCAAGTCGCTGAACAGACCCTCAACATTGCCCGCAATGTCGTGCTGGATGCCGAGCTTCCCATTGAGGTGCCGGCCACGGCGATCGATTTCCAATGCGGCAGCAGCCAGCAGTCGATTCATCTTGCTGCGGCAATGGTGAGTTCGGGGCAAGCGGATACAGTCATCGCTGGCGGCGTGGAAAGCATGACGCGGGTGCCAATGGGTTCGAGCCTGGGCATTGGCGGCGCATCGCCATTTACGGACAACATTATGGAGTCCCACAATATGATCCCGCAAGGCATCGCCTCGGACGAGATCGCCGCGAAGTGGGGCATTACCCGCCTTGAACTGGATAAATTGAGTCTGGAGAGCCATCGACGCGCCTGGAAAGCGACCGAAGCCGGTGTCTTGAGAAGAGAAATCGCGCCCCTTCAGGGTGTTGATGATGCGGGCAATCTGTTCCTGGTCGAGCGCGATCAAGGCATTCGCCCTTCGACGACGCTGGAAAAAATGGCGCAACTCGAACCCGTGTTTACGCCGAACGGCGTCACCACCGCCGGCAACAGCAGTCAGATCAGTGATGGCGCGGCGGCAGTCCTGGTGATGAGCGCTGCAAGGGCGGCGCAATTGTCCCTAAAAGCGCGCGTCCGCATTGTAGAAGGGACAACCATCGGCAGCGACCCGCATCTGATGCTTACCGGACCGATACCGGCCACAGAAAAGGTCTTGCGACGGGCCGGCATGGCTATCGGGGACATTGACCTCTTCGAGGTTAACGAGGCTTTCGCTTCAGTACCGCGGATCTGGGAGCGGGAGCTCGGCGTCGATCTCGATCGAGTCAATATTCATGGCGGCGCAATCGCCCTGGGACACCCTCTTGGCGGGTCCGGCGCGCGATTGATGACAGCGCTGATCAACGCGCTGGAAACGACCGGCTCGCGTTTTGGCTTGCAGACCATGTGCTGCGGCGGCGGCATGGCGACTGCCACCATCATCGAGCGGATTGAGAACTGACGCGGCCTGGTCCCGGCGGGCGGCTGTGTTGGAGCTTAACCCGTCTGCCCGACAGGCGCGGGGCTGGGGCGTACGCCGACGCCGGCGCTTGTCTGCTGTGACGTGCCCGTCTGGTTGGGAGCCGGGCACAACTCATTCGCCTTGTCGCGTTTGCCCGCGACAGTGGCGCGGCTGATCGACGTCACTGCCGGCCGCAAGGCCAAAGCCGCCTCGTACTGGTCGCGCGCCCGGCAGTGATCGCCCCGGAAGGCCAAGGCATCCCCGTAATTTCGATGCGCCCCCTGCAATTCGGTCATGATCTGACCGTTCATATAATTCCCGAGACGATGTTCGTAGACGATGACGCTGAGAAGGCGGACGGCTTCGCCAGGATTGGCGATCTTCAATTGCAGGCCTCTCAGGTAGAGCTCGGCAACAATACGCTCGTAGTTCAACCCTTCGACATCGCCGTAGTTTTCAGCGCGCGCCGTCGTCAAGATCGCCTCGGATAATCTTCCGCTGCGGAAGAGCCCGGTCGCTCGGGATGTGAGCGCGGCAAACAAGAGTTCGCGCACGCGGTCACGTTGAAAGCTCTCGTCAAGCGCCATGATGGCATCCAGTGTATCCACCGCTCGCTGGTATTCCTGCGACACGATATCCGCCTGCGCCTCCAGCAGCAAAGCTTCCAAATCGTATACCGAGCCATCCTCTCTCGTCGCTACCGCAAGCGCCGCTTGAGTGGGCGTGGCGGCGATGGGCTGGACCGGCTCTGTTGGCTGTGGAGTGGCGGTCGGCTGCGACTCTTCATAGAGCGCGGTCGCCCTTGGGATGATTTCGCCCAGACAGGGCGGCGCGGGCGTCAGCATGAGCAAATAGGCCAGCCTCGTCTGTAACAATTGCAGATTGCCGGCGTTCATATCAACCTGAATGCGCTCGCATTGTTCTCTCGTATCCGCCTCGCCAGTGGCGGTCGCGTTTTCCCGCGCGACAGCGATGCCGGAATTCCAGCCGGCATAGGCGGATGCCAAGGCGATCAGAGCCGCCAGGACAATACAGACGAAACTAACCATAGCCCAGAGCAAACAGCCCAGGCTTTGGCGCGAAGCGCGTCTCTCTTCGTGATTCGTGATCTGCCCGGGCTGGTACGGATTGCCGGGTTGATGATCTCCGGTTGATTGCGTCAAGCGAGTGGATCCCGTCCCTAGGCGGAGAAGCGGCGAGTATTGTAGCCGACGGTCATGTTCCATGCTAGCCGTCGCCTGCCCGATGACAGGGCAATCGCTTCAAATTTTTTTCACCACAAAGACACGAAGTTTAAGTTTTATTACAAGGCAAAACTCCTCAGTAAGCGCAAGTAAGTCATGCAAAAAAATGAGCCGCGTGTAGGGGCGACATATCATGTCGCCCGTCGATGCGATGACGCGGTTTCGGGCGACCAGATTGGTCGCCCCTACGGGATTC
>DAOULD010000076.1:0-8643 GCA_034420635.1 Anaerolineae bacterium | reverse complement strand
CACAGAGCGCACAGAGATTTCAAGAAAAAACTTCGTGTTCTTCGTGTCTTTGTGGTTAATTTTGCTTTTGAACGGCAAAGCCATGTAATTTGCCAATAATCTGAAATGCACTCTTTGTTCTCCAACTGATTGCCAACGTTCATGATCTGTGCTATATTCATACCAATTGGAATGACACGCGAATGTCGTGCGGCAGGAGATCTGTCATGCTTCGGTTCCCACATAATGACGAAGGGCAGGGGCTGGTTGAGTACGCGTTGATACTGGTCTTGGTGGCGGTAGTCGTGATCGTGATTCTGGCTCTTTTAGGTCCTGCAATCGGTAACATCTTCTCGAATATTATCGACAGCTTGAACACCGCCGCGTAGTTCTGATCGACGAGCTATTCCCTGGCTGTCGACCAGCGATCCTCCCGAGTTTAATCATTCACATCGACGCGCTCTTGCGGTTGCGAAGGCAGTTCGCCGCGCCGCGGAAATCTCCAGATTGAGCGGCTGCCGTGAACTTTGCGAGGCGGCTTTTCCGGTCGCGCTCTTACAGCGCTCCACTTTATCAGCTATAATACGCTGCCGTGTGATGGCATACGATCAGGCGCTTGGCTGCCAGGACTTCCATCAGGTCCGGGGAGTCAGGCGCGACCCATTAAGGACAAGCCATGATCCTGCGAGAATTGTCGGAAGCGGTCGGCGTCAGCGGCGAAGAAAACGACGTCCGCGAAATCATCATACCTGCGATACGAGACCACGTCGCTGCGCTTGAGGTGGACGCCTTGGGAAACCTCACGGCTCTGCAAACAGGTACGCAATATCCAGATTTCACCGTGATGATCGCGGCTCACATGGACGAAATCGGCATGATGGTGACGGCTGTCGAAAGCAACGGCTTGATTCAATTCACCAGTGTCGGCGGTATCGACGCGCGCATCCTGCCCGGCATGCGCGTCATGGTGGGCAGCGATCGGAGTCCCGGCGTGGTGCTTTGGAAGCCGATTCACAAGTGGCGCGACATGAAAACGGTGGGGATGGACAACTTGCGCATTGATGTCGGCGCGACCGATAAACATGCCGCCGAGCCGGGCGACCGCATCGCCTTTGACAGCGCCTTCGTCCAATTGGGGGATGACACCGTCCGGGGCAAAGCTTTCGACGATCGCGTCGGCTGTTCGATTCTGGTCGATATCCTTCAAAGCGGACCGCATCCGGTCACTGTAGCGGCTGCATTCACCGTACAGGAAGAGATCGGATTGCGGGGCGCGCAAGTCGCCGCGCAGCGCCTGCAGCCTGATGCGGCGATCGTGTTGGAAGGCACAACAGCCTACGATGTGCCCGATCCCAATCTCGAGATTGATGCCGATGATTTACCGACCAATCCCGGAACAAAGCTCGGCGACGGCGTGGTGCTTACACTGGTCGACGGTCGCATGATTTCCGATCCGCGCGTTCTGGACTTCTTGCGGGCAACTGCCGAAGCGAAGGGGATTGCCTACCAGTTCAAGACGATTGGCGGCGGCGGCACCGACGGCGGCGCTATACATACGGCGCAAACCGGCATTCCGACGATGACGCTATCCACGCCTTGTCGCTACATTCACACGCCAACCGCGCTCATGAACCTCAAGGACTATGGAAACACGCTTCAATTGTCTCTAGCGGTCTTGAATGCGATCACACCCGCGACATTCGCGCGGGAACGGGCTTGAGACTAGCCCTCAGTCGATTCTTCGTCTTCTGGTTCTGCTTCCTCTACAGGCGGGTCCTCTTCCACTACGGGCGCATCTTCGTCTACTATGGATGCATCTTCTTCCACTATGGGCGCATCTTCTTCCAACTCGGGGATCACGAGTTCCTGCCCGGCAACTATCGGGTCCGAAATGAACGATTCATTGGCATCCAAGAGTTCGTCGACGCTCAATTCATAGCGCAAGGCAATGCTAGCCCATGTTTCGCCGGCGGAAATCACATGAATCCGAGGTCCTTCCGGCAATTGGATAATTGTCCCCGCCGAGGAATCCGTCGGGCTTGCCGCCTCCTCTTCAGGCGCTGTTGTTGCGACAACAACCGGTCCTGGCGCGGGCGCTTCCGGCTCGGTACGCTCGCAGCCGGGAACGAGGAGCAACTGTCCTATCTGCAAGGCATCGCTCTCCAGATCGTTTTCTTCAAAGAAGGCTTCCACCGTCGTGCCAAATGCGATGGACAACCTGAATAAATTATCGCCGGGCAATACGCTGTAGACGCATTCATCGTCCGGATCAAGCGTTTCTTCAAAGGTCCGGGTAGCGGTCGGCAAAGTGAAACGCGGCGTGACCGCTTCTCCTGGGGTCGCTGCGATGACCACAATGCTCGTCGGTACAAGGATCGTTGGTTGTTCTACTTGACCGGGCGGCGGCTCCGGCGTAATGAAGCTGCTTGGCGCCTCGCCATCGTCTGAAGTTGTATCGCCAGTTACCGGTTCGGCCGGGACCACAACTCCCGATTCGCTCAAGCGGATGGCAGTGACTACGGGAACCGCTGTGTCGATTGGCTCAACTTCGCTGCTATTGACCTGCTGGAATTCTTCTTCGGCTTGCCGATAGCAGCCGGCAAGCGCCAAGACACAGATCATCAATGGCAAGAGCAATCTATGCTTCATTTGCCGCTACCCCCCAAAATGGACGACTGCTTCTGATTATTATATCCGAGTCAGAATATGCGGGCTAGCTAGGCAGCCGCATATTCTGGTTGCTGCGCTGGCGCGCGGCGCCATTCAATATTCGCTTTGAATTGGGGCGTCTCAGCGGCAGAGGGCAAATAGTCTATCCAATCTGCGGCAGGGCTTCCATCGCGCGGTCAATCTCGGCTTGCGGGAATTCATAGTTGCTCAATTCCCCGGCCAGGTAGGCGTCGTAGGCGCTCATATCAAAATGCCCATGTCCGCATAAATTGAAAAGGATCACGCGCTCTTGCCCCGCTTCTTTGGCTGCCAGCGCCTCGCGGATGGCGCCCGCTATGCCGTGCGCCGCTTCCGGCGCCGCCACGATCCCTTCCGCCTTGGCGAAAGTGATGGCTGCGCTGAATGTCTCCATCTGTGGAATAGCGACCATATCCAGCAGGTTCTGGTCCCAAAGTTCGCAGATGATCGACGCCATGCCGTGGTAGCGCAAGCCGCCAGCGTGCAGCGGCGGCGGCACGAATCCATGCCCGAGCGTGTACATCTTAACCAGCGGCGTCATGCCGACGGTATCTCCGAAATCGTAAGCGTAGACCCCGCGCGTTAAACTGGGGCAAGCCGCCGGTTCCACGCCCAGCAGGCGCGTCTCCTTGCCATGCGCCAGATTCTGATGCAAGAAGGGCAGGGCAATGCCGGCGAAGTTGCTGCCGCCGCCCGTCGGTCCTACAACCACATCTGGATATTCGCCGGCTACTTCCATCTGTTGCAGGGCTTCCTGTCCGATCACCGTCTGGTGCATCAAAACATGATTCAAAACGCTGCCCAGGGCATATTTGTATTTGCCGCCGCTTTTGGCGGCGACCTCGACCGCTTCGCTGATAGCGATGCCCAGGGAACCGGTGCTGTCGGGATCCTGCGACAGGATCGTATTGCCGGCATCGGTGGTATCGCTGGGGCTGGCGGTGACGCCCGCGCCGAAACTCTGCATGATGGCGCGGCGATAGGGCTTTTGCTCGTAACTGATCCGCACCATATAAACGATGCATTCCATGTCAAAGAAGCTGCAAGCCTGCGCCAGCGCCGTGCCCCACTGCCCGGCCCCCGTCTCGGTGGTTAATCCGCTGACGCCCTCTTGCTTGTTGTAATAGGCTTGCGCCGTGGCTGTGTTCAGCTTGTGACTTCCGGAGGGAGAAACGCCCTCGTACTTGTAATAGATGTGAGCCGGCGTATCGAGCGCCTTTTCCAGCCGACGCGCCCGCAACAATGGCGTGGGACGCCAGAGCTTGTAAATTTCCCGTATTTCTTCCGGTATCTCGACCCAGCGATCCTGGCTCACCTCCTGCAAGATCAAGCCCATCGGGAAGAGCGGCGCCAAGTCGTCCGGTCCTACGGGTTGGTGCGTGCCCGGGTGCAGTACCGGCGGCAAGGGACGCGGTAGATCCGCTTGCACGTTATACCATTGTTCCGGTATCGCGCTCTGCGGAAGATCAAAGCGAATGTCGTCGGACATGAGATATTTCTCCCTGCTATGGATAAAGCCTGTATTATGACTGACGGGCGGGCGCGACGCAACGACCGCGGCGGCCTCAGCAGGGCAATCTTGACTGCCGCCGCCGCTGCCACTATACTTCTTGACCACCATGCTTGCTCGTGATGATGAGTCGGGCCCCTTGCGGCAGAAAATTCCGAACCGTGTCAGGGCTTAACGGCAGCAGCACTAAGGAAAACCTCTGGGTGTCTTGTGGATTCCTGACTCATCTTCTCGCGTAAGCATGGTTTTTAGCAGCTGGGCGCGATCGTCAACGCAGGATCACGCGGATCTTGCCTTGAAAGCCGGCGTTGGCGTGGCTGACCATGACCGTGTAAGCGCCGTCAGCCGGCAATTCATAGTTGGCGATCAGCGCATCGGTTTCGCCACCGCCATCGTCATCCCCCAGTAGCGGCGTTCCGTCGCCATCCAGCAGAACCAGCAGCGGATCTATGCCTGTTCCCAGATAGTCGCGCGCGCTGATCGACACAAGCTGACCCGCTTCGCCTTCAAACTGCAGGCGCGCCACCACAGCGTAATCCATTTCAATGATCACGGGTTCGTCTAATGTCAGGCTCCCGGCAATGGATTCTCGCTCGATCAGGGTCATGCGTCGGTAAAAGTCCGGCGCGGCCAGATCCAAGCGCTCGGTTTCCGAATAGATATGGCCGCGCGTCATGTAATAATCTTGCATCTGCGGCTGCAGCTCCAGCGCCGCCTTCAGATCGGCCAGCGCCTTATCCCAGTTTTCCGTGTCGCTCCATACATCGGCGCGCGTGAAGTAGGCATAGCCGAGTTCCGGCGGCGTCGAGCCGCGATCAAAACCTGCTATCGCCTCGTCCAAAATGGAGATCGCCCTGATGCTCTTGCCCCCGGCATTGGCGCGCGTCGCATCCACGATGCTTTGGTACAGGTCTCGCAACTTGCTGTCGCGATCGCGCTCGTGCAAGCGAACCAGGCTATGGTAAGTCCCCGTCGAGCGCGGGTTTGCGGTTAAACTTTGCTCGTAGTCGCGTTTGGCTTGCCGTGGATTGCGATTCTTCAGGCGCAGTTCGCCGCGCGAACGCCAAATCGCGGAATCACCCGGTCGCAGATCCAGCGCTGCGCTGTAGTCGGCTATGGCATCCTCCCAATCTTCCGATCGCGCATGAGCGAATCCACGATAATAGTAGGCTTTCCAGGATTCCTCGTCTTCCTGCAAGATCACGCCGGCAAGCGCGATCGCGTCATCGTAGGCTTCAGCTTCGATATGTTCCAGGACTTCTTCCAGCGCCCTGTCAATATCCAGCGCGTCGGGCGTCGGGGTCGCTGTGACCTTCCCAATGGCATAGCTGGCCTCTGAGTCCAATAGAAGCGCCATCAGCAGGCAAAGGCTGATAAGCGCTGGAAAAATCGCGTATCGCTTCGGCATCCGCATTATTCTCTCGGTTTTAATATAGGCGTCGGTCCCAGAAAGCCGCTCGGCGCGTAACCTGCGAGAAGCACCCAGGTACGGCGCGCTCACGCAAAATGACAAGCCTTCTCTCGTCGCATGCGCTACGCGGTTTATAAAATGAGCGACGCCCTTGAAATACCCTATTCCGGAGCCTGTGTTGAAGCCGGCGCTTGTCGGCGGGTTGCAGCGGAATTATCGTGAATCCCAGGTCAGCGCAAGCGAGCGCTGGTGATCACGACCTCAAACTGCTTGCAATAAACCACAGCCGATCGATAGATACTTAAATCGTGATTTTGCGGCAAAACATAGTTCTGATTGCCAATATTGCCCTTTAGCCTGCCCAGGTTCAAGAAATCAACGCCAAGCTCCAGGGCGTTTCTCGGCTGCGGGTCGCGAGACAGATACACCCGAACATCGCCGCCGCGAGCCGATGAAAAATTTTCAAAGCGCAAAATGCGGCGGTCGGCAAACTCGTAAATGGTCGCTGTGCCCTTGCCCCAATGCAAGGCATCAATCGTGCCAAACTCCCCGCTAGCCAAAACGCGCGCCGTCTCCGCGCTCATTTCCCGTTCGTCTTCCGGCGCCCTATTCGATTCGCTGATGGCGACGTGAACCATGCCCAGCGCCATTTCCGGGCTCGTCTCGCGCATCTCAATCAGGGCTTTGCGCTGGTCTGCGGGCAAGGCGAGGAAGTCGTCCTGCAAGTCCATATCGAGGTCGGGAAAGGCTTCCATCACTTGCCGGTCGCGCAAGAAACCACGCCAAGCGGGAAATGTCCAAACAGCCAGGGCTATCAGCCCGATTAGCGCGGTGAGTATGATACGAAATCTCAGTTCCATAGACCGGCATTCTTGGACGAATCACTACGAAGTCATTGTGGCACAGCCCTACTGAGCGGGCAAGACCGTCCGCCGGCATGTCCTGCCGTCTTCCGTCAGCCGGACAATTGGCGCGAACGCGAAACATCAGGTCAACTATACTATACACAGGCTATCGTCCGCAGACAGCAGGGAAACCACGATGCCATTTCGATACGAGTGGAAAGACCCGTCCAAACGCGTCATCTGCTACATCGCGGAAGGCGACTGGAACTGGAAGGACTATCATCACGCCGCGCGCGCGTCGGCCTTCACGCTATCCGGGGTCGACCACCCGGTCGATTGCCTCATAGACTTGCGTGGCAGCGCCCGTCGGACCTTGCCGGCCGGGCTCGCCGCGCACGTCCGCAGCTTTGGCAAAAAAATGCAAGCCTGCTTGACCGGGCGCGCTGTTGTCATTGGCATGCCAAAAGAGGGAATCGATTCACTGTTGCTGGGCGACGACGACACGCTTTCCACTAGCGACGGCGCGGTGAGATTTGTTGCCGACGAAGCCGAAATCGAGCAAGCGCTAAGGGCTTGGGCGGCGGATCCGCCCGGTTAAAGATCTTCGTGCCGAACCGCCGGCCTGGCTGGCAGCGCAAAAATAAGCGGCAGGGAAAACAGCGAGATAAGCGCGGCCAAGATAAAGGCGTTCTGCAATCCAAAGAAATCTCCCAGAATCCCGGCGATCAGCACATTGATAGCCCGAATGCCAAAGGCATAGAGCATGAACATGCCGTTGGCGGTGGCGCGGTTGTCCGGCAGTTGGTCCTGCACCAGCGCCAGGAAGACCGGTGAGACGGCCAGCGCCGTCAGCCCCAAACCGATGAGACTCGGGATCATCAGCGCGCCTTCTACGTGCACAAATACCAGCATCAGCAAGGCTGCGCCGATCGTCGCGCCCGCCACCATTTTTCGCCGTCCGAAGCGATCGCTGAGCGTCCCCCCCACCAGCGCTCCGCCCACGCCGGAAAACTCATAAAGCGCCAGCGCCCCCGTCGCCAGGGGCAATTCGAATCCACGTACGTCTACCAAATAGACGACCATGAAAATCCCGAGGCTGCTGGACGCCATATTGCGCAAGATCATGACGCCAAATAGCGGCGCAAACACGCGCGCGAAGCGCCTCAGCATCGGCTTGGACTTGTCTTTGCGCGGCGCGCGCTTGGCCGAGACATCGCGCAGGCGCCAATACAGCACGGCGCTCGCCAGCCAACCGAAGAACATCAAGCGCCACAATCCTTCCATCCCCCATTGCGTGACGCCGTAGGCGACCAGCAAGGGACCGACCGAACGCGCCAATTCGCCCGAAGCCATGAAAAAACTCATGCCGCGCCCGACCTTGTTCCCCGCAACATGCGCGATCATCGCCGGCGCCGGCGCGTGAAAAGCCATGATGTTCACGCCCACGCAAAACAACAGCAGCGCTGCAGCGCCATAGGTAGGCATGAAGCCGATCAAGGTCGCCAGCGTCGCCGTGATTGCCGGCGCGAAGATCACCAGGTAACGCACCGTGAAGCGATCCGCCAGATAGCCGATGACGGGACCCAATAATGAAGGCATCTGCATGAATACGGGCAGTGAGCCCGCCATCACCAGCGTCAAGCCAAGTTTGTCAATCAGCAATGGCAGCAGCGGCGCGATGAAGGCCGAGTAAATATCGTGCACAAAATGGCCGCTGCATATCAGCATGATGCGGCCGTATTGGAAGCCCTCGCTAAGCTTCGCTTTGTCTTTAGTGGGCGCGGCTAATGTCATATTTTTCCAAGAGCGTCTGCTGACTAAGTGCGCATTATAACGCGACTCTCGTAATGCCGCACGTAACACTTGGTTGCCTCGCGATCATGACACTTGGAATAGTAGCCGGCCGCCTTTCTCCGCCCTCTAAATCTCGGCGCTCCCAGTGGTGAAAATAGACCTTGTCTGTGCTATTATGCTCGCCATGAAAAACTCATCGCAACACTTCAGCAACCGACGTTACCTCGATGCCATCGAGGACCATATCGTCATTTTCGACGGCGCCATGGGCACCAGCATCCAGTCTTACGACTTGAGGCCGGTGGACTACGGCGGCGAAGCGTATCAGGATTGTCTCGATTACCTCGTCATCACGCGTCCCGATATTATCCGCGAAATACACGAGTCATTTCTGCGCGTCGGCAGCGAAGTTGTCG
>DAOULD010000075.1:0-20582 GCA_034420635.1 Anaerolineae bacterium | reverse complement strand
TTCATGCACCACCCGGATCTGAAACCGGTGGCGACCAGCCTGCGCGCCTTTCAAGAACGCTTCACGCGCGACTGGGGCTTGACCAACGCCGCCTCGGTCATCATGCTGCTGCCAGTGCTGATTCTATTCCTGCTCATGCAGCGCCGTTTCATCGAAGGCTTGACCCAGGGCGGCATGAAAATGTAGCGGTTCTAAAGCAGCGACAAACTGATGAAATAGCGGAGAAATCGGAGAAGCAAATATGAGTACGACAATTGATGCGGCGGCGCTCCGGCGCGACCTCATTGAAGATGGCTTCTGCGTCATACCCAATATGGCGGACGAAGCCCTGCTGAACAAAACGCGGGCTTGCGTCGACAAAGCGCTGTCCGAATATGATGCGGAACAGCGGGAGTATACCAAAGCGCCCGGCAGTCTCATCGATTCCAACTTCTACCCCGAACTGGCCGACCTGATCGGCAACCCGCTTGCCCTAAAGACGCTTGCGCAAATGGGACTGGAAGACATCAAGTTCTGGAAAGCGGTCATCATCAGCAAGCCCCCGGGCGGTCCGCGCCTGTACTGGCATCAAGATTGCATCATGTGGGGTGACCCCCGCGCCTACAGCGACCGGCCGCCAATGATCTTCCTCATGTATTACCTGGAAGATACCCGGCGCGAGAATGGCTGCCTGCGCCTCTTGGCCGGCAGTCACAGATATCGCCACGTATTGCACGACCTGGGCGAAGCCCATACTAAAGACATCAACCGCATGGACAATCCCGACGATCCCCGTTTCCGCGATTATGCGGATGAGGTTGACGTGCCGGTCAAGGCGGGCGACCTGGTGGTGGGCGACGCGCGCATGTTCCACGCCACGCACGAGAACGCCTCGGGTGAGCAGCGCACCGTTATTACAATCTGGTTCCATCCTTTCTTCGCCGACCTGCAAGAAGACACGCGCAGTTGGATCCATGAGGCGATGCACCGCCAGCACGAGTCCTGGTCCGCCGACGCCCTGGCGAAGATCCAGCCCTTGATCCCAGACTACCGGGGTGAAGTCGAACCGATGGAGATGACACGAACGCCGGACGAACGTTTGCAATGGCCCGACGCCTGATCACACACAGACATAATCAAGCGATATTCCATTAACATCGACTGGATTGAACGAAGTTGTCCTTTTCTTTCAGCGCGGGAGTTATCTTCGCTGCCGCCGCGCGGCTCTTTTGATGACGCTCAGCGATTTTGCTGGAGGCGCGCGCCGCAGGATTGACGGACGACCAGCGATACCGGCGTGATGATCTTCAGGTAGCGATTATCCGGCTGCTCGATGCGCCGGACGAGGCGCTCCGCAGCCAGTTCGCCCATTAGCCCCTTATGCACATTGACCGTGGTCAGGGGCGAGAAAGTGAATTGGGCATCAGGTATGTTGTCGAATCCGGTCACGGCGATGTCTTCGGGGACACGAAAACCATTGCGCTGCAGCCAGCCCATTGCGCCCATAGCCAAGCGATCCGATGCGCAGACGATGGCATCCGGACGCGGCTCTTTTGCCATGAGCTTGCGGGCGCCGCGCTCGCCGAGATCCGGGGTCCAGCCCGAGGGACCCGGCTCCAGAATCTGGGCTAGACCATCGTCTTTCGGCAGGTCGAAGGTCTCAAGTCCCTGGCAAAAGCCAACGTAGCGGTTGTCGACATTGCCGCTGACAAAGCCCAGACGACGATGACCCAGACTCGCCAGATGCCCAACCATCTCGCGCATTCCCTTTGCGCCATCAAAGAGGATCACATCGTCCTCAATGTCATGCTTGTCGTCCGTGGTTACGATAGGCGCGACAGGAGAAAAATGCTCGCGCAAATAGCGGATGCGATCGCTCAAGTCCGTACCGAGCAGAATCAAGCCGTCAATCGTGAACGATGCCAGCAAGTGCCTGGCTTTCGCGGCGCTGTCGATCTCGTGGAGGATCTTGACATAGGCTATTTGATAACCCTGTCGCTCAAGCACCCTGTCGACGCCCTCCAGCATCATGTTATAGAAGGGGTCTCGATATTTGTCGATACGGGTAGACAAGATAACGCCAACCTGCCCGACTATGGAGCGAACCGGCGTTTGCGTCAGTTGGGCGCCTCCATATTGCCGCTGGATCAAACCGGCCTCAGCCAGCGCTCTAAAGTCGCGGCGGATTGTCGCTTCGGAGACATCGAATTGAGCGGCGAGATCCTTGGTGGACAAGAGTTCATTTGGCACGGCAGCCTGTACACGTTCAAGAATCAGGCGCTGGCGACTTGATTTGTTCATAAACCTGTACGTTTCGCTCGCTGCATTGGCGCTTGCGCTTCCCCTGTCGCCAGGATGACCGCGCTATTCTGACAAATCCTTAGCGATTATACACTATTATGCGCGAGTTATGCGCGATTATGACTGTTTTCTTGACATAGTGACTGATTTGTGTTCAAATACGCAGCAAGATTTGTTCAAAGAAGCAAGTCAGGAATGGCGCGTCGACAGGACGTGAATTACATAGCAAAAGGAAGGCATTTCTTATGAGACTCTTTGGCTACAAAACCCAAATCGGCGACGTCGGCGACACCATGCCCTTCTATTACAAGGGCGAATGGCATATATTTTGCCTGGCGACGCCCCCGGATACCTGGACAGTCCCGGAACGCGCGGCTTGTCGCTTGGCGCATATCGTCTCGAAGGACCTGGTGCATTGGGAAGAATTGCCCGACGCCTTTGGGCCCGGACAAGAAGGCGATCCCGATGTCGGCGCCGTCTGGACCGGGTCGATACACGACCACAACGGCAAATTCCACTTCTTCTACACCGGCTACAGCCACAACGCCAAGTTCCAGCAGACCATCTGTCACGCCACCAGCGATGACATGATCACCTGGGAAAAAAATCCGAATAATCCCATCCTCATCGCCGATACAGCGCAATGGGAAGCGGCGGATTGGCGGGATCCCTACGTCTATTTCGATGAGGAAAAAGGCTGCTATGCCATGCTAATCGCAGCCCGCTTCAAGGAAGGTCTGGAAGATCGACGCGGTTGCGTGGTGGTGGCTTACTCGGATGACCTGGAAAGCTGGGAACTTGGCGGCACGCTCTGGGCGCCGCAGCAGGCGCATTGTATGGAATGTCCGGAGACCTTCAGCCTCGGCGGTTACAACTATCTGGTCTTTTCGCGCTATTCCGGCGACGCCAAGACGCTGTACCGCGTCGCGAAACCAGGCGAACCTTGGGAGGCGCGGCCGCTTGACGCCCTCGACGGCTCCAAATTCTACGCCGCCAAATCGGCCGGGGACGGCGAGCGGCGCTTCACCTTCGCCTGGATCCCGCGGCGCAAATTCGGCAGTAACGACGAAGACTTCATCTGGGGCGGCGAATATGGTTCCCCGCGCGAGTTGATCGCCATGCCCGACGGCACCTTGACCTGTCGCCTGCCCGCCGAGGTTGTCGCCAGCTATGCCAATGAGCAGGCTTTCGAGTTCATCCCCGGCGATGGCGATTGGGACGGTCTGCGCTGCGATGCCCGCGGCGCCTTTGGATTCGGTCACATCAAAACGGCGCGCGGCGATCTGATGCTGGAAGTCGAGATCGCATGCGATCCCAACACCATGAACGCCGGCATACTGATGGAGCCGACGGCAGACATGTATATGGGGCACCTGCTGATGGTCGAACCCGGACGCAAACGGGCGTCGATCCGCCGCTGGCCCATCCAATGGGAACCCTTCTGGCAAGCTTGGGTGCCCGGCAGCCCCGAACTCGGTCCCGATATGGCGCGTCCCATCTTGGTCGACCAATTCTTGTACAGCGAACCGGAAGACGGCAAATATCTGGTGCGCATCTTGCGCAACGGCCAGTTGGTCGAGTGTTATGTCAACGACGAGATCGTGATGTCCTACCGCATCTACGAAGAGTCCGAGACCATGTTCGGTTTCTTCGTCGATCAAGGCGCTGTCAGCTTCAATAACCTGTCAATCCGTACCTGATCGGACCTTGGCCCCGGGCTGCGATATCTCGCATTGGAAACGGACAATGCCGTCAATTGATTGGCTGAAATTTCAAAAGGAAGAGGAGGTTGCTATTGATTTGATCCTTCTAGTTTTCCGGGCGCATGACCCGGATGCGCTAACCAAGAGTTACGCACAACGTTTGAAAGCAAGTTTAAGACGATAGGAGAACAATATCATGTCAATGTTGAAGAGATTCGCATTCTTGTTGCTTATCTTGTCGCTGTTGGGCGGTATCGTCTCGGCGCAAGACAGCCAGTTCCTGGAAGTCTGGGACCAGTGGGAATTCTACGGTATGACCGCGGCCGGTCCCGCGCTTGAGGTTATCCATGCCGCCTGGAACGCGGAGCATCCCAATGTCTTCATGGACCGCTCGGTCTTCGGCGGCGGTTGGCCGATTCGTAACGCGATTGAGCTGGCTCTGACCTCCGGCGATGCGCCTGACGTCTTCTATTCCTGGCCCTCCGGCGCTGGTCTGACCGCCTACGCGCAAGAAGGTTACCTGCTCGACCTGACGCCATACGCCGACCAGTACGGCTGGTGGGATCGCCTGCCCGATTGGGCGATCGAGCGCAATATGTGGAACGGCAAGCTCTATGCCTATCCCTGGGAGCAAGACCTCGAGTACGTCTATTACAACCAGGTCATATTTGAAGAACTGGGCTTGGATATCCCGCAGAGTTGGGAAGACATCCTCAATTGGTGCGCTGTCGCCAATGAAGCCGGCTACATCCCGATTTCCTTCTCCAACAGCCCCGATGGCTGGCAGGGCGCCAACATGTTCACCGACATGGTCGCGCTTACTGGCGGTCGTCAAGTTGGCTTGGATGTATTGCGCGGCACAACCAGCTGGAACCGTCCTGAAGTGGTTGACGCCCTGGAGAAACTGCTGGAGATGGTCGATGCCGACTGCTTCTCGCCCGGTTTCAACGGCAAGCACTATGGCGATTCCCTAGCTGAACTCTACACCGGACGCGCGACATCGGTCTGGACCGGCACCTGGGTCATCCACGACATCAGCGGCAACATGGCTGAAGGCACCCTGGACGTCTTCTACATGCCAGCGATCTACGATGACATCCCGCAAGCGACACACATGTCAGAGGGCTCGGCTTATTATATCTGGGCTCACGCCGCCGATCCGGATCTCGCTGCCGAATACATCGATTTCGTGACCGACCCGCGCTGGCTGCCGACCTGGATTGAAGAAGGTTTCGCCATTCCGATCCAAAAAGATCCCATCGACTGGAGCATCTATGACGTCGCTCCGGTGATCGGCAAGGCTTTCCGTATCGGCCAAGAGATGCAGGATCTCAATGTCGACGCCTTCCACACGACCGTTGCCCCCAACGTTGTTCGCGCCCTCTATCAAGGCGTACAGGGCGTATTGGGCGGCGAACTGAGCATCGAAGACTTCCTCAATAATATGGACGAGGAAATGGCTGTCGCCGCAGAGCTCGGGCAGGTTTGGGAGCCGGGCGAGCGCATGTAATCCCGCTTCGAAAACTTCGGATCTTCGGTAGCCGTTTCGGGCTGCCGGAGATCCTCTAAAGCCTGTAAGCGCAACGCCGCCCCCAAGCGACCGTTGATCCGGAAAGATACCGGCATGCCGCGCTTCAATATACGACCTTATATATTTATTGCCCCGGCTTTGATATATCTTGCCATTTGGATCTTTTATCCCATCCTCAACGCTTTCGTTTTGAGCTTTTTTGATTCGCCGACCGGTCGCTCGCGAGATTACTTCTGGGTTGGACTCGGCAATTATACGAAGCTGCTTCAAGACGACCTGTTTCTCAAATCTTTATATCACAACATCATTTGGGTATTGCTGAGCATCGCTATTCCCGTCGTTCTGGGATTGTTGCTGGCGGTTGTCCTTTCCGGCCGCGGCCGGACGCGCCTGGTCTACGCCAGCATATACTTCATCCCGCAGACGGTAGCGGCAGTTTGCGCCGCCATCGTCTGGCGCTGGATTTACGACCCCAGTATCGGGCCCCTCAACCACATGCTGGAAGCGATCGGCTTGACAGGCCGACCCTGGCTGGCGGACGAGTCCATCGTGCTCATCGCTGTGAACATGATCGGCAGTTGGTCCTATTACGGCTTCTGCGTGCTGATATTCATGGCCGGGCTGCAAAACATCAGTCCCGAACTGTACGACGCCGCCAAAATTGATGGCGCGGGCGCCATTCAGCGTTTCATATATGTCACGATTCCGCTGTTGCGCAATGCCATCACCTTTGTCCTCGTCTACACCATCATTGGTTCGATGAAATTCTTTGATCTGATCTTCGTGGCGACCAATGGCGGACCCAACGAAGCCAGCACAGTGGTAGGGCTGCGCATTTACTGGCACAGCATGCGCGAGGGTCGTTTCAATTATGCGGCGACTATGAGCACGATATTGACCGTCGTCATCCTGGTGCTCAGCGTGGTTGTCATCCGGCAGATCGTCACTGAAGAAGGCGATTAAAGGAGATGAGATGAATATCAGCGCGGAGCCGCGCAAACGGCGATCCTATCGTTCCTCCCGTATCATACAGAGCGTCATCATCCACGCCATCTTGCTGCTATTTGTCTTTATCGCCTTGTTCCCCATTTACCTGATGTTCAACGCCGCGCTTAAGACCTCCGCCGAGTTGTTCCAGAGTTTTCTCGCCCTGCCCAAGGATCCGCAATGGAAGAACTTTGGCTTCATCCTCAACGAACAAGGCTACAAAGGGGCGTTATACAACAGCATGATCCTGTCGACATCGTCAATGATTCTGACGACCATCATATCCGTCCTGGCCGGTTACGGCTTTGCGGTCTATCGCTTTGTTGGCAAGCAATGGCTCTTCCTCCTGGTACTGACGGGACTGATGGTTTCGGAAACCTCCGTGCTCATTCCGGTATACCAATTGCTGCAAGACCTGGGATTGTTGAACACCTACGCCGGGATGATCCTGCCGCAGGCGGCGCTGGGCTTGACATTCGGCGTCTTTCTGATGACCACCTTTTTCAAAGACATCCCGCGCGCGCTGATCGACGCCGCCGTTGTTGACGGCGGTTCCGATCTGCAGGTGCTGCGCTACGTCATCATGCCCCTGGCGCGCCCGGCCATTATGTCGCTGGCGCTGATCGAGTTCATGTGGGCTTGGAACAGCTTCTTCTTCCCGCTGGTGATCGCCACCAAACAATGGCTGATGCCGATGAGCGTGCGCATCATCGACTTCATGGGAAGATTCACTTTCAAATACGACATGATCGCCACCACCACCGTCATCCTGTTCACGCCCATTTTGATCCTCTATCTGATCACACAGCGCAGTTTCCACCGCGGCATTACCTTCGGCGCGCTGAAGGACTGAATCATTGACATGTCTAATCACACCAATTAAGGACCAGAGCCATGTCCGAAAGCTATTCCGAAATCCTCGCCAAAGCGGATCAAGCCGTTGCGCAGACTGCCGCGACGCTCGGCGACGATCCGCAACGCCCGGCTTATCACCTCTTTACAGCCGCCAATTGGATCAACGATCCCAACGGTCCCTGCTACTACAAGGGCTACTGGCACATGTTCTTCCAGCACAATCCCTACATCGCCGATTTCGGTCCCATGGGCTGGGGTCACGTTCGCAGCCCCGATCTGGTGCATTGGGAGCATTGCCCCATCGCCATCATGCCCAGCCCGGACAGCTACGATGCCGCCGGCTGCTGGTCGGGCAGCGTGGTCATTCACGACGGTCTGCCCACCATGATCTATTCCGGCGTCGCCGACATGACCCTTTGGAGCGCCGACGACGACCTGCCGCCCTCAGACAGGCAGCGCATCCCACAGGGCTACTACCACGAATTTGTGCTGGAGATCGACCAGGAGACGCAATGCGTCGCCACCAGCACGGACAATCTGCAAACCTGGCAGAAGCATCCCGCCAATCCTGTCATACCCGCGATCCCGGAAGGCATGGATCTGATCGGCTTTCGCGATCCCTTTTTGTGGAAAGAGGATGACGGTCTTTGGTATATGCTTTTGGGTTCGGGCATCAAGGGTCAAGGCGGCGTCGCCCTGCTCTATCGCTCGCCCGATATGATCAACTGGGACTACCTCAACCCGCTGTATATCGGGAACCCGGCGGAAAGCGGCATCAATTGGGAATGCCCCAATTTTCTCGATCTGGGGAAAAAGCGCATGCTCGTTGTATCACCTCATGGACGGCCGGTTTATTGGCTGGGGGACTATGCGAACCACCGCTATACGCCCGATGGTCCGCCGAGACGCCTGGATTGGGGGGACGTCTTCTACGCGCCGAACAGCCTGCTCGATCCAAACGGTCGCTGGTTGATGTGGGGATGGATACGCGAGGCGCGCCCGCGCGACCAGTACGCGGCCGCCCGCTGGGCCTCCTGCCTGACCTTGCCGCGCGAAATCTCGCTGGATGACAACGGTAATCTGCTTGTAAAGCCGGCGGCGGAACTCCAGCAATTGCGAAGCGCCGCGCTCTTTGACGACGGCGTAACGGTTGCGGATGGCAGTCCCAACTCGCTGGACGGCGCGACGGGCGACAGGCTGGAAATATCGCTGCGCGCGACTTCGCAGGATTGTGAAGCGCTCGGCATTCAATTCCGTCGCAGTCCTGACGGCGCGCAATACACGCAACTCGCCTATGATTATCGTTCGGGCGCCTTGCGTTTGACCCGCGACAAATCCACCGACACGGCAGATATCAGCTTGGATGCCTGCGAATATGCCTTGAACCTCGGGGACGATGAGGCTCTGGACCTGACGATCTTCCTGGACAACTCCGTCATCGAAATATACGCCAACGACCGGCTGTCGATGACCAGCCGCATCTATCCCTCGCGGGACGATGCCCAGGGACTCCGCTTCTACGCGCATGGCGGGACCGCGACGGCGCAAGTTACCGTCTGGCGGATGGGAAGCATCTGGGATTGACAATAGACTGATCCGCCCGCGGCCGGTATCTGCACGTCTATTTTCTCAGTAATTCCAAGAAAATAATGAGAAACAACCACATTTGTAACGAGAGTTCTGGATCTAATCCAAATCCCGCTATGAGGCGCTCCCCCTCTCGAATGTCAGTGTCGGCGGTCAGTGTCTACGCGACCTACGTGCCCTGACCCCTACAAGGTTCATTTATGTCGAGAATTGTAGGGGCGACCTACCAGGTCGCCCGAAATCGCCACAGAAATTAGGGGTTTTGCAGCGGCATTTCGCCCTAGTCCGCGTGTGAATCGCCCCCTTTAGACACATCCGTCATTTGCCTGGCCTCCGCATGGGTCGGCACGCCTTCTTCCGCGAAGATGCGGTCGATCTCCTCGCGATCCCCATCAGTCAAGCGCCAGTCGACTGCCGCGATATTCTCGCGCAATTCGACTTCGTTGCGCATGCCTACCAGCCCGACAGTTACAGCTGGATGGCTCAAGACCCAAGCCAGCGCCAACTGCGCCACCGACTTGTCGTAACCCTCCGCCATTGCTTTGAGCCGTTCCGTGACCCGCAGCTCTTTCAGGAAGTTCTCGCGTTCGAATAGCGGCAAGCCAAAAGCCATGCCCTTTCCGCGCCAGTCATTCTCGGCGAACTCGGTGTCGGGGCTAAGAGCGCCGCTCAGCAGACCAAAACCCAGACTGCCGTATGCCATGAAACCGATGCCTTGCTCCAGGCAATAGGGCAAAACGGCGGATTCCACCCGCCGGTCGAAGAGATTGTAGCCGATCTGATTGGCGGTCAGTTTGCCGTGCTTCTGGCAGTCCGTCATCATGCTTACGTCGTAATTGGAGACGCCGTAGTGGCGGATCTTGCCCGCCGCCTTCAGGTCTTCCAGCGCGCCCATCGTCTCATCGTGCGGCGTCGCGAGATCGGGCCAATGAATCAACATCAAGTCGACATAATCGGTGTTGAGGCGCTTCAGGCAACCTTCGGTACGTTTGGTGATATGAGCCGCCGACGCATTTCGTCCGACAATGGCGGCATCGCCGGTAATCGTCGGGTCATCGTGTAACACAAAACCCACTTTGGTCACTAGAACGATATCGGCTCGGCGTTTTCCCAATCCGCGAGCCAGCAATTCCTCGGACGTGTAGGGACCATAGACTTCGGCCGTGTCGAAGAGCGTGATCCCATGGTCTATCGCCATATGTATCGCCCGCACGGCTTCGTCTACGTCGATGTCGCCGTACTGCGTCGTGCCCAGTTCCCAAGTGCCGAACCCGAGCGCCGAAGTCCGCAAATCCGTATTCCCAAACTGTCGCTGTTCCATCTCCCGCCTCCTTGTTGGTCACGATAGTATAACCAATGCGGCGCTGGATTCACCAATGCGGTAGTGTATCCAGGGCAATCGCTTCAATTTTTTATCCACAAAGACACGAAGAACACAAAGTTCAAGTTTTATTACAAGGCAAAACTCCTCTGAATCTGCGTACCAAAGGGGATAATGGCTTGTCGTTGAAGACCATTTGTAGAAACAAGCGCGCAATTTTCATTTTGAATGGCTTTTCTCTGTGCGCTCTGTGCCTCTGTGGTTATATTTTGGTTTGAATTGCTGGTATATTGATGGACTATGATTTAGAAGCGATTGCCCTGCCAAATCCACGCTGCGAATTGCAGTTCGCAAATTTCGCGGTAAGATACGGAAAAGTAAAAGATTTGGGAATCGGACAATGATCGAAGAACAATTGCTCCAGCGGGAACACCAGCAATATCAGGTCAGCGTCGACGAATACAAGGCATTCCGCCGCGACGGCTATCTGGTGGTGCGCGGATTGATCGCCCCCGAGGAAGTGCGGGAACTGGCGGGTTACACCGAAGACCTGATGGCGGGCCGCACAACCTTGCCCGGCGTGCCGCCGCCCGCTGCTGACGCCAGCGCACAGGAGCGCCGTCATCATTACGAACGCGTGCACATGCCCCACCGCACCGAGGAAATCGCCGAGCGCTTTCTCTTGCATCCGACTGTGGTCGATGTGCTGGAAGCGCTGATTGGACCGGACGTCCTGGGCTTGCAGACCATGCTATTTTTCAAGCAGCCCGGGCAGGCGGGCCAGGGCTTCCATCAGGACTCCTATTACATCCCCACCCAGCCCGACACGCTGATCGGCGCCTGGATCGCCATCGACCCGGCGACCGAAGAGAACGGCTGCCTCTGGATCACCCCCGGCTCCCAGCACGAACCGATTTATCCCGATTGCGACGGCGTGACGCAGCAGGGCGATACCATCCTCGGCGATATCGAATCCATCATCAATGCCAGCCATCCTGACGAAGACAAGAATACCCTGGCGAAAATCGCCCTGCGGTACGAGAACGAAGTCGCCATACCAGCCCAGCCCGGCGATGTGGTATTTTTCGGCGGCCATGTCTTGCATCGCTCTCACCGCAACGACTCGGACAAGCCGCGTCGCGCCTTTGTCAGCCACTATTGCAATGCCCGTTCGCGCGTGCCCTGGAACCATCGCGGGGAATACGATGGCGACGAGGAGGGCGCAGCCGCCAACTATCTGCATATTCTGGCGCGGGGCGCCACGCACCTGCCCTACGCCCAGCCCAGGTTCGGCACGCCCTGCGCCGCCAACGCCCCGGAACTATACGGCCATCGCTTCGACAATCACCGCGTCAAATCGATGATGGGCGATAACAACGGCTTCATAGTCGTCGTGCCGCACGAAGACGTCGATCACGATCACTAACTGGATTCGCCCAGCGAGCTACGCAGATGGAATGGAACAAACCCTACGACTTGACCGATGAGCAAGTCGCGCAATATCAGCGCGACGGGCATATCTTGCTGGAGAATGTGCTGCCGGCGGCATACATCCCGCCCTATCACGAGGCCATCGCGCGGACTGTCGCCGAGCGCAACAAGGAAACGCGAAAACTGGCGGATCGCGATACCTATGGCAAAGCCTTCCTGCAGACGACGAATCTCTGGGAATACAACGAGGCGGTCAAGGAATATGTCATGGCGACGCGCTTTGCCGGCATCGCCGCGGGCTTGATGGGCGTCGACAAGGCGCGGCTTTACCACGACCAGGCGCTGTTCAAGGAAGCAGGCGGCGGCATTACCCCCTGGCACCAAGACCAGCATTATTGGCCCCTGGCGACGGACAAGACCATCACCATGTGGATGACGCTGGCCGATATCGACGCCGACATGGGCACCTTGCAGTTCGCGTCTGGCTCGCACCTCGAAGGCTACCTGGGCGATATCCCCATCTCTGACGAATCCGAAGCTCAACTGCGCGCCTTTGTGCAGAGCCGTGGCTTCAAGTTGCAACAAGCCAAGTCGATGACAGCCGGCTCAGCCACTTTCCACAGCGGCTGGACCTTGCACTCGGCGCCACCCAATACCTCCGACCAAATGCGACCCGCCATGACTGTCATCTATTTCGCTGACAGTACGCGCGTCAGCCCCTTGGACAACAAAAACCGCGTTGCCGACCGTGATCACTGGCTACCCGGCACACAGCCGGGCGATCTGGCGGCGACTCATCTCAATCCGGCGCTTGGCTGGTAAATGAAAATCACGCGCTCGGCGATAGCGACACGAGCCCCAGCATTTATGCACTGGGCGCAGTCTTATTCGCTATTCGGACTGACCCATGAAGATTAGCAAGGTCGAAGCCATTCCCCTCTTTGCATCCTTCGCCGACGCCCTGGGCGACGTGCCAAGCGAACTCTCCCACCCAGCCTTCGGCATGCGGGTGAATCCCCTGCTCGGTCAAGGCGCGGTCATCGTCCGCCTCAGCACCGACGACGGCTTGGTCGGCATCGGCGAAGCCATGGGACGCCCGGGTCCCCGCGGCACAGCCGCTTACATCAACGACGTGCTCGCGCCCATGCTGCTCGGCGCAGATCCGCGTCATCACCATGCCTTGTGGACCGCGATGGTCGAGGAGATCCGTTTCGCGCCCATGGGCGTCAGCGGCGTCGATATCGCGCTTTGGGACTTGTGTGGCAAGTTTTATGACGACTCCCTGCCGAATCTCTTGGGCGGGCACATGCGCGAGGCGGTCGAATCCTACGCCAGCCCGATACCCTATCTGCCGACGCCGGATAAGTCCGCCGAAAAGGCGGGTGAGTTTCTGAGCGCTGGATTCCGCGCGGTCAAGCTCAAGATCGGCCGCGGACTGACCACGGATATCGCGCACGTCGAAGCGGTGCGCGCCGCCGCCGGACCGGCAATCAAGCTGCTGGTAGACGCCAACGGCGCTTACACCGTCAGCCAGTCCATCGCCTTGGCCAGGGACCTGGTCAAGTACAATGTCTACTGGCTGGAAGAACCGGTCCATCCGGAATACGCGGACGATCTGGCGCGCATCCGCCGCCGCGTCGATCTCCCCATCGCTTCCGGCGAGTGGCTGGGCAGCGTCTTCCAGTTTCGCGACCTGCTGAAGGCGGAAGCGGTTGATGTGCTCATGCCCAATATCACGCGCTGCGGCGGCTTCACCGGGATGCTGAAAATCGCGGATTTGGCTTCAATGGAGAATGTGAAGATCGCGCCGCACGGCGTCGGCGCCGGCGTAGGCATTGTCGCCGCAATCGCCGCTTGCGCTGTCATGCCCAACTTCCTCATCTATGAATACAATCAACTCTTCAATCCGCTGCGGCACACGGTCATGCGCGAAGCCATCCCTTTTCATGACGGCGTTCTCAAGCCGCTTGATGGCTCTGGTTTGGGCGTCAGCCTGAACGAAGAGACAATCGCCAAGTATCGCGTGGATTAAGCTCATTCGCCTTCAGCGGGGCGGTCATAGTCATCCGCATAACGCCTGATGTCTTCCTGCTGCCAGTTGCCAAAAGCAACCTCAAGAACCCGCACCGCTTCTTCCCCGCTGCCCAGCCGATGCTTGCTGCCGGCCGGAATCCAGATTTCGTCGCCCG
Organism: Anaerolineae bacterium; assembly: GCA_034420635.1. Lineage (GTDB taxonomy): Bacteria > Chloroflexota > Anaerolineae > Aggregatilineales > Phototrophicaceae > UBA6055. Next base: position 6,698 of record DAOULD010000075.1, on the reverse strand, counting down.
CCTTCGCTTCAATGACTTGGTCATCCACCTGGATGATCGCGCCATCATCGAGCGCGATCCAAAGCTCGGCTCGCGCGCTGTGCGATTGCAGACTCAGGCGCTGTCCCGCCTCGACCGTCATCAGGCTGATCGTCACTTCTTCGTTATTGGCATATTGCGCGAAGCTGCCCCAAGGGCGCGTCACGCGTATGCACTCAGGTTGTTTCTCGGGAACGGGTTTGCTTACATAACGAGACATTGGCGTACCTCCGGATTCGGTACACTATTGGATTCACACTGAATTGCGTCTTATCGTAAATCCACGTAAAATATCAGGAAATAACATAAATTGCCAAAGGCGCCAACTGCTTGGCAGCGCGAGACCGTATCCATGTTACCAGAAGCCAGACGACGACATTTGCTCGGTTATCTCGCGCGGGCGGGCAGCGCCGCAATCGTAGATCTGAGCGCCCGCTATCACGTGTCGAGCATGACGATCCGCCGCGATCTTAGAAAAATGCACGACGAAGGCTTGGTCACGTTGACGCATGGCGGCGTCGTTTTTGATGGCGACGCGCCTGAGCGGCGAGAGATGCAGCGCCTGACCCGGGATCACAATAGAGCCGACGAAAAACGGGCAATTGGACGTCACGCGGCGGCGCGTTTCGTCAAAGACAAGGACGTACTGCTGCTGGGCGCCGGTTCCACCGTTCGCGCGATTCTTCCCTTTCTCAAGCGCAAAGGCAATCTCCAGGTGCTAAGCAACAGCTTGCGGACCGTCGAATTGCTGCGGAAGACGCTGCCGTCCGCCACGGTCATGGGCGCGGGAGGAATCCTGAGCGCGGATACCCTCAACTTTGTCGGACCGGCGACGGAACGCTTTTTCGAGGATTTTTTCGCGCGCGTCGCCTTCATCTCCGGCGCGGGACTCTCCCTGCGCGCCGGCTTGACCGATTCGCAGTTGCTGGAAGCCTCGGTCAAACAAGCGATGATTCGCTCAGCCGAGAGAACAATCGTCCTGCTGGATTCCAGCAAACTCGGGACAACCGCCGCGGCGCAAATCCTGGCAATCGACGAGATCGAGACCCTCGTGACCGATAACGACATCGCGCCGGATGCGCAAGGTCAACTGCTCGACATGGGCATTGATGTGCAGATCGCGCCGTTTCCATCTCCCGCTTGACCTCTGATCCGCTACCCTTTCTCGGACGCGAAACGCTCGTACGCCGCGCGACTGGGCAATCCGTCGATGACCCCGATGTGCATAGCGGTATAAGCGCCGGACACGACCGCCCGCCGTACTGCGTCTTCAATTGATAAGCCTTCGCCCAGGAATACCGCCAGCGCCGCGTTGAAGCTGTCGCCGGCGCCGGTGACATCCACCGCGTCAATCAAAAGGGCGGGAATATGCGCCTCGCCATCCCGGCTGACGATGAGCGCTCCCTCCTCGCCAAGCGTCACAATGACCGTACCCACGCCACAATCCAGCAACTTGCCAGCCAGCGCCTCGGCCGGGCTGGGATCCTCAGGGGGCAGGCCTAGAAGAATGCGCGCTTCGGTGGCATTCGGGGTCAAGATATCGACATCCGCGAACAGTGCCGGATCAACTGAACGCGCCGGCGCCGGATTGCAAATGGTCAGCTTGCCATGCGCCCTGCCCAGCGCCAGCGCTTCGGCCACCGGCGCCGGCGACACTTCAAATTGCGTCATCACGATGTCGCTCCCCCGGATAAGCGCTTCGCAGTCGCGTACATGATCCGCCGTCATCAACAGATTAGCGCCCAGATCGACCGTGATCCAGTTTTCGCCATCCGGCAAAACATTGACGAATCCGATACCGGTATGAGCGCCGGGCAAGCGATGCACCTGGTCCGCCGCGATACCCTCTTTGGCATAGAGCTGCAGGGCGCGGTCGGCAAAGATATCGTCGCCGACGCAAGCCAGGAAACTCACTTCGGCGCCCAAACGCGCCGCCGCGATCGCTTGATTGCTGCCTTTGCCGCCGGGACCCATGTCGAAAGAGTCGCCGGGCAAACTTTCGCCCAGGGCGGGCATACGGGGCACACGGATTGTCAGCCCCTCGTTATAGCTGCCGACGAAGAAGATCTTGGTCATGAGATTCTTTGTCCATTCCGGCGCGGCGCCGCTATTGACCGCCCTCGCGCATTTCGACCGTGAGCGGCTCCCAATCTTCCCCAATCGCGTCAAGATTCGGCATATCCCGCGCAAGCGCTTCTATCGCGGCGATCACAAGATCGCTGCGGTAGGCGCCCTCGTCAGGTTCCGCCCTGATTGCGCCCGTTTGCAAAGCCAATTCCACCGTCCGCGCCCATTGACCCTCATCCATGATCCCGATGCCCTCCGGCGAGGGCCAAATTAACTTGTTCACCTCGTTCATCTGCCACTGCTGATGGCTCTCGCCCAAGTCCGGGTCAATCTCGCGCAGGATTTGGACGCAGTCGTCGGCATAATCGCGACAGTGGATCCAGGCGCGGATGCTCGCCTTGAGAAAAGCAATCGCCAGGGCTTCATTGTCTTCTTCCGCCAGCCAATCGGCCCGCGCGATGATATGATCTTGCAGCATCGCTGTTCCCACCTCGTTCAAGTCGATGATGTTGATGTCGTCGGGCTGGAACAACTCGCCCGTTGCCGGGTTGATCATGCCAAAAAGCCGGCCAACCCAATTGTAAATAAGAGCCTGTGCCGCATCAACGTCTCCCTCCAGCAGCGGTCCCAGATGAAAGGGCTGCGGCACCAGCATAAGATGTTCCCCGCTGGTCGGATCCGAGCCAATGTGAAAGGTCGTCGCATGGACTTCGAAATCGCTGTCATTGATCCAAACGCCGATTCGGTTCCATGTAAGGTCTGTGGCCTTTTCAATGCCCGCTTCTGCAAGTGAAACCAGGACAGTCCCGCTGCGTTGGAAGATCTGCGCGATATTGACCAGATTCGCGCCGCCCTCATTGGCTTTCAGAGTCTTTGGCAGCCAGGTCACGCCGAACTCGGCATCACCCGCGGCGACAACATCTACCGGCAGGAGATCGCCCTCACTTTCAATGATCGTGACCTCAAGCCCTTCGTCCACGTAGAATCCCAACTCTAGCGCGACATAATAACCGGCGAACTGCGCCTGCGTCACCCATTGCAGTTGTACGCTGACCGGCTCCAGGTCCTCATCATGGGCGGAGGCGATCGCGCCGCTCAACAGAAGCGCCACGATCAACATCAAAGAACAACGCGACAGAGCCATATTCCATTCTCCATCAGGCCAGATAGGTATTCAGCTTAACTGGCGCTGCTTGTCAAACCGCGTCCGAACTGACTATACTAACAGCATAAAACAATTATTAGGTCTTCCAAAGGTCAATTGATATGGCGAACTTACGATTGGAAAGAGACGGTCTTGTTGACGGCATGCCGCGTGACGAGCGCAGTTACTGGCGGCCCGAGGGGGATGTAGGCGCGCCCAACCCCTGGTTCACTTGGCCGCCCAAGCCGCGCGCAGCCGTACTGTGGTTAAAAGAGTATCTCTGGCCCTACAATATTCTATTCATGATTGTGGCGGTTGTGACTTGGCTTTATTTGACGCCGGAGACCTCGCGGATGAGCGAATTCCGCGCCGGCTGGATGCTCGAGATATTCCTGCGCAACCAGATCATGTTGATTGTCTACGCCTCCGTGCTTCACGTAAGCATGTGGACAATGAAGACGCAGGGCTATCAATACAAGCTGTCGCTGAAGTGGATGGGCAAAAGCAAGAAATTCCTCTGGAACGATCAAGTGCGCGACAACATGTTCTGGAGCATCGTCAGCGCCGGCACGATTTGGACGGGATATGAGGTGCTGATGCATTATGCCTACGCCAAGGGCTTCATCCCATTTCTTGACCCGCGCGAGCAACCGGTCGTGTTCGCGCTGATTCTCTTCCTGTCGCCGCTATGGTACAACTTTTACTTCTATTGGGGGCACCGGCTGCTGCACGTGAGATTTCTTTACCGAGCGGTGCATCATGTGCATCACCGGAATATTGAAGTTGGACCTTGGTCTGGCCTGTCGCAGCACCCGATTGAACATCTCATCATGTATTCAAGCATGCTGATCCATTGGGTCATCGCTGCGCATCCGATCAATATGATCTTCCAAGGGCAGCAGGTGACATTCGGCTCGATAACGGGTCATGGCGGCTTTGAGGAAATTGTCGTCAAAGACAAATTGAAGATTTCTTACGGCAACTACTGGCATTCGCTGCATCATCGCTTCTACGAATGCAATTACGGCGAACCCACCATTCCGCTTGATCATTTATTCGGCACCAACTGCGATGGTTCGCCGGAAGCGCGCGAGAAAATGCTGGCCAGGATGCGCGCTATGCACGGTAGTTGAGTAAGTATCGGCGGCCAGTGTCGCCGGTCAGTGTCTACGCGCCCTACGCGACCCTCGGTGGTAAAATAATTTGATGCGATTGCCCTGGAATACCAAACCTTATGAACCATACCGAATACTGGTTTGGATCTTACACCAAAGGAGAAAAGACTATGAGACAATGTGTCAAGTTCGTCCAGCTAAGTTTTTTATGCAAGGAGACTATGAAATGAAGAGAAACAACATCGCATTTTTGCGAAAAATAGCGGCACTACTGCTCATCCCAGTGCTGATTCTGGGAGGCAGTGTAACGGCCCAGGATGACCCCGTCGTGATCGACTGGGCGAATGACGCGGCTTGGCACGAGGCGGGTCAGGATGCTCTCGGCGAGGCATCGCTTGGCGCAACTGGCATCGGCGTCAACACTGTGATTTTCACTTCGACGGACTCTTACCAGGCTGCGGTGCGCGGCGCGCTGCCTACTGACGACGCTTTCCCGCTGTTTGACTGGTGGTTTGGCTATCGTATGAAAGATCTGGTGGACGCGGGTCTGCTTGCGGATGTCACCGACATCTGGCAAGGGCATATTGACAAGGGCGAATATCCGGCAAGCATGATGGGTTCCTTTGGCTTTGATGGGCGCGCCTATGGCTTGCCGAAGATGATCAACTACTGGGTCGTCTTTTACAACAAGCATGTCTTTGCCGATAATGGACTCGAAGTGCCGACCACATGGGACGAACTTATGGCGGTTGCGGAAACGCTATCGAACAATGGCGTAACCCCCTTTGGTCTAGATGTGGTTGGCTGTCGCTGGTGCAGCTTCATTTGGTTCGAAGAAATGATGGTGCGCGTTGATCCCGCCCTTTATCAGAGTGTAATGACGGGCGAGACAGCCTACAACGATCCCCAGGTGGTCGCCATTATGGAGCAGTGGCGCGATCTGCTTGATGCGGGCTACTTCTCGCAGCCGGGCGACTTCTCCGATAACTGGGAGGAACCATTTGTGAACGGCGATTTTGGCATGTATCTGATTGGCGACTGGTGGACAGGCTCGCTCGAGCGCGCCGGTTTTGTCGCCGGTGAGGATTATGGCATTTTCGTCATGCCGGGAATCACAGAAGCGGGCAATCGCAGCCTGATCATTGAGGGACGTCCCTTGCTGATTGCCGCAAACTCGCCGCAGCTTGATGTCGCGCTTGAGTTTGCCGACTACTTCATGAGTGTCGAAGCGCAAACGGTCTGGGCGGAAACCAGCGACATCAACTCGCCTAATCTGCTGGCGCCGGAAGAGACTCGCCCGGGACATCTGGTAGATTTGGCCAACGCCGTCGCCAACGGCGAATACGAGCTCTATACGCGTTACTGGGAAGCCACGCCGCCTCAAATCGTCGAACAGGTGGTTGATTTGCTCGGTCAATTTGTCTTGGATCCGGCTTCCTTGCAGACGACTATGGATGGCGCGGAGCAGATTGCTCAGGATTACTGGGCAAGCGCCGGCAGCGAATAGAATCTGGAATCGGGGAGGCGTGTCAAGCGCCTCTCCAACCATCCTGAATGCAGGCGGGCGGGTTGCCCGATACAAACCAGATGAGCACTGATCCGCTTCGTAATGAGGTTCCAGTCACAGCGCTGGGTAAGGCGTCGGCCGAAGCGCCCACACGCGCGCAGGCGCTGTTGCGCACGATTGAGCCTTATCTTTATCTTTTGCCCGCGCTTTTGCTCGTCGGCGGGCTGTTGCTTTATTCGGTCGCCCATACATTTGCCATCAGCTTTACCGATTGGGATTTGATTACCCCGCCCCGTTTTGTAGGCTTAAAAAACTACGTTGACGCCATCCGTGATCCCACTTTCACCAGGTCATTTACAAACACTTTGGTGTGGACCGGGGGGAGCTTGCTGCTACCGGTCGGGGGCGGCCTGCTGTTGGCGGTGGTCTTGGAGCGTATCCCAGGGCAGAGGGTCTTGAAGACGCTTATCTATCTGCCGGCGATATTGTCCACAACAGTGGTCGCCGCTATTTGGAGCTATGTCTACACCAACAATGGCGTCCTGAATGAGACACTGCGCTGGGCCGGTCTTGACGCCTTGGCGCGCCCCTGGATGGTTTTTGCGCCGACAAACACGCTGGCGATGATCGTCGCAGCCTCATGGCGCGCGCTCGGCCCCAGCATGGTGCTGTTTCTCGTTGGCTTGCAGACCATACCGCCGGAACTCATCGAAGCGGCAAAGATAGACGGCGCTGGTGAGCGAATACTCTTCTGGCGCATCAAACTGCCCCTGCTCCGACCAATCACGGCGATCGTCGTCATCATGTCGGTCATCGGAAGCTTTATGACTTTTGATCTGGTCTGGGT
>DAOULD010000074.1:0-2950 GCA_034420635.1 Anaerolineae bacterium | reverse complement strand
GCCGATGCCCCATAGCGGCGGCGTACGCCATTCGCGGCCGGTCGCCTGAAAATCGTCGCGGTTGTCGGCTAAGCCTTCGCCCATATCGTGAAGCAGCAGGTCGGTGAAGGGATGGATAGTTTGATGCGAGAGCGCGGCGATGAAGGGGTGTATGCCGGTTTCGTGCGTATCGACGTGACAAGACGCGCAACCGATATCGTTGAAGACTCGCTCCCCACTTTGAACCGCGACTTCATCGAAATCGCGTTGGGCGGGAACAGCAAGCGAACTCAGGTAAAGGACCACCTTAAGCAGGTCGTCGTCGCTAATTTCCGGCTCGCCGCCGTGTATGGCCGCCTGGCAGGCGTCTTGGACGGGGCTGCAATTCTGCGCCGGGAAAATGCTGGTGGTGACGCCCAGGTCGCCGTGGAAAGCGGTTGCGGTCTGTTGCAGAATGTTGGGTTGGTTGGCTTTCCAGCCGAAGCGACCGATCACTTGCTGGCCGCTGCGGATATCCCATACGTAGTTAGGACGGCCCGAAATCCCGTCATTATCGGCGTCATTGGGATCGGCCAGTTCAAGCAAGCGCGCTTCCGGTATCGCCTCGAGCAGACCTAAGCCGATCAATTGGTTGCCCACCCGCGCCGAGGTCAGCGCCTCGGGGTGCATTTCGCCATAAGCCAGATTCTCGAAGTGAATGTTGGGCTGCCGCAACTCGTAATGGCTGCCGTCAGAAAATTCGCCTTCTATGTATTCGTAGCGCAGAATCAGGTCGCCTTCTTCGTCGATTTCTTCCAGCGCCGTATCCTGAAACTGACCGCCGTAATTGGGTTCGGGCAAGCTTGCCCAAGTGAGGTCGCGATCGCGCATGCTGAGGCGGACGAGGAAGCCGGTGGGCGCTTCACCGTCGAATTCGGGTGGGCGGCCACGGCCGTCTTTGAAGTGACAGCTGGCGCAGGAGCGGGCGTTGAAGAGCGGGCCCAAGCCGTCGCGGGCGGTGGTTGATGCTGGTGCTGTCACCCAGTTCTGATTAAAGAATGAGTTGCCGACGAAGAAGAAAAGCTCTTGCATGCGCTCCAAGCCCGGGGCTGGCTGGGCGAAGGCGTTGCGCGTTGTGTTGAAGATTGTGGTTTGGCCGCCGAGCAATTCGCTGCGGCGCGGCGCAGTCTGCGAAAAAGATTTGGACGAGAGCGCCAAAAGAGCGGAGAGCGCCGCCAAGCCAAGACCGGCAGTCAGTATGATTCGGGCGGATAGCGCTACGAGACGAAACAAAGCAAAGCATCCAATGGGGGCTGGTCCCCGACGGATCTAGCCGGGGACCAGATCCAGCGATGCGGCCAATTCGACCAGCTTGTCGCCGACATCCTGCAAGGTAAAGACGGCGTCAAAAACGCCCGGCCGCGAATCGGGATTGACGATGGCGCGGTCGAAGGGGACGAAAATATCGTTCACCTGCTGGTCGGCGAGGTCTAGCAATTCGAGCATTTCGGCGTTCAGCTCGGGCGCGATCGCTTCAAAGAGATCTGCGAGGCCGGCGCCTTCCACGACTGTGCCATCGATACGCGTGTAGGTACCGCGGTAGACGTTGCTGACCCCCATGAAGTTGGTGATGATATCGCGGTGTGTGTTATCGCTGAAGCAGGAGTGCTCGTCTTCCTGATCCTGGTTGTCATAGGCGGTGAACATGCGCTCGCCAGCGAGTTCAGATTTGGCGAGCACGCCAATGCCGGTCAGCATATTGGTTAGGGCGACATCGGCTGGCCCATCGTGGAAGTCCCAGACGTAATTGTCGTCGTTTTCGTGACTCCACTGGTCGACCATGTCTTGCAAGTTTTCGACCAGCAACTCGCCGGTGATCAGCAGATATTGGCCGCGGCGTTCGGCGTTGGGCGCGCTGCTATAATCGCTGGCGGGGCGTTGGCCGGCGCTGTCTTCGTAGAGATCTTGCCCCCAGAGGAGGAATTCAATGGCATGGAAGCCGGTGCTGATGTTTTCTTCAGCGCCGACTTCGTTCAGGGAGATGAGCAGGTCTCTGGTTATCTCTGGGTAATCGGCGGTATTGTTGATGATGCCGGCGTCAGGGTCGCCCTCGACGTAATCGATATAGGCTTCATCGAGCGGCCAAGCATTGAGCAAGCCTTCGGGACCGTCTTCGTCATCTATGGGACCGCCGTAGAAACGATAAGCTTCGGTTTGCCCGTAGGGTTCATTGGAAGCGAGCCAGGCATCGCGCGCGGCGGCCAGGGTCTCGTCGGTGGGATCGGCGACAAATGCGAAAAGAGCATCGTTCAGCGCCGACGCCAACTGAAGCGAATCCTCATAGCTGGCAAGGACGATTTCTGTGTAGGATTCGACGACATGGTGCGCGAGCTCATCCATATCGCTATCGCCGGAGGCCCAGGCGGCGCCGGCGCAGAGCGTCAAGACTGCGAACAAAACTAACAGCACAGTGAAACGTTTCATCGGATTTCTCCCCTGAAATTGAGCGTATTGTCGTAATTGACTTGCTCATTTTAGAGGAGAGAACTTCTGAGTTTCCACGCCATCGATTAACTTGAGGGTTGAGTCGACTTTTCTAGGTAGCGAAGCGCTGACTTGTTCTGAATTTTCTGTAGTTTCATATAGTTTTTGACTCAAACAATATGAAGATACGCGCTGGCTAAAGTCACTTGTCCAGCTGGTTAAAGCTGGAGGTTAGCGATGCAGGCTGACGAAGGAGGAGCGATGTAGCAGCACTGATCTTCAAGCGGATAGCGGCAGCACCCGCCACTTGACAATTCGCCGCTAAAATTATCTAATCAGCGTTCAATTTAATGCGAGGCTAATCATGTCTTTGAAAATAGCCATGATCGGCGCCGGTTCGGTGGGCTTCACGCGCCGGCTGATGAAGGATTTGCTGACAGTGCCGGAATTCGCCGATACGCATTTTGCGCTGATGGATATTTCGGCGCGCAATTTGAGCATGGTGGCG
>DAOULD010000073.1:0-1973 GCA_034420635.1 Anaerolineae bacterium | reverse complement strand
CCAGCGTGATCCAGAGCGCAATGCTCGCGTCGGGACGCCCCTGCAAAAAACCAATCTTATGGCATCGTCTTCTTAGTATAATCCCATTTTGCGGATTGTCAAGTTTTTGGACTTGGTCTCCGCTGGCCCGCGCCGGCTGCCCACGGCGAGTTTTATCTCAACGATGTGGACTGTTTTACTGCCGCTGCTGGATGGAAAAGCGCCTTATTCAAACTGAAATCCGAAACGAAGTTCTTTATTCGTGCCATAAACCTGCATCCTGCGATGACACCGGGTCATCGTCGCCGCTTTTGTTTGCGGTCGAAGCGCATTTGGGGCTAAAATTGTTGCGGGGATTGCTGCGCCTTCGACTGCTTTTTTGTCGATTCGACGCGCTGTATTCCCAAGGGCTGAATGACATGAACCGCCTTCGGAGACTGGTTGCGCCATGAATGAAGAGGATCGCCGCGTAGGACGCACGCGAAAAGCCTTAATCGACGCTCTCGTTGAACTGGGCTTGGAACAAGGATTTGAAAGCGTAAAGATCAAAGATCTCACCGAGCTCGCCAACATCGGCAACTCAACGTTTTACCGCCATTACAAAAACAAAAACGATCTGCTGGGCAGTCATCTGTACGAAATTCAGGGGGAAATCACGCGCGAATTGCACCCGGAAATGACGCATTACGATTTGTCGCTTTTGGTCTTCACTGTCATCGACAAATATCGAGACGCCTGCCTGTTGGCGATGAGCCTGCCGGAAGATCATCCGGTCATGGCGCCAATCCTGAAAAGCGCGACGCAAGTCGTGAACGATCGCTACAAGGCGCGCGACGAGACGATAATCCCCTTTATCGTATCGGCGAATCATTTGGTGAATTCATTTGTGAAAATGTTCCACTGGTGGCTTACCGATGGCCAGGCTTACAGCGTGGAGCAGATGGCTACTATGGCGAACGAGCTCATCCTCAAGGTGACTGAAACCGCAGCGCTCGATCAAAGAGTCCTCAGCCCGCGCCCCGGTCCGGACCAGCCTCAGTGAAATGCGCCGCCGCCAGATCAAGCCCATAGCAGCCGCCCCGATGATGCCTGATTGAACCAGGTTCGCCGCTCCATAACAGCATGAACCGCGTAGATTGATCGGCCGCCTCTTCGTCAGCCGATTGTAATCGCTCTGTAATCTGACGGAAATAGAAATGACGCGATTCCTCATATATAATGTGGGTATCAGATTCTGACGGAGATCACTGCGTATCATGGATAACTTACGGAAACCTTCATTGTGGCTCGGCGCGCTGGTCGGCGGTTTGCTGACCATGACGCTGACGGCGCTGCTCTTCCTGGCTGACCAAGTCGCGGGCTTGCCATTCATTCCTTTCGATGTCTTTGACTACGTTTCGCGGATCTTGCCGGGCGCGCTGCTGACCTTCGGCATCGATATGATGGTGGAGATGATCATCGCCTTCAACATGGGCGAGACCTCGGTCGCGGCCAAAACGGCGGAGCAATTGATGGGCTTGGCTGGCTTCCTCGCTTTGGGGACGGTCGCCATAGCCATCGTTTACGGTTTGCTGAATCGCAGCAAAACGGGTGCGCGCAACCTGGCGCCCGGGCTGATCCTGGGTTTGGCCTTTGGCGCGGTCATGATGCTGATTTCATCGCAGGTGAACCTGACGGCCACCGCTCCTGTTCCCGCGCAAATCGTCTGGGTTGTGCTGACCTTCGCCCTCTGGGGCATGGCTTCCAACTGGATTTACAACGATCTTGCGCATAGCGATGGCAAGACGAAGACGGACGAAGAAACGGGCGAGACTGTCACGGTTGAACCGCTCAATCGGCGTCAATTCATGGTGCGCGTCGGTGGCGCCAGCGCTGTGCTGACGGTGATCGGCGCGGGCTTGGGCGCGCTCGTCGGCGGGCGGCCCGGCGAGGGCGGGGTCGTCTCCGAGATCCCAGCCGACGCCGCCACCGATGGCGCGGGCAATGTCTTGCCG
>DAOULD010000072.1:0-1801 GCA_034420635.1 Anaerolineae bacterium | reverse complement strand
TCCTCTGAATCTGCGTAACGAAAGGTATAGTGGTTTGTCACTGAAGACCATTTGTAGAAAAAAGCGCGCAATTTTCATTTAGAATGACTTTTCTCTGTGCCCTCTGCGCCTCTTATTTAACGAGCCACCCATTAATGTAATTCAATTTGAGACATCGTCGCGCTAATTTACCCTGTTTTCCTGATTATTTTGCGATCTTGCCTGAATGCGTTATGCTTCAAGTGGCAGCGGAAAGTGCCAGTTCTCTTTGCGACATTCCGTTCGGGATGAGCGCCTACCACAGTCTGCGATACTGGTCGAACTTACGTCACGCATAGCCCTTAGAGGCTCAAAATAAGATTAGCCCTTAGAGGTTGAAAGACCATGCGCTGCCGCAACAACTGATCGCGTGACGAGAAAATATGGATCATCCTGCCAGAGCACAAATTGAGTGATGCTAGTTTAGATATTGCCAAGCCTCCTATTAGCAAGCGCAAAGATACCGACAACCTGCAATCTTGAACAAGTCTACAATGTGGGAACAACTCATTTGCAAGGTCTGGCGTCCGGTGCGAAGCGACGGGCTCGTTATTTTGTGTGAGCCAAGTTGTGACTTGCGAGCGACTGTGGTTATATTTTGCTTTGAATTGGCGATATATTGATGGACTATGATTTTGAAGCGATTGCCCTGTACACTACCGTAGAGTGTTTCGATTATTTCTGAACTATGGTATCGTCAATACGGACGGATAGACGGTCAGGGTGTTTGCTACATCTGCCAAAATGGGCCGAGTCCGATTCAAGGGCAAGTGTATGGCGCGCGTAATCATTCTGGGAACCGCCGGCGCAGTAAACAGCGCGGAACATGACTATACGCATTTTCTGTTAATTGGCGAGAAAGACACCCCGGTCTTGGTAGACGCCGGGTCCAATCCCCTGGATAAGATCAAAGACCTGGGTATCAACGACGACGATTTGCAAGACATCATTCTGACGCATTTTCATTCCGATCACGTCGCCGGGGTCCCCAATATGTTGATGCACATGTGGCAGATGGGCCGCAAAGCCCCCATGCGTTTTTATGGCATTCCTCACTGCATCAACCGCATTGAAGAGACGATGGATATGTACGGCTGGGAGTACTGGCCCAATTTCTTTCCGGTATCCTTTTCTCGCATCAGCTTGCACGACAACACCTTGCTATTTGAAAACGAGGACTTTGCAATCCACTCCTTCCCCGTTGTTCACTTCATACCTACCATCGGCATGCGCATAACCAATAAACACAATGGCAAGGTTCTCGCCTATAGCTGCGACACCGAACCATGCCCCAATGCCCTCAAGATCGGCAAAGACGCGGACATATTCATTCACGAAGCGGGAGGACCCCCTCCCGGGCATAGCACCGCGCGCATGGCGGGTGAAGCCGCGGCCACAGCCGGCGCCAAAGAACTGCGCTTAATTCACTACCAGGTCTGGAACCAGGACCCCGAACCGCTGGTCCAGGAAGCCGCCGAAGTCTTCGACGGTCCCGTCCATCTCTGTCGCGACTTTGACGAATTTGAGTTTTGACCGCGACTACTTGCCCAGCGCAAACCGGATCGTCAAGCAGTCTGCTTTTTATCACAACCTCAGCATATTAGTAAATGCAAGTAAATCATGCGAATAATTTGATGAAATATAGAAAACTACAAAATAATCGAAAACATTGTAAGGCTTGTCCGGTACTGGTTGATTCGCTCCCGTCTTCGGTCTATCCCCTCAATCCCCCCATTGCAATGGGGGGAAGCAGGTTTCGACGTTGCATCAACGCGAGTTTTCT
>DAOULD010000071.1:0-7694 GCA_034420635.1 Anaerolineae bacterium | reverse complement strand
CGCATCGCCCTTTGACGGGTTCTACGTACGGATTCACCACAGAGGCACAGAGCGCACAGAGATTTCAAGAAAAAACTTCGTGTTCTTCGTGTCTTTGTGGTTAATTTTGCTTTAATCAAGGGGATGCCAGGAAAAGGAATCGTCCCGTCGTCTTACGGCGCCCAAGCCCGGAAACTTGAGATGATAGAAGAGCGTCAGCAACCCTTCGTCGGCGCAGCGCCCCAAGACCCGTCGCCGAGTGTCCACGGCCATGTCGCCGTCCGAATCAAAGACGAAATGCCATTCGGTCCGGGCGAACTGGAAGGACTGGTGCAATAAGTCAACGACATGCAGAAGTTGTTCGCCTTGCGATTCCACGAGCAGCCCGGAATGGCCCAGGGTATGGCCCGCGAGATCGACCACAGTGACGCCCAACGCGACTGAATCCCCCGCAGCCACGAAGCTGAAGCGCTCGCGCAAGGCGGTGAATCGCTCGAACTGCTTACGCTCCTGGGGACTGTTGGAGTCCGCCCAGCGCCCCATCCACTCCTGCCATTCAGCAGCCATCGTAATAAAGCGCGCGTTTGGGAATTCGAGCCGGCCTTCGTCAGCCACCAAGCCAGCGATATGATCGCCGTGAAAATGGGTCAGGTAGACGATGTCGATATCAGCCGGCGTCAAGCCGCTGTCGCCAAGCGCCGCTACCAGCCCGCCGCTATCCGGAGGACCGGCCGCGCCAAAGCCGACATCGACCAGGATGCGCGTCCCGCCGCTGTTGATATACAGGCAGTTCAGGCTGTCTTCGGCGGGCTTTCCGCCGAGGGCGGCTTCAAGTTCGGCTCGCTCTACGGTTGGGTAGCGCGCGGCGATCTCCTCGCTTGTCTTGGTCGCTTCACCTTCTTGCAGCACGGCGCATTGGATATCGCCGACGGTGAATTGATATGATTTTGACATGATTTCTCCTTTTGACTCCATGAAACTGCAATTGATGCGGATTGAACTGTGGTGGCTCAAAAGCCAGTTAGCGCCATCCCTGTTAGCAGAAAGATTAAACCGGCGCTTATGCGCGCGACAAGCGCGGATAAGCTGGAACCGGTATGCACCTTGAGCAGGCTAAAGGCGAGACAGACAGAAAATGGATAGGCGAGCCCATACCAAAAGGCATTGTATACGGATTGCCAGGGCGCGAAAAACACGATCAGGTGCAGCAAGACGAATACGAGACAGGCCGCGACAAGTCCGCGCCAGGGACCCAGCGTCCAGCGCAGCGATGGCAAGAGCAAAGCCTGGAATACCAGTGTTTCCGCTAATGGCTGCAGGAATACCAGAAGCAAAGCGGCGACGATGAGGCCAATGGGTCCTTGCGCGCCAATGCCATATACCTCCGGCAGGGGCAGGAACTGACCGCTGGGCAGGCTGATGATCAAATTGATGAAGAGCGAGATCGCCACGCCAAGCAGCGCGATGAGCGGCAGTGGCGGACCGCGCCTGCTCAGGCGCAGAGCCTGCCAACTGTCCGCACTGCCGCGTCGGTTGATGAGGACAAAGAGGGCTGTGGCGCCCATGCCAAGCGCCCAACTCAGCATTAGCAGGTCCGGGGTGGCTTGTTGCTTGCCGAGCAAGAGCGATGCCAGGGCGGGTCCCATCACGATGAGGCAGACGAGCATCGCCAAAAGGATCATCGTCGCTGTGAGAAGGCGCCAGGGCGGGGCGGACTCCTCGGGCAATGAGAGCTTTTGCATCAAGCTCAATTCTCGTCTTTCGCCTTGATCGGATGTCATTGCTCGGTCCTGGAATGCGATTCTATGCTCACTGAGATTAGGAACGCAAGACGTCTTCGTAAACGGCCAGCGTCTCCTGGGCGGTTTTGCGCCAGGAATATTTGCTGGCCAGCGCCAAACCCTGATTGATCATGGTCTCGCGCAAGGGCGGCTGTATCAGCAAGGCGATGATTGCGCCCGCCATCTCCCGCGCATTATCTACCATATAAGCGGCATCTTCCAGCACTTCTTCAAAGACGAGAGCCTTCGATGTGACGACCGGCGTGCCGGAGGCAAGCGCTTCCAAAGCCGTCAAGCCAAAACCTTCGTACATGCTCGGGAAGGCGAAGACATCGGCCAGACGATAAATCGACGGTTTGTCTTCTTCATCGACAAAGCCGATCCAACGCACATAGTCATCTATGCCAAGTTTACTGCTGTATGCCCGCATGTCAGGGAAAAGCCGATCGTTCCATGCGGGTTCGCGCCCGGCGATCACCAGCGGAAAGGTATCGCCGTCGGCTTCCGCGACGTAGGTATAAGCCAGCAAAAGCATATTGACTTGCTTGCGCCAGTCAAAGCCGCCCAGATAGAGTACAAAGCGCTCGGGCAGATCGTATTTCTCGCGAACGGCGGCGTCGCGCTCGCTGCCCAAACGGGGATGGAAACGCAGGTCATGAGACAGGTAAGTGACGCTGATCTTGTCTTCCGGAATGCCCAGGTATTCTTCGATATCGAGTTTGGCGGTTTCGCTGATGGTGATGATGTGATTGCTGCCGCGCGCCGCTATGCTGACCAGCGAGGTATACAGGCTGGTCAGGAAGCCGGGACTATAAACGGGAAACTGCAGAGGGATGACGTCAAGCACAGTTGTCACCAGCTTGACCGGACAGCTGAGCGGCGGCGCCCAGTAGGGCACATGGGCGATATCAGCGTTAACGCGCCCCGCCATGCGAGGAAAAGCGCGCTGTTCGAAGATGACTTTTCCAGCTTTGCCGCGGCGCGCAATGTTGCTGGTTTTTATCGCGTTGACGCCTTCAGGGATGCCGGTCGGTTGAGGGATATACGGCGGCAGGACGAGCGAAAGCTCGAGCGACGGCGAGACCTTGTTCAGATTGGCGACCAAGTGACGAAGATACTGTCCGCTGCCGGTAGATTCTTGAGCCCAAAACCAGCCGTTGATGGCGACGTGCATACTGCCTCTCGGGACTTGATTCCGCCCCTTTTGTACCGGAGCGCCGCGGATTACATAGCGGATGACATAAACGGGAAGGCGCGCTTAAGCCGGGAACATCTCGGCTTGATAATAGGCAATGATCTGATCAATGGTCTCGTCCAGCGAGGTCGTGGGCTGCCAATCAATGGCGCGCCGGATTTTCTTGATACAGGGCACGCGCCGGCGGAAGTCCTCGAAACCGGGCTGCTTGTATGCCTGATCGTAGGGAACGAGCTTGATCTCCGAGGCGCTGTCGGCGCGGTCGCGAATGCGCTGCGCGAGTTCCAGGATGCTGATTTCTTCGTTGCTGCCGATATTATAGAGTTGACCGATGGTCGCTTCGCTTTCCGCCAGGTTTTGAATGGCGCTGACGATATCGTAGACATTGCCGAAGCAGCGTTGTTGCCGGCCATCCCCGTAGACCTGAATCGGTTCGTTTGCCAGCGCCCAGCGCACGAAGCGCGGCACGACCATGCCGTATTGCCCGACCTGACGCGGACCCACAGTATTGAAGAGGCGAAAGAGCGTGATGGGCAAACCGACTTCGGCGTGATAGGCAAAAGCCAGGAATTCGTCAACCGCTTTGGAGGCGGCATAGCTCCAGCGGCTGCGCACGGTGGGTCCGGAAAGCGTGTCGTCATCCTCGCGGAAAGGGAAGCTGACGCCTTTGCCATAAACCTCGGATGTTGATGCGATCATGATACGACGGCGATAGCGGCTGGCGGTTTTCAGCATGGTTTCGGTGCCGCCGATGTTGACCTCGATGGTATTGATGGGGCGGTCGATGATATTGCTGACGCCGACGACGGCGGCAAGATGAAAGATGATATCGCATTCGCTGACCAGGCGGTCGATCACGTGGATGTTGCGGATATCTTCGATGGCATAGCTGAAGTTGGGGTTGCTCGCGAGGTGTTCAATGTTATCCAGTCGTCCGGTAGACAGATTGTCGATGACGGTCACTTTATAATCGCTCTTTAGCAGCCGTTCCGAGAGGTGGCTGCCGATGAAACCAGCGCCTCCGGTGATCAACGCGCGAATCATGCCTGGTCCTTTCCCGAGGGGTCAAATGCCGATACCAATAGCGGATTATACACGTGAAAGGCGCTGCCTGCTTAGCCCGATCTGCGCCGCTTTGCCGGGCGCTACAACCCCCGAGCCAAATACAGCAATGCCACCGTCTCCCGTATGATCTTGCCCTTGAATTCCCGGTTGACGACCGTCTCGATTCCCGCCAGCAATCGTTCCCGTTTGCCAGCGTCCAATGACCGATGGTCAGAGAAGGTGCCGAGCAAGCTGGCGTAGGCTCCGGCGCTGTACTCCATGGTCACATAGTGCTTTCGCACAAGCAGGTCGCCAAACAATCCGCCCGCGGTAATGAGTTCCTGGTATTCGGTGCGCACGTCTTCGGGGCGGGGCGGCGGAGAAAAGCCTCGCGCCAGCTCTGGAGCGACGCGCTCATACACGGCTTGCAACGGCTCGAGATAGGCACGGCTGAGATCGGTCAGCGCCGGTCTATGCCAGAAAAGCGCCAGCGCGCCGCTCGGCTTGAGTAGGTCGCGCGCCTTTTGAAAGCGGATCACCGGATCAATCCAGTGAAAAGCCGTCGCCGACAGCAGCAGGTCGTAAGTCTCGCGGGGCAGGGAGAGCGTCTCGAAGTCCGCGACTATGATCTTCACTTTGGGATAAGCCGACAGCTTGTCACGCGCGATGGCCGCCATTTGCGCGCCGAGCTCGACGGCGTCAATGGCGTATCCGCGCCGAGCCATGGGGATGGTGGCTTGTCCCGTGCCGCAGCCGACCTCGAGCAGGCGCGAATCCGCCCCGAGCTTCGCATACGATACGATGTCGTCGAAGAGGGCTTCGGGGTAGGGCGGCCGGGCGCTGTCGTAAAGCCCCGCGGCGCCGTCAAAGCTGTTGCGGCGATGCCGGTTTTCGCTCATGACAACCCTCAGAAACGGTTTCGCATGGACTCTACATAGCCGGTGAGTTCGGCGTAGCCATATCCGCTGACGTCGCCGCTGACTTGCACGGCGCCTTCCCAATACTGTATGCCGGCGTTATGCAGTTCCTGGTCGGCTTGCAAGGGCGCGACGCGGAATCGGAAGCCGTCATCGCCTTTTATTTCGACGTCCCAACCGGCGGGATAGTCGGCGTCGGTATGTGGACTGCGCCAGGCGCCCGTGACTGACAGGGTGAAATCAGACGCGCCAAGAGTGCGTGTACCGCCGTCCGGATAGACCAATAGGCCGCCGAACGCCGGCTCTATGCCCCCGTCAATCTGGCGGATCTGTCCGATCATGAGCTCGCTGCCATCCTCGAAGATCAAGCCGAACCAATCCCAGCCCTGAGCCCCGTCCCCCAGGGCGCTGGTGCTGAATTCATGGTCCATCCAGGTATTGCCGCTGACCGTGAAAGTCTGCGCGCCGACAGTTATGGTCCCGCTTGTGACCAGGCGCGTCAGGCTGTAATAGTAACTGGCGTTGCCGACTTCTTCGCTCTTGGGGCTGAGCCCGTTGTCGCCTTGCAGCGCCGGCGGCTTGATCTGGGTCAGTGTCAGATCCAGCGCGAAGTCGTCGCTGGCGGCGCTGATGCGCTGGCGCGTCGCGTCGTCGGTTTCGGCGATGACTTGCCAATCTTCCAGCCAGACGCGATAGCGCGCCATCTGTTCGCTGGAGATCGCGCCGGCCAAGCCAGCGCCGCCGCGGCTATAGCGCTGGTCATGATAAAAGCGTCCCGCTGCGATATCGCTGATGGTGAAATGCGCCATATAGATGTCCCTGGTGCGGAATTCGGAAGACGAGTTTGCGTCCAATGGCGATATCGCGCGGCGAAAGATGGTGAACTGAAAGCCGAAGCGTCTGCCGTCGTCGGTAGCCAGGACCCCGGTGTAATACCACCATTCCGTTTGAAATTCGGGATGCGCGCCGTGATCGCGCGGGAATTGCCAATCCCAAGGTTCAATGGCGCGGACGAAGCCGCTTGGGTCTTGGGGCGGCGGCGCAAATTGCGTGCTCGCCTCCAGCTCGCTGCCGTCGAGGGGTTCGATCAAACTGATGCCAAAAATGAGGACCAGCCCGATGAGGAACAGGGGAATGACGATGCGCCAGTTCACGATGCCGCCTTGCGAAAGAACTCGCCATTCTCTAATGCGACGAGCATTATCGCAGGTCTCAGCTTGCCACGCCGGCGACATCGAGCACGGCATGCAGCAGCGCGTTGCAGACGGCTTCGAGATCCTCAGGTTCTGCGCTTTCGGATTCGTGGTGGCTGATGCCGTCCTTGCAAGGCGCGAAGAGCATGGTCGTCGGAACGCGGTTGGCGACGAAGCAAGCATCGTGACCGGCGCCCGAGGTGATGGTGGTGTGCGACACGCCGAGGCGCTCGCAGGCGCCTTTGACCGCCGCGACGCAACGCTCGTCAAAGGCGACGGGCGCGGTGTAGGAGATCTGCTCCAAAGCCAGGCTCAAGCCGATGTCGGCAGCCACCTGCTCGCAGACCTCGCGTAAAGAAGCATCCATCGTTGCCAAGGTATCGGCGGAGGGATGGCGCATATCGACGGTGAAGCTGGCTCGGCCCGGGATGATATTGCGCGAGCCGGGCGCGATCTCAACTTGCCCGCCGACGGTGCCGCGAGCCAGGGGCGCGTGTTCCTGGGCGATATCATCGACGGCTTGAACGATTTTCGCCATGCCAAGCAGGGCGTTGCGCCGCCCGACCATGGGCGTCGAACCGGTGTGCTGGGCAAAACCTTCGAATGAGATGTCGTACCAGCGAAAGCCCTGCGCCGCGTCCACCACGCCTACCGAAATGCCTTCGCTATCGAGGATGGGACCCTGCTCGATATGACACTCGAAGAAGGCGGAAAAGGCGTGGTCGCGCGCGGGTAGATCGCCGTGGTAGCCGATGCGCTTTAGCTCGTTGAGCAGCGTCGCGCCGGTGTCGACCGCCAGGCGCGACTGCGCCCACTCGAGATCAAAGACGCCAGCGTAAACCCCGGAGGCCAGCATAGCCGGCGCGAAGCGCGCGCCTTCTTCGTTGGTCCAGTTGACCACTTCCAGCGGAGTCGCCGTCGTGATCCCGTGATCGTTGAGCGTGCGGACAACCTCCAAGCCCGCCAAGACGCCAAAGACACCGTCGAATTTGCCGCCGAAGGGCTGTGTGTCGAGATGGCTGCCGATCCCAACAGGCGCTAGCGAATCATCGCCGCCCGGGCGTCTGGCGAACATATCTCCCATTTCGTCGACGGACATCGACAGCCCGGCGTCTTCGCACCAGGCAGCGAAGAGCTCGCGCCCGATCTTGTCTTCATCGCTGAGCGTCAGGCGGTGGCTGCCGCCGTTTGCGGTTGCTCCGATCTCCGCCATTTCCATGATGCTTTCCCAGAGCCGGGCGCCGTCAATGCGAATGTTTTCTGTCATTTCTTAGTGACTCCAAGTAAGTAATGAACATTTTGAGGACAACCAAGTGAACAACTTTCGGGCGACATAATAGGTCGCGTAGGTCGCGTAGACACTGACCGCCGACACTGACCGCCTGTCGCCCCTACGGGTTTCGACATAAGGGACGCTGTAGGGGCGGGCAATCTGGTCGCCCGAAACCGCGTCCTTGCATCGACGGGCGACATGATAGACTCTGTTGAAAAACGTGAGGCATAAAGGGACAGCAACTTGCAAATTCCTATCAATGCGAAGCCTGCTGTTGATCGAATCCTTCTATAATGCTCATTGTATTTTAAG
>DAOULD010000070.1:0-2577 GCA_034420635.1 Anaerolineae bacterium | reverse complement strand
GTCGCCCGAAACCGCGCCATCGCATCGACGGGCGACATGATATGTCGCCCCTACACGCGGCTTATTTCGTTGCATGACTTACTTGCGCTTACTTCTGCGCCTCTGTGGTGAATTCCCCCGCATGGATACGCTTCGAGCATAAAAGGACGAATACGCGCGATTTCGCGCCACAATTGAGGTACAATGCAAGCGCGCTGAAGGGAGAACTGGAAGAACTTCATGATCGTCGATGTGCATTCGCATACGCCCCAATATCGCGGCGCGGTGCCGCCGGAGCGCCGCAAAATCAATCCCGCCTGGCGGCCCGACCGCGCGGTCAGTTCCGTTTACAACTGGCAAGAATACCTGGATGACCAGACCCCGGCCGATATCACCATCGTCTTCGGCGTCGCCTGGCACCCGGGCGACAGCACCGGCGGCGTCAACGGCGTCGACGAGTCATCCGATCTGCCCGGCAACGTCAACGACAAGACCGCCGCTTTTGTACAAGCCTACCCGGACCGCTTAATCGGCTTCATGTCCCTGCACCCGCACGACCCGCGCGCGCTCGACGAACTGGAACGCTGCAAAGACAACCTCGGCTTGCGCGGCATCAAACTGGGCGCGAATTACCAGATCTTTCATCCGCTGGAATCGCGCGTCCTGGCCATCTATGAGCGAGCGCAGAAATACGGCTTGCCGATCTTGTTTCATCAAGGCACATCGCCCGTGCGCATGGCGCCGATACGCTATGCCCATCCCCTGCTGATGGACGAAGTCGCCATGCGCTATCCCGATCTCAAGATCATCATGGCGCACCTGGGCCATCCCTGGACGGTTGACACCGCCGTAGTCGTCCGCAAGCACCCGAACGTCTATGCCGATATTTCCGGCTTGTTTTACCGAGCGTTTGGCTTCTACGAAGCCATGATCAAGGCGACCGAGTGGAACGTGCTGGATAAGCTGCTCTTCGCCTCCGACTATCCCGTTACCACCGCGGCGGAAACTTTTGAATCTTTATACAAGGTCAACAGAATCGTCGCAGGAACGAACTTTCCCAGAGTTCCCGAAGACAAACTGGAAGCCATCATTTATCGTGATTCGCTAGCGCTTTTGGGGTTGAGCTAAGATGACAAACGCATCGCTTTTTGAAAGAGCCGTCGCCGTCACGCCGGGCGGCGTCAATTCAGGCACGCGCGGACTGAAAGAACCCATCGTCTGGGAAGCCGGCGAAGGCGCTTATCTGGTCGACGCCGAGGGCAAACGTTATCTGGATTACCACGCCGCCTTCGGTCCCATCATTCTCGGGCACAATCATCCGGCGGTGAACGAAGCCGTCGCCCAAGCCATGACGCGAGTCGATCTCACCGGCGTCGGCACCACCGAACTGGAAATCCGACTGGCGGAGAAAGTCGTTGAGCATGTGCCCTCGGCGGAAATGGCGCTGATCTTCGCCTCCGGCACCGAGGCGACGTACTTGGCGGGGCGCCTGGCAAGGGCGGTCACCGGGCGAACAAAGCTCATCAAGTTCCAGGGCTGCTTCCACGGTTGGCACGACTATCTGCTGATGAACATCATCAGCCCGCCGGAGAAAATCGGGCTGAAAGATCCCGCCTCCGCCGGCATGCTGCCAGAGGCGATCGAGAATACAATCGTCTTGCCATTCAACGACAGCGCAGCGATAGAAAGCGCCGTGAAGGCGGGGGGAGACGAGATCGCCGCTATCATCCTGGAACCGATCCCGCACAATATCGGCTGCGTCCTGCCGCAGCTCGAGTTCGTCGAGACCTTGCGACGCCTCTGCGACGACTACGGCATCATCCTGATCTTTGACGAAGTAATCACCGGATTCCGGCATGGACTCGGCGGCTACCAGGAAAAACTGGGCATCCTGCCCGATCTGACGACCCTGGCAAAAGCCATCGCCAACGGCTATCCCTGCGCCGTGCTCGCCGGGCGGGAAGACCTGATGATGCGCTTTTCCAGCGCCGGCGGCGATGTCTTCGTGGGCGGCACGTATAACGGACACCCCGTCGCCACCTCAGCGGCGCTCGCCACCATCAATGAACTGGAAGACGACGCTGTCTATGAAAGGCTCTTCCGCTTGGGCGACAAAGCCCGGCGCGGCCTGCAGGAGATCGCCGATCGGCTCGACATCGACATGACGGTGGCCGGTTATGGATCGGTCTTCGTGCCCTATTTCATGAGCGGACCCATCAACCGCTACGGTGACCTGCTGCGCAACAATAGCGAAGCCGATGTCATGTTCCGCTCGGGGATGGGAAAGCGCGGCATCTTCATGCTGCCGACGGCGATGAAGCGCAATCACATTTCAGCAGCCCATACCGAAGCCGATGTCGACCATACGCTGAGTGTCGCGGAAGAGGTACTGAAGGAAATGAGCCGCAATTACGGATTGCGTTAAGCGAGGTCCCGGCAAAAAGGCTTGTCCGCTACTAATTGATTCGCATCCGCCTATGGTCTATGTAGTGGTCCCGAAAAACTGGACACCTAGTTAAGAGAGTATGCTAGAGCAACAGGGAAAGGGACACAGACATGGGAAAACGTCGTAAGCACAGCCCGGAAACGAAGGTCAGA
>DAOULD010000069.1:0-9825 GCA_034420635.1 Anaerolineae bacterium | reverse complement strand
TGTCCTCAAATGCTGGGAAGATGCCCTCATTTTGCCCCCTTTTTTGGTAACAGTATAGATACAGTATGTATACAGGGGGTGGTACATTTTTAATTCACCACAGAGGCCAGAGGGCACAGAGAGATTTTTACCACCGAGGGCACCGAGGACACCGAGATTTAACCTCTTGTCCGCCACAAGGGCGACGATGTAGGGGCGTTTCGCTGAAACGCACGAAAACAGTGAGTGAAGGAACGGGCGGCACTGCGCCGCGCGTAGACACAGCGGGGCTGCCGCCCCTACAGGGATTGCGTGTATGTTGTAGTTTGGGTTGTCGAATGGCGCCATTTTCAATGCGGTTATCCAGGCGTTGCGGGCCGGGAAGCGGGGGACTCACAGGGTCGCGTAGAGGCTGATCGGCGGGCGTCTTGCGCCTCTCAAATGCAGGCGTTACACTTCCGTTGATTATCGATCTCCAGGCAAAGGCAGTCGCTTGACATATATCATGCAAGCCGAATCGCTGCGGAGCCTGTGTCGCGGCATTTTCGAGGGGGCCGGGGCGCCAAGCGACATCGCGTCAGCGGTGGCCGAGTCGCTGGTACTGACCAACCTCTTCGGCCACGATTCGCACGGCGCGCTGCGCGTCAAGCAATATGTCAGTATGATCGGCGACGGCATGATCAAGCCGAGCGCGCGCCCGGGCGTCAAGCGCCGCTTCGGGGCGACAGCCATGGTGACCGGCGGATATGGCTTCGGGCAGATCGGCGCCCGCTTCACAGCGGAGCTCGCCATCGAATTAGCGCAGCAGCACGGTATCAGCGCCGTCTCGCTGGGGCAAAGCACGCACATCGGACGCCTGGGAGAATATACGCACATGATCGCCGCAGGGGGTTTGATCGGCATCTGTTTCACCAGCGGCACGATGTTCCGCGGCTGGGTGACGCCTTATGGCGGACGCGAGCGCGTCTTCGGCACCAATCCGATGTCCTTCGCTGTCCCTTGCGAGGATTCGGGCACGTTATTGCTTGATTTTGCCACGGCTGGGGTGGCGCATGGCAAGATCGTGCTGGCGCGAGCCAAAGGGAGTCCCGTGCCAACCGGCATGATGCTGGACAAGCAGGGCCGACCGACGACCGACGCCGCTATTTTGGATGACGGCGCTGTCTTGTTGCCGATGGGCGCCCACAAGGGCTCGGGCCTGGCGATGATGATGGAGATTATCCCGACGCTGCTAGCCGGTCACCGCCCGATCACATCCGCCGAGTTTCACTTCGGCAATCCGACCTTGATGATGGCGCTGGATCCGCGGGCATTTGACGAAGACACTGATTTCCGGCGGCATGTCGGCGCGTTGACGCGACGGGTGAAAGCGACGGCGCCGGCAGAAGGATTCGAGGAGGTGCTATTGCCCGGCGAGCCAGAGGCGAGGTCGTATCGGGAGCGCGCCAAGGATGGCATTCCCCTGCCGGATGCCGTTTGGGAGGATCTGCGAGGATTGGCGCAGGAGATGGGCATTGAATTGGCAGGCAGCAGTTAGCAAGCGCTGTACGATTCGGAAATGTAACAGGGCAATCGCATCAAAATTGACATCCGCTATGATGAGAAAAGTCACACTAAGATTTAACCACCGAGGGGCGCGTAGACACAGCCCGTCGACACCGAGCGCACCGAGAAAACCTTTTTTTGAAAGCATAGGCTAATTTCGTTTTCTGAATGAGATTCCATGACAGAAAAGGGGTTGTTTCTTTAATTTTCGTAGCAGTTTCGTCTGGTAACAAACTTTAACTCTGTGTCCTCGGCGCCTCTGTGGTGAAAAAATAATTTGATGCGATTACCTTGGGAGATTTACAGGTTCGATGCGAATGGAAGGAAAATCACAATGTATCAACCAAAACCAAGCAAGGGCAATACCGAATGGTTCGTAAACGACCGTTTTGGCATGTTCATTCACTGGGGCTTGTACGCCCTGCCGGCGCGCCATGAATGGGTCAAACAGCGCGAGGAACTGTCCGACGAGCAATATGCGCCGTACTTCAAGTACTTCAATCCCGTCCGATTCGATCCCGGCAAATGGGCGGATTTGGCGCGCGATGCCGGCATGAAATACATGGTGATCACCTCAAAGCACCATGAAGGTTTCTGCCTTTGGGATTCGCAGCATAGCGATTACAAAGCGACCAATACGCCTTGGGGGAAAGATCTGTTGGCGGAAGTCGTCGAGGCCTTCCGCAGTCGGGGCTTGAAAGTCGGGTTCTACTACTCATTGATCGACTGGCACCATCCCCATTTCACGGTGGACCGGGTTCATTCGCAGCGCAATCATCCCGATCGCGCCGGGTTAAACCGGGACCGCGATATGAGCAAATACCGCGACTACATGAAGAATCAGGTTCGCGAGTTACTGAGCAACTACGGCAAAATCGACGTCATCTGGTACGATTTTTCCTACCCGGGCGAAGATGGCAAGGGTCGCGACGACTGGGACAGCGAAGGGCTTGAAGCCTTGTCGCGTTCCTTACAGCCGGAGATCATCATCAACAACCGGCTCGATCTGCCGTCGTCGGTCGATTTTCACACGCCGGAGCAGTTTCAACCGCGTGAATGGGTGCGGGTGGATGGCGAACCGGTGGTCTGGGAAACCTGCCAAACCTTCAGCGGATCCTGGGGATATCACCGCGACGAAGCCACCTGGAAAAGCCCCGGACAGTTGATTCGCATGTTGGTCAATACCGTTGCGACGGGCGGGAACCTGCTGATGAATGTGGGACCGACGGCCTCCGGCGAGTTGGATTACCGCGCGGTAGAGGCTTTGCGCGTCTACCGCGACTGGATGGCGCAACACAGCGAAGCCATTTACGGCTGTACCGCCAGCGCCTTTGCCGCGCCGCAGGACTGCCGGCTGACGCAGAATGGCGATTTACTCTATGTACACGTCTTCGCCTATCCTTTCCGCCATCTGTACGTAGACGGGATCGGCGATCGCCTTGCCTATGCCGAATTCTTGCACGATGGCAGCGAAGTCGCGTTCAGCATCGGCGACGACAATTCCGCGCAACTGCAATTGCCGGTAGCGCAGCCAGGAACCGAAGCGCCGGTAATCAAACTGTACCTGAAGTCCTGAGTTCGCTAGCCGCGAGCACAACCTATGGTTTGGGCGGCGGAGCGCTTGAGGAACGAACCGTGAGCTCGAAGGGCAGCACGATGTCTTTGAATTCGCCCCTCGGGCTGCCCGCCAATCGTTCAAAAAGCGTGTTCGCCGCCAAAAAACCCATTTCGTAAGCGGGTTGGTCGGCAGAGGTGAAGAAGGGCCGCAGATTGACCTGCACCGGCAGGTCATCGAATACGACCAGCGAAATGTCTCCCGGGATCTGCAAGCCGAAGTTGTCGAGCACGCGCACAGCGCCCAGGGCAATGAAGTTATTGGCCGCGATCAAGGCTGTGGGCCGCGGACGCCATTGCAGCGCTTCCAAAGTCTGGTAATAGCCGGATTCTTGCGTGTATTCGCCCCATAAGATCCGTTCAGATCTATCCGAAAAGCCAGCCTCGTTCATCGCGCGTTGGTAACCCTTGGCGCGCTCGACGGCGGTGGAAGCCAGGCGAGGTCCGTTCAACATGGCGATGTCCCGGTGTTGCAGGTCCAGCAGGTGGCGGGTCAACAGATATGCCGCGCCTTCAGAATCGCCCCGCACGATATCGATGGAGCGCGTCCTGACGTAACGATCCAGCAGCACGATGGCTTTTTCCTGCTTTTGAATCAATTCCAGGACATCAAACTGGGTCTCCGCCGGGACGATCAAAAAGCCGTCCACCTGCCGCGACAACAGCAATTCCACATACTCTCGTTCTTTGTAGACGGATTCGTCGCTGTTGCACAGGAAGAGATGGTAACCGGCTTTGTAGGCAGCGTCTTCCACGCCGCGCACGACAGTGGTCCAAAAGGGATTGGTGATATCAGCCACCACCAAGCCCACGGTATTGGATCGCTTGGAGCGCATGCTGGGACCGAGGCGATTGGGCACGTAATTGAGATCGCTGATCGCCTGTTCGACGCGTTGGCGCAATTCGTCGCTGACGTAGCCAGTGTCATTGATGACGCGCGACACGGTAATGGGCGCGACGCCGGCGCGCTGAGCCACATCACGGATGTTCGGCATCGAGCCTTTCCCTCGCGATGTCAGCCGACATAGTTCACTTCCAGGAACTGATTGACGTCGACATCGCTCAGCAAGGATTCTTCACCGTTGGGCCAGCGCACGCGCAGTTCGCGGACGCTGTCTGCGCCCAAGCCGAAATGCAGGGCGGTATCGTTGCCGGCGCCCAGGCTGGAGCCGCATTTGACCTCCTGCATCAGCGTTCGGCCGCTGTCGGTGGTGAGGTATACGCGGGCGCCAATCGCATCGCGGTTGATATCGCCGCCGCCCCTCAGGCGCACATTGATCCAATTGCGGTCATGACTGACGCCGCCGGTGTTTTTGTACAGTACATAACCTTGATTCCAATTACCCAGCACAAAATCCAGCCAGCCGTCCTTGTCATAGTCGGCGTAAGCCAATCCCATGCTTGGCACGGCATCATCAATCCACTTCTGCGGGGTAGCGTCGGCGAAGGTGCCGTCCCCGCGATTGCGGAACAAGAACTCGCGATACGCGAACATCATGCCTTCGGGACCGCTGTGGATATCGAACTGAATGAACTCAGTGGCGGTGAGGTAAAGATCGAGCCAACTGTCATTGTCATAATCGAAAAAGATCGTGCCCCAGCCGACTGCGCTGCTGGGACCGACGACGACGCCGGCGTCATCGGCAACATCATCGAAGGTGCCGTCGCCCTGGTTTTGCAGTAGAACCATGCCGTTGACCATGTCGGAAAAATAAAAGTCGAGGTCGAGATCGTTGTCGTAGTCGCCGACAGCCAAGCCCATGCCGTGGATAAAAGTGCGCGCGCCGGCTTCGATCGAGGCGTCGGTCCAGCACCAGCCCCCGCAGCCCGCGCCGTCGTTGCGCCAGAGGATATTGCCCAGCATGTTCTTGAACTGGTCATTGACCACGTAGATATCGGCGTCGCCGTCATTGTCGTAATCGGTGAAACTAGCGGTGAATCCCGCCCCGAGCAGCAGATCATATTCGAGCAGGTAGCTGACATCGACGAAGCTGCCGTCGCCCTGGTTGTGGTAGAGCGTGTCGCGCGCGGCGTCGTGGTTCAAGGTGATATTGGGATCACCACATTCGGGGAAACAGGACCAGTTGACGACATAGAGATCGAGAAAACTGTCGCCGTCATAGTCGCCCCAGGTGGCGGTGGCGCCCTTACCCTCGTCCCCCAGTCCCGCTATTTCGGTGACATCGCTGAAGCCCTCGCCACCCTCATTGTGAAAGAGGGTGTTGGGTCCATGATTCACGACGTACAGGTCCTGCCAGCCGTCGTTGTCATAGTCGACCCAGACGGCGCCGCCCGTCTCTACGTCCGCCAGGGCGACTTGCGGCGTCAAATCCGAGACCGAGAACGAGCCGTCTCCCATATTTCTATAGAGCACGCTGGGATCTCTGTTGCCGGTGACATAGAGATCGAGCCAGCCGTCGTTGTCGTAGTCGCCCCAGGCTTGACCAATGCCCAGATAACCCGTGGCAAAATCGTCGTCAAAAAGTTCCCATTGGCCGCGGTGCGTAGCGGTGATGCCGGCGCTTGCGCTGACATCGACGAAGGGATCCAGCTTGCCGATGGCGGTGAGGAAGGGAATGCATAAGAGCGGGAGAACGAGGTGGAAGGTGGACTTCATGGGCTGATGCGGAAAAGTGCTGTCCGTCTGTGTGACCTTAGTAGTTCCAAGTTAGTCGTGAGAAATCACAACTCAAGTCGATTTGTAGGGGCGACTTAATAAGTCGCCCGAAAAGTGTACGGGAAAAACGGGCGACCTGATAGGTCGCCCCTACAATTTTCCTTTTGATTGTCGCATTACTTTCTTTGACCTGCTTCTGTGGCTGTGACGCAATAGCCTTAGCCCTTGACGCCAGAGGTCGCGATGCCTTCCACGAAGTAACGCTGGCCGAAGATGAAGATCAGCAAGACAGGAATGACCGCGATCGTCGCTACCGCCATCATCAGGTGCCATTCGGTATTGCCGTAAGCGCCTTGATATTGCACGAGGCAAACGGGAAGCGTCTGCACATTGGGCGTGCGCAGGTAGAGCAAGGGACCGAAAAAGTTGTTCCAGTTGCCGATGAAGGCGAAGATGGCCAGGGTCGCCAGCGCCGGTTTGGAGAGCGGGATGAAGATCTGCAGCAGGATGCGCGCGTGCCCGGCGCCGTCAATCTTGGCGGCATCAACCAACTCTTCCGGTATTGTGAGGAAGAATTGCCGCAGCAAGAAGATGAAGAAGGGCCAGCCGAACCAGGGCGGCACCATCAGCGGCAGGTGGGTATCCAACCAGCCGAACCTGTTAAAAAGGACGTACTGAGGAACAACAAGCGCTTCGTTGGGCAGGAGCATGGTCGCCAGGACGATGGCGAAGAAAAAGTTCTTGCCGCGCGCTTTCAAGCGGGCGAAGGCATAAGCCGCCAGCGTGCAGGATACGAGATTGCCGATGATATTGTTGACGGTGATTTTCAGCGAATTCCAGGTGCAAGTGGTGAAATCGACATAGCCGTAACCGTACCAGCCATCAGGAAAGTTCTGCCATTGCAAGGTTTCGGGGATCAAACGCGGCGGAAAAGCGAAAACCTGATTCAGCGGTTTGAGCGCGGTCGAGACCATGACGATGAAGGGCAATACAAAAGCGATGCCGAGCGGAATCAGCAGGGCGAAGGTGATGATTATGCCGATGGCGCGGCGTCCCTTGATGGACTTGCGCCAGGAGACGGTTTCTTTGCGTTTTCGCGTCGTCATCGCGCTTCACCCTCGTAGTAGACCCAGCGCCTGCCGATCCGGAACTGCAAGCCGGTCAGCGCCATGAGAATGACAAACATGATCCAGGCGACGGCGGCGGCGACGCCCAATTGCAGGAAAATGAAGGCATTCTCCCAAAGATACCAGATCATGACATTGGATGATTCGCCTGGCCCGCCTTCCGTCATCACGCGGATTTCGGTGAAATTCTGGAAAGAACTCACGACAGAAATAATGATCACAAAGAAGAGAACGGGGGAAAGCATGGGCAGGGTGACGTTGCGGAATTTGGCCCAATTGCCGGCGCCGTCGATTTCAGCCGATTCGTAAAGTTCTTTGGGGACGCCCTGCAAACCGGCCAGCAGGATAATCATATTGGGTCCGACCGAGAACATGCTCATCAAAATAAGCGACGGTTTGACCCAATCCTTGCTGAATATCCAAGGCGGACCCTGGATGCCGATCTGCTTCAGCGTGTAATTCAGGATGCCGAGGCGCGGGTTGAAAATCCAGATCCAGACCAAGGCGACGGCGACGCCAGCCGTAACCGTCGGCAGATAATAGACAGCGCGGAAGAAGGGTATGCCCGGGACCTTTTGATTGAGCAGTATCGCCAGCAGGAGCGCGAAAGCCGTTCCAAAAACCACTCTGCCGACGACGATATAAAGCGTGTTGCCGACCGAAGTCCAGAATATCGGGTCGGCCACAAGTTTCCTATAGTTGTCCAAGCCGATGAACTGGAGATCATCCAGCGAGATGCGCCAATCGGTGAAGCTCAATCCCAACATGCCGAAGACCGGACCGGCATTAAAGACGACCAAGCCAATCAGCCAGGGCAAGATGAACAAATAGAAAATCCGCTCCTCGCGCCGGGCACTGGGTGATATGCGACTGAATACTCGCTTTTTCATATGACAATAGACAATCGTACAACAACAGAACTTAGGGAGACCGCCGAGCGGTCTCCCTGACGTGTTTAGAGATTAAGAGATTGAACTACATGTCGGCAACGGAGTCGAGAGCAGCGTTCCCCTCTTCCGTGATGGTGGCGATCGCTTCGTCGACTGTGGTTTCGCCCAGGCGCAGCAGGTCGGCCTCGCGACTCAGAATATTGCTGACTTGCGCGGCAGCCAGGGACTGGAAGGGAGGACCTGTCACCGCATAGTCGAACATGGCTTCCAGGAAGTAACGTCCGCTGGGCGGCGCCGGGTCAGAGTTCAGCCAGACTTCCAGCCCTTCCGGGCGCGCCGGCGAGCCACGTCCCGAGAGACTCCACATGAAGATCATGCCCTCGAGTGAAAGGTATTCGCGCAGGTAGCGCCAAGCCACATCCGGCTTGTCACTGGTTGGCGTGATGCCATAGCCACTGCCGAAAGCGCCCGTATAGCGCGAGCCGTCGGCGCCCATAGGCGTCGGCGCTACATCCCATTCAAAATTGGCCAGCGCGCGCATGCTGGGCGTGCTCCAGGTGGCGATATGGCCCATGGCGGCGACGCCCGCGCGGAAGGGCTGCGAGTTGGGGAAAGCTTCCATCTCGGTACCGCTGGCGCCGGCGTTTTCAACATGGGTCAGGTTGTACCAGTGGTTGAGCGCTTCGCGAACTTCGGGCGTATCCATCGTCATCGCCGTTTCGTCTTCGTTCATGTGGACGCCGCCCCAGGCGCCAGTGAAGAAGCCGCCACCGCCGTTGCCCAGATCCAGGCGGCCGTCCCAGCCCCAGACGCCGGCATCGGGATCGGTCAGCTCAATTGCGGCAGCCGCCATGTCTTCCATGGTCCAGTCTTCGCTGGGATAGTCCATGCCGGCGGCATCAAACATATCCTTGTTGTAGCCGAGGATAATCGGACCGTGGTCATAAGGCAGCGCATGGATGCGACCGTTTACGCGGTAAAGGCGCACTGACTCTTCCCACATGCCATCGACGTTGAACTCTTCATCAGCGACGACAATGTCGTGGATGTCGATGATGATGCCTTCATGCGCCCAGGGGGTGGCGCGGCTGCCGTGCACGTAGATGACGTCGGGCAGGGTGCCGGCGGCGGCCCAAGCCGGAACCACGTTGTTGTGGTCTGCCCAGGTGTTGTAGGTGATGTTGATCTTGATGTCCGGATGCCGTTCCATGAAGCCTTCATCGTACTCAGCCTGACGCGGACGGAAGGCAGCTTCCCAGTGACGCCCGAAAGTCAGTTCGATCGTGTCCTGCGCGCTGGCGATGTTGCTCAAAGGACCCAGATAACCGACCACAGCGCCTGTACTCGACGCCGCCGCCAGCTTAAGGAAATTGCGCCGTGACAACTGTTTGGTACTCATGACACTTCCTTTCTCTGAAAAAGACTCTACTCAGAACTGGATAAGGTTATGACAATTCTCCCAGTGGCGCCTCCTTGTATTTCTAGTTTGACTTTGATGATTAAGATAAAGTTGCAGAAAATATTTATATGGTACGTGTATCATATCTTAGATGAATTTGGTGACTTTGTCAAAATCCGATTTTTGGACGGGTGTATTTCAGATTATTGGCAATCAACCACCGAGGGGCGCGTAGGTCGCGTAGACACTGACCGCCGACACAGCCCGTCGACACCGAGAGCACCGAGATTTAAGCCCTTGCCTGCCAAAAAGGAGGCGATGTAGGGGCGTTTCGTTGAAACGTCCACGAATAGACGGTCAATAAAAACGGGCGGCTCAGCGAGCCGCCCCTACATTTGCCAGATTTATGTGATATTTGACGTATATTGATTTTGGTGCGATTGCCCTGTCCCATCGTCCCAAAATATTGAAATGCACCCCGTTTTTGGCGGGTGTATTTCAGATTATTGGCGCATCAAGTGTGCAGTTGTTTTCGGGCGACCTGATAGACTCTGTTGAAAAACGTGAGGCATAAAGGGACAGCAACTTGCAAATTCCTATCAATGCGAAGCCTGCTGTTGATCGAATCCTTCTATAATGCTCATTGTATTTTAA
>DAOULD010000068.1:0-4130 GCA_034420635.1 Anaerolineae bacterium | reverse complement strand
GTGTAGGGGCGTTTCGCTGAAACGCCCGAAAACAGTTAGTGAAGGAACGGGCGGCACAGCGTGCCGCCCCTACAGCACACGCATTTTTTTGCACGACTAACATGGAATTACTGAGGGCACAGAGATAAATGGCGGAGCAATCAGATAGCTAGCGATCGACTGATGGCCACTATGAAGCTGATGAATCTCAAAATGGGATTGCCGATGAACTTCAAGGTACGATTTCCGAGGGAAGGAGCGGGTAGTCCTTTGGTCCTTTTCCTCTGCGCTCTCAGTAGTTTCAAGTTAGTCGTTAAAAATATGTCGACCGTTATACCATGCCGAAGTCCGTTGCGTCATCGGCGGGCGACCAGATTGGTCGCCCCTACACGTGTCATTTATGTCGAAACCCGTAGGGGCGACATACCATGTCGCCCGAAACCTGTTCCCTTAACTGTCCTCAAAACCTTCATTACTTTCTTGGTTCTACTTCTGTGTCTCTGTGGTGAATTCCCCGCTTTTTGGGACATAGTGGTCAGATTTACATAACTAACCTGGAGCTGCCTGGAACGGACCCGGTAAGGAGATTGATGTGTCATTGATTCCAATCTATATGCCCAAATTCGGAATGACGATGGAAGAGGGTTTGATCGTCGAGTGGCTGGTGGCTGAGGGGGATTCCGTGGCCGAGGGTGATGGCATCGTTGTCATCGAGACGGAAAAGGTCAGCACGGAAGTGGAAGCGCCAGCCGGCGGCGTGGTGGTGGAATTGAGTTGCGAAGCAGATGACGAAGTGCCAGTTGGCGAAGTCATTGGCTACATTGAGTCGGCTTGATTATGGGACGCCTGTCCGGGAAGACCGCGCTTGTCACCGGCGCCGCTCGAGGCATTGGGCGCGCCATCGCCCTGCGCTTCGCCGCGGAGGGCGCCAATCTGGTACTCTGTGACCTGAACCTGGAAAGCCTGCGCCAGGTCGCCGCCGAGGCGGAATCCATGGGGGTGAAGACCTTCGTTCGCAGGACGGATGTGGCGCTGCGGGAGCAGGTTCAAGAAGTGGTTGATGACGGCATTGCTGAGCTCGGCATGATCCACACGGTGGTGAATAACGCCGGGATCTTTTTCAACGCGCCCTTTGAGCAGACCACCGACGAGCAGTACGACCGTATTATGGCGATCAATGTGAAGGGCGTTTTTTTGGTGTCGCAGATCGTGATACGGCATTGGCTGCGTCACGAGATCAAAGGGACGATCGTCAATCTGGCGTCGATCGGCGCGGCGGTCGCCTTTGTTGATTCCGCCGCCTATTGCAGCACCAAGGGCGCCGTCGCGACCATGACGCGCTGTATCGCGCTGGAATATGGACCGCGCGGCATTCGAGCCAATTCCATGGCGCCCGGCATCATTGATACGCCGATGTTGCCCAGCCAGGAAGATAACGAACGCTGGGCGAAGACGACGATACCGCTGCGCCGTTTGGGCCAGCCGCGCGATGTCGCCGATGTCGCGCTCTTTCTGGCCTCGGAGGAGTCACGCTATATCACGGGAGAGATGATCTTTGTCGACGGTGGCTGGATGCTCAATTGACCGTGGCGCAGCCTCGGTAAGTCCAACGAAGTAAGGGAAAATTTGCCACAGAGGCGCAGAGGGCACAGAGATAAATGGCAAAGCAGCGAAATACATATCGCTCAACTGCGAGGAACGCGGCGTGAAGTTGCGTGACAAGGTGGCAATTGTAACCGGCGGCGGATCCGGCATCGGCGCGGCGAGTTGCTATGCCTTTGCCAGGGAAGGCGCCAGCATAGCCGTGGTGAACCGGACAGCGTCCAAAGCGGAGGCTGTAGCGCGCGCGATCGTATCAGAAGGCGGCCGAGCGATCGCAATTGGCGCGGATGTCGCCCTCGGCGCTGATGTGCGGACTATGGTCGACCAGACCGCTTCTGAATTGGGCTCCCCGAATATCTTATTCAACAACGCGGGCATCAGCCCAGCCGGTCGCGTCACCGATATCAGCGAAGCCGATTGGGACGAGTGCCTCAATATCGATCTCAAATCTGTGTTCCTGGCTGCCAGATACGCGCTGCCGCTGATGATTGAAGCGGGCGGCGGCCTCATCCTCAATACCGCCGGCAGCTTCGGCATCCGCGCCGCCAGGAATAAAGCGGCTTACTCGGTCGCCAAAGCCGGCGTTATCAATCTCACGCGTTCCATCGCTCTCGATTACGCGCGCGACAATATTCGCTGCAACGCGATCTGCCCGGGCTATGTCGATACGCCCTTGAATGAAGGTTTTCCGCCCTCCGAACGAGAGGCATTTCTGGAACGGTATCAGCCGCTGCGGGGGATGATCGGCGCGGAGGAGGTGGCGGAGATGGCGGTGTATCTGGCTTCCGACGCCGCCAGGATGATCACGGGCCAGGTCTTCGTACTTGACGGGGGCCAACAAGCCGGTCTTTACGCCTGATGCCAACTATCATTCATGCGCGGTATACCTTGCGCGACGGCGTCCTTGTTGACGATTTGGCAATCACCGTCGACGGAGACGCCATTATCGACGCCGGAACGCTCTCCGAACTGGTCGCGCGTTATCCGGGAGCCGATCGGGTCGGCGGCGATGACTACATTCTCGTACCAGCTTTCACCAATGCGCATGACCACGGACGCGCAGTGGGGACGCTGGCGCTGGGCATCCCTGACGATTTCCTGGAATTATGGCTCGGTCATTTGGCGCGTCTTCCCAGCATTCCGCCTTACCTGGCGGCGCTATATTCGGGGCTGCGGTTGCTGGGTTCCGGCGTGACGGCGGTGGCTCACAGTCATAATCCAAATTCCTGGTCCGAACTTGCGGACGAGATACCGGAGGCTCTTTGCGGATATGCCGACGCCGGCATTCGCGTCGCCATGCACCCGCCGATAGTCGACCAGAATCTACTGGTATATGCCGAGCGCGAGCATTTTCTCGACCTGCTGCCGCCCGAACTGCGCCGAAGAGCCCGCGACGCGAATGCTATCGACTTTAGCGCTGATGATTCTTTCGCCTTGCTGGACGACTTATACAAGAATTTCCATGACAGCGAGCGGCATCGCGCGCATATTCAGGCGAGTCCGGCTGGCGGCCCATGGTGCAGCGATGAGTTGATCATCCGCGCTTGCGAGTGGGCGAGAGAGCATCGCTCGCGCGTACAGATGCACATGCTTGAAACGCGGTATCAGCGGATATACGCCCGGAAAACCTGGGGCTTGAGCTTCATCCGGCATCTTGAGGACATCGGCGCGCTGGGCGACTGGCTGACGCTGGCGCATATGGTCTGGGTTGAAGACGAAGACATCGAACTGCTGGCGGAACGCGGTGTTGGCGTCGCGCACAATATCAGCAGCAACTTGCGCCTGCGCAGCGGCATCGCGCCGGTCGCCATGATGGCGGCGGCAGGGGTGCCGGTCGGCATCGGCCTGGACGGTCAGACCCTGGACGATGACCAGGACTTCCTGCGCGAAATGCGGCTGGCTTGGACAATCGGCAATCAGAGCGGGATGGCAGCGGCAGACCTCGACGCCGAGACCGTATTGCGGATGGGCACAGATGTCGCTGCGGATATTAGTTTTGGCGCGGAGGTTCCGCTGGGAGAGCTGGAAGTTGGGGGACTGGCCGACCTGGCTTTGCTGGAATTAGAGGCGGTCAGGAGCCGATGGGCGCCGGCTCGTTATCCGCCGCGGGAGCTGCTGTCGGCAT
The DNA here is from genome assembly GCA_034420635.1 of Anaerolineae bacterium. Classification (GTDB taxonomy): domain Bacteria; phylum Chloroflexota; class Anaerolineae; order Aggregatilineales; family Phototrophicaceae; genus UBA6055. The sequence goes on along the minus strand of DAOULD010000068.1, from coordinate 424 downwards.
TGCTGTTGCGCCGAGGCCGGCGCGAACATGTGCGGCATGTGATGGTCGGCGGCCAATGGGTCCTGCGCGATGGGCAGCATTTGCATATCGATGCGGGGGATGTCGAGCGTGAGATCTGGGAGCGGTTGAAGTTTGAAGCGCGGGTCCTGCCGTCGAGATTTGAGGTCTATCTGCGAAAGTTCTATCGCAGTTGGGATGACGGGGACTTGCCCATGTTGTGGCGATAATAGCAAGCCGCGCTTACCATGTCATAATATTACGGTGCAAACGGCGCATAATGATTTTGATGCAATTGCCCTGTACCGATCAACGGGTGCATTTCAGATTATTGGCAAATTACATGGCTTTGCCGTTCAAAAGCAAAATTAACCACAAAGACACGAAGAACACGAAGTTTTTTCTTGAAATCTCTGTGCGCTCTGTG
>DAOULD010000067.1:0-50239 GCA_034420635.1 Anaerolineae bacterium | reverse complement strand
CACAGAGCGCACAGAGATTTCAAGAAAAAACTTCGTGTTCTTCGTGTCTTTGTGGTTAATTTTGCTTTTGAACGGCAAAGCCATGTAATTTGCCAATAATCTGAAATGCACCCTCCTATTGCAAGCAGGGCAATCGCAGCAAATTATTTCTTAGCCCCGGGTACAGCGAGGGTTGCGTAGGTCGCGCGGGTCGCGTAGACACTGATCGCCGCAATAAAGTCGGCTTCCGCCCCTGACATGCCTCTGAATCGCCCCTAGTTGTCCCTCTAAATTCGGCAAGTGTATCGACACCGTATAGATACAGTCTGTTTTTTCGGAGGATGCTTTTTAGAATCCGGCCGTGAAGGCGAGAATAGGCGGATTGCATCGGCTGGGCACCGAAATTGAGAGCTTGCGATAACTGATCCATAGGGGGAGCATATCATCATTTTGAGCAGAAAGGAAGAACGGATGTTCGCGGTTTTCGAGATTGCCGAAAAGCGATTTTTGGAGGGCGCCTCGCAGGGTCGTGTAGACGCTGACCGCCGGTCGCGCAGGGCGGGCAGGTCGTGTGGGTCGCGTGGACACTGACCGCCGACACAGCTCGCCTTGATCTAGTAAGCCTTCGATAGTGACCGCCAGTAGAACCGAGTAAGTCATGCAACGAAATGAGGAGCCTGTAGGGGCGGCTCGCTGAGTCGCCCGTCGTCATATTTTCTTGCCCGATGATGTCGCTCATGCGTTGATTTTCGGGCGTTTCAGCGAAACGCCCCTAGAGTTTTCGATTATTTTGTGGCTGTTTATACTTCATCAACTTTTTCGCATGATTTACTTGCATTTACTGCCGATACTGACCTGCGGGAAAGATTGAGGGTGAGGATGGAAAGGCATTTATTTTTAATGCGACTACCCTGATATTGCAAGCGTTTGCGTTTTCCTGCGGCAGGCGGCTCGCTTTGAGAGCGGAAAGAGCCCCCGAAATGCCTAATACTGTCCTTTTACAAACCGTCGACTGTGCATTAGACTCTTGGCATGTTCAGCGAGGAATCATCGTCGTATCACGAGGTTTAAGGGGATATGGCAAAAAAGGCAAGTCGCACGCGGGAAGCCAGGCAGCGCCGTCAAAAACAGCGCCGTCAGAATCGGTGGATGATACTGCTGTTGGCCATTGTCATTGTGGCTGTTGTGGCTGTCGCTATGGTCGTGGTTTCCAATCAGCCGGTCGAGGCGCATATTCCACCGGACTTAACAGAGCGATACGATGACGTGTCAAGATCTTTCTCGGTTGAGGGCTACCCGCAGCTCGGCGATTTGAACGCGCCGGTCACACTGGAAGAGTACGCCAGCTTCGCCTGCCCGGGTTGCGAGGCGCTGCATAGCGATTCGTTTGACGCCATTCTCGATCGCGTTCGAGCGGGCCAGGTTCTCTTCACTTATGTTCCCATGCAAACCGGTTCGATCCCCAATGCCCAGGGCGCGGCGCGGGCTGCATTATGCGCGGGGCGGCAGGGCATGTTCTGGGAGATGCATGACGTTCTTTTCGATTGGCAAACGCGCTATGCAAACACCGCGTACTCGCAGAATCGACTTCTGGCCGGGGCGGAAGGGCTTGGCTTAAATACGACTACGCTCACCAATTGCTTCAACTCGGCGGCGATTTCCGGAACGCTAAACAGCGCGATGACCGAGGACGTTACGGGCACGCCAACCGTGCAAGTCAACGGTGTGACTATCACAGCGGAGCGCGCGGGCGGCGTGCCGTCGACGGCCGAGATAGTCAAGGCAATTGACGACGCCACGCCCAACGATTGGGGCATGCCCGACGAGCCGCCGGAGGATGCGGCAGAGGAAACTGAAGCCGCGTCCGATCAAGAAGCGGATATTGACACGCAACCGCAGTCCGAGGATCCAGCCGGGGAGGAGGCCACTGTAGTTGCCACAGACGACGTTTCCGAGGAAGCTGCTGAAGAAGACATGAACGACGCCGATGCGGCCGCAACTGTCGAAGCAACCGCCACCGAGCAAGAACCCGTTCAAGAGCTGGGGGCGGAGGAAGCCACAGAAGCCAGCGAAGGTTAGCGGCTTGGCTTCCGCATCCGTTTCGGCTTAATGACCATGTTTAGCGCTTGGCCAGCATTGGACCCAGGCGGCGTCCGCCCAGAATGTGCATGTGAAGGTGGAAGACTTCTTGCCCGCCGTCTTCGTTGCAGTTGACAATCAGGCGGTAGCCGCTTTCGGCAATGCCCTCATCGCTTGCGATCTTGGCCGCAACGGTCAACAGCCTGCCCAAAGCCGCTTCATCCCCGACCGAAACATCATTGACCGTAGCGATCTCTTTCTTGGGGATGATCAAAATGTGTACCGGCGCTTGCGGCGCGATGTCGCGAAAGGCCAATACCAGGTCATCTTCGTAAACGATGTCCGCCGGTATCTCCCGGGCGATGATTTTAGAGAATATCGTGCTCATGTTTTGTCTCCGGTCTTTGTCTAGCGGCGGGATTACATAACCATTCCGCCATCAACAATCAGCGTTTGGCCGGTGATATATGAGGCGTCGGAAGAAGCCAGGAACGCGACCGTCTTGGCAATATCTTGTGGATTGCCCATTCTGCCCAGCGGAATCGCTTCGATGGCTCTCCCGCGGAGTTCGTCGCTCAAATCGGCGGTCATATCCGTTTCCACGAAGCCCGGCGCGACCGCGTTGACACGGATGCCGCGCCCGGCAAGTTCCTTCGCCAGTGACTTTGTGATGCCGACCAAGCCAGCTTTGCTGGCCGCGTAGTTGCTTTGGCCGGCGTTACCGGCAATGCCCACCACGCTGGTAATATTAATGATGGTCCCGCTGCGCGCCCGCATCATGCTGCGAGCGGCTTCCCGACAACAGAGCCAGGCGCTGCGCAGATTGGTTGAGACGACGTCGTCAAAGTCCTCTGGCTTTAACCTCATAATGACGTTGTCCGCTGTGATTCCGGCATTGTTCACTAAAACATCAATGCGCGCGTGATTCGCCAGCAAAGATTTGAACAGCGCCTGTACTTGCTCGGCGCTGCTGACATCGGCTTGCATGGCTTCTGCCGCGCCGCCGGCCGCAATTATTTCCCCGACCAGGTCTTCAGCCGCGGTCGCGCTTCGGTTGAAATTCACCGCCACAAGCGCGCCGCGGGAAGCAAGTTCAAGGCATATCGCGCGCCCGATACCGCGGCTCCCGCCGGTAACAAGCGCGACCTTGCCCTCAAAATCGGACATTGGCACTCTCCTGCTCTTTGCAATCCTGAATAGCCGAAACTATAACCTTTGGCGGAAATTGCGGCTAGGGTGGTCCGCCGACCCAGCCCAACAGTTCCATCTGTCCTCTTAGAGCAGCCGTCATATTGACGCTGCCGAAGCCATTATAATTGGCTACGTAGATATCATTTCTGCCGTCGACGCGGGGGTTCACACCGCTGAAGGCAATATACTGGCTGTCTGGCGAGAACATCGGGTCGCACATGCTGGGCGGCGGGCTGCCGGTCGCGATATTGCGATAAGTCCCGGCTTTGACACGAACGCCGTAAGGGCATTGCCCCGCGGTCCCGCCGATGGCGATTCGTTGCCCGTCCGGGGACCAGGCCGCGGACATGCCGAAACGCGGGAAGTCCAGTTCAGAATCGTGTCGCAGGATCGCGCCGTCGGCAGCCAAAAGCAGCAATTGGTTTGTCTCGTCAGCAACTTGCAAAAGGACCGTTTGACCGTCCGGAGACCAGGCTTCGGACAAGTAGCTGGCGCTGGCGCTTCCGTCAACGGGTCGTACCTCGCTTATGTCGCCTGTCACGATGTTCGCTCGCCATATTCGCCGCCGCGGATCCAGCAAGTCGAGCGGATTCCCGCTGGCGAAAGCCAAGAGCCGCTCATTGATCCAATAGGGCGGCTCGGAAACATAAACGTCGCTAATCTTCGTTATCGCGTCGGTTTCAAGCTCCAGTACATAGACGTTGCCTTCGGTTGGCGGCGGCATCGTCGCGGCATCACAGGCATTTTCGTCGCCCGGTATCCAACTGGGACAGTCGGCGCGGTCGGAAACAAATGCGATGTAACGACCGTCGGGGGACCAGCGAGGCCACAGGTCATATGAACCGAGGTCGGTAATGTTGCGGCGTCCGGATCCATCTTTGGCGTACAAGAAAATATCAACATCGTAACCGGTGGTCACAGACACTGCCAGTTGGCTGCCATCCGGCGACCAGTCCGGCTCGATATAGAATCCACGCTGCACCAAGGGACTGTCGCCGGGCAGCACTCTGGCCGCGAATCCGGTCGAGAGATCGAGAATATAGAGGCCGTTACTGTGGCGCTGGTCATCTCTTTTGACAAATGCCAGGGCGTTGCCGGGCTGCGCCGGAAAAACTTCCAGGCGGGTATTGGAGGCCAGTTCCAATATGGGGATACGCGCTCCCGGGTTGCTTGGCGGCGCCAGATAGAGCGTTTGAATGCCGGTATTTGGCTGCGCAGTCGCAATGTTGGCAATGGTCTGTTGATTGTTGGTGTTGAGAAAGACGACCATGGGATTGGCTATGCCGTCTTTGACGTTGTCTGGAATATTGGCGAGGACCCAATTGTCGAAGACAAATCCGACAGCCGGGTAGGGCGTGATGGTGGGGGGCGGGGAGGGCGTAAATGTATGGGTCGCGGTGAAGGTAGCTGTTGCGGTGGGCGTCAAGCTGGGGGGAACTGTATTTGTCAAGGTCGGCCTTGGAGTCGCGGTATCGGTAGGCGCGGGTGTGGCCGTCGGTCGCGATGTCGCTGTGGCGCTCGGACTTGGCGTAGGTTGGCTTAGAGCGCTGCAGGCGCCGAGCAAAATGGCGACGAAGGCGCTGACGAAGCAGGATCGCATAGTGTACCCATACGGCGGTTTTTGCTCCTACCTTACCATAGCTCCTGCCCGGCTATTCAATTTTACAGGTTCGATTGACCTACGCTTGCTCCACTGTTGCCGAGAGCGGGCGGTTATTCGCCTTCAGGATTGTCGCCTTGCCGTTTTTCTGCGGCGAGGTCGCGTTGCCGACGCGGCGGCGGGTCGTGCAAAATCAGGTCGAGGGCATCTTGTATGTTTTCGACGAATACCACCGAGACATCCTTCTTGACGGCTTTGGACAGATCGCGCAGGTCTTTTCGGTTGTCTTTGGGCAAAATGATCTGCGGGACATTGCGACGGCGCGCGGCAAGCACTTTTTCCACGACGCCGCCGACGGGCAAAACATGTCCACGAAGCGTGATTTCCCCAGTCATCGCGTAGTCGCTGCGGACCCGAGTTTCGCTAAAGGCGGAAACCAAAGCCGCCGCCAGCGTAATTCCGGCAGAGGGACCGTCCTTTTGTACGGCGCCTTCGGGCATGTGAATATGGATATCGTAATTGTCAAAATCATCGGCGGGCAAATCAAAGTCGTGGGCGCGGGAGCGTAAGTAGCTAAGCGCGATATGCGCCGATTCTTGCAGGACATCGCCCAACTGCCCGGTCAACATCAGGTTGCCCTTGCCCGGGACCAATGAAACCTCGATCGTTTGAATGTCGCCTCCGTTTGGCGTCCAGACCAAGCCGCTGACAATGCCGATACCATCGGCGCGATTAACGCGCGAATCCAGTACCTGCGGGGGACCTAAATACTTCTCTACGATCGCCGGGCTCATGCGCCGGGGATGAACCCGGTCCGATGCCGTCTGGCGCGCGATCTTCCGACAGATCTTGGCGAGTTCCCGTTCGAGATTGCGAACGCCGCTCTCGTAAGTGAAATGCCTGATGATGTGCTGCAAGGAGGCTTTGGAAAAACTGATGCCGACAGCTGATATGCCGTTGGCTTCCAACTGTTTCGGGATCAAAAAGCGCCGCGCGATCTCGATTTTCTCTTCCTCAGAGTAGCCTTTGAAGTCAATTACCTCGAGTCTGTCTTCCAAGGCTTCGGGAATGCCGTACAGATCGTTGGCTGTCGTGATAAACGTGACTTTCGACAGATCATACGGCACTTCGAGATAATGGTCGACGAAATGTTGATTCTGCTCCGGATCCAGGACTTCCAATAGGGCGGAGGCCGGGTCGCCGCGGAAGTCCGAGCTCATCTTGTCGATCTCATCGAGCATGAACACGGGGTTGACCGTTTCCGCGCGCTCCATTTGCTGCAGAATGCGCCCCGGCATCGAACCGATATAAGTCCTGCGGTGCCCGCGGATTTCCGCCTCGTCTCGTATGCCGCCGAGGCTGATGCGAAGAAACTTGCATCCCAAGGCGTCGGCGATACTCTTGCCAAGCGACGTCTTGCCGACGCCCGGCGGACCCACAAAGCAGAGAATAGGACTTTTCATTTTGTCCCGCGCCAGTTTTCTCACGGCGATATGTTCGATGATACGCGTCTTGACCTTTCTCAGCCCATAGTGGGCGCCGTCGAGAATGTCTTCCGCATGCTGCAAATCCAGGTTTTCTTCGCTTGTGATATGCCAGGGCAAGGTCAACAGCCGGTCCAGGTACGTATGAATGACGCCAGATTCCGGCGACATCGGCGGAATGACGCCAAGACGAGACAGTTCTTTCATCGCCTTTTCGTGGATGTCTTCCGGCAGTTTCGCGTCTTGAATCTTTTCAGCGAGTTCCCCCAACTCCTGCTGGAAGATATCCCCATCGCCCAATTCTTGTTGGATAATGCGCATTTGCTCGCGCAGATACATCTCGCGTTGGTTAGCGGCGATCTCGTCTTGAAGACGGGTATGAACTTCCTCGTGGAGTTGGCTGTCTTGAAGATCGGCGCTGACGGCGGCAGATAGCTGTTCCAGGCGCTGCCCTACGTCGCATTCTTCCAAGAGCGACTGCAATTGCTCCGGTTCCAGCGGCATGATAGCCGCCAGCGCGTCGCAGAGCTGCCCCGGTTCTTTAACGGCGAGGATATACTTGATCACACTGTCCGGCATGGACTCCAGGAACTGGCTGGAATGCTTGAAAAGTTCCAAGAGCGACATGCAAAGCGATTCGACGCGCTCGGATTCCTTAAGCCGTTCTTCGACCGTGCAGGCGCGGGCGACCGGGAAGGGCGCCGCCTCGTCAACAACATCCGTAATCCGAACGCGGCGCCTGCCCTGTACGAGCGCGTGGATGTTTTCACCGTAGGCGTCGGACAGTTGACCCGGCGCGATTTCTGTCCCGATCTCGTGGATATGCTGCGTCATCCGCCCACCATTGAGCAAGTGTCGCAGTTTGACCACGATGAGGGTTTGCTCATGCTCTTTGGCATAGCTAACTGCCTGGAGATTGGCTTCTGTGGTGATCGGCACGAGGCTCAGCACTTGTGGAAAAACGACCCGATCATCCAGCACGAGCAGCGGCAGTTGAAAGATGCCGTCGCTGTTTGGCTCTGCGCTCTTTATGGCGGTGAAATTTCTGTTCTGTTTCGGGTTCAAGGAATTCTCTCTAGTCTCGTGTACCAGTCCCAGGACCAGGAAGGGAAGTTTAGCCCAATCGTACCGTTGGTGTAAAGTATCGGGTCTTGTCGCTATGAGACGGGATCGCTAGACTTGCCATGCTCTGGCAATTAATGAGAATGTGGAGTCCATGCGCGTCCATTCTGGATGGCTGATTCTGGCGGCTGTATTCGGCGCGGCGATTGTGCTGGCTGTGGGCAGCCTTCTTCTTTCGCCACCGCTGCCGCTGATCATGTATGCCGGCTTCGATCGAGACTCCATGAGTCCCGACGCTGATGGCGAAAACGATATTGCCGTATTTGAATACCGCTTGTCGCGGCCGGCGACGGTCGACATATCTTTGACCGAGGACGGCGGCAAGACCTTTTTCTTCCGCAGGGGGCAAGCCCGCGAAGCTGAAGAGTACAGTGTCCTCTTCAGCGGTATCGTGGATGGATTCCTGCTGGATGGAGAGACTGTCGTCGGGCATGTTGAACGGCGCTTGTTGCCGCAAGGGACCTACACCTGGGAGCTCAATGCGCGGACCGAGTCCGGGGAAGACACGAATGCTAGCGGCCGCCTGGTGATCCAGCCGGGTGATTTTCCCTTGCCGATCATGTCCACGTTTACCGTGTCGCCGCCGATATTTTCGCCAAACCAGGATGGCGTGGATGATCGCGTACAGATCAACATATATCTGGAGACGGATGTCAAGAGCCTGGACGTATATCTTGTTGATTCGGCCGGTATCAGGATTCCAATTTCCGCTCGCGTGGAAGAGCGCAATTACGGCGAAGCGGGCAGGCACCGCTTCGACTATGAAGGGGGGATTGACCTGGGCGTTGATCCGCCCCCTGACGGCGCCTATCAGGTCTTGGCGCTGGCGCAGGATGCCGTCGGTCAGCGCATTCGACAGGAGACCAGCTTAACGATCGAAACCGGTGGGAAACCCTATGCGGAGATCTCGCCTCAAGCGATCGGCGTGGACGTCGCTTTTGATGCGCAGCCCTATGAGGATCGGTATTTCACATCGCGCGACTATGCTGGTGATCTGCTGCAACAGCCGGAAGATAGCGAGTCGCTGGCTTATTCACAACAGATCACGATTCCCAAGGGCGAAATGCTGGTATTTCGATTGACCGTAGAAAACTACGGCGATGTTCCTATTCGAACCTCCGGGCCACCGCCCGGCACCGTTTACCAGCAAGAACAGCAGGCGGCGACCTTGGGCATGTTTGACGAGTCGGGCGCGTGGAGAATCGGCATACAATGTTCCACATCGCAAGCCAGCTATCCTTATCGCTGGGCAATCGCCGCGGCTGACAAATTAGTTGAGGTCTTTGACGAGACGAGCGGCAACACCTATTCATACTTGCCATCAAAGGAGCGCGCGGTGGTCTGGGGCGCGATCCGCATGACGACCATTGAAGCGCGCAATCCACAAAACTGCTGGGCGGGCTTGATTCACGAAGACGTAGCGATCAGCCTGCGCAACAATCACGTCGGCGTGCGTTCGATCATGATGGTTGATCCGGGCGAATCCGCCGCTGATTTAGATGGATAGCAGCTCTAGCCAGGCGAAGTAACAGTGGATCTGGCAGTCATCATCGTCACCTGGAACAACGAGGCGGTCATCGCCGATGCGCTGAGCAGCCTTCAGGATGACCTGTCGACGAACGCGATGAGATACGAAATCCGGGTAGTCGATTGCGCCTCGACTGACGCGACAGTCGATGTGATTCGACGGGGTTTCCCGGCTGTGATTTTGACGACCTGCGATGAAAACATAGGTTTCGGACGCGCCAATAACCTCGCGATGCGATCGATCGGATTCGCAGGGCGCGGCAAAGAGAGCGACTTGCCGGGCGCGGTCTACCTTTTGAACCCGGATACCGTGACTCATACAGGCGCTACAAAAGCGCTATTTGATGCGCTATTCGCCGACGCCGGCAACGGCGTCGTTGGCGCGCGACTCAGTTTCGCTGACGGCAGCTTCCAGCATAGCGCTTTTCGCTTTCCTGATTTGCGACAGATCTGGACGGAACTGTATCCAACCCCGAGCCGCTGGATCGAAGGTTCGTTTAATGGACGCTACCCAAGATCAAGCTATGACGCTTCAGAGCCCTTTGAAGTGGATTTCGCCTTGGGCGCTACCATGATGTTGAGGCGCGAGGTCTTGCTGGAAGTTGGTCTCTTTGACGAACAATTTTTCATTTACTGTGAAGAGGTCGACTGGCAATGGCGCATACGCGAACATGGCTGGCGCGTTTTCTGTGTCCCGCAAGCTCGCATCACGCATCTTGGCGGGGGAAGTTCGTCGCAAGCGCGTCCTGCGAGCCTGTTCAACCTGTGGAAGAGTCGCTTGCAACTTTATGACAAGCACTACTCGCCCTGGAAACGCTGGATGGCTCGCAAGCTTGTCGCCCATGGCATGGCGCGGCGGATGGCCTCAATTCCCTCCGGTGAAAGCGACTTGATCGACGCCTGCCGGAAAATTATTGAGTTGGCGCGCTCATGACGCAACTGACCGCCATCGTCTTGACCTATAATGAGGCCGAGCAAATAGGCGCTTGCGTCGAAACGCTGCGATTCGCCGACAGAATCCTGATCTTTGATTCCTATAGCAGTGACGATACCGTTGCCATTGCGCGGCGATGCGGCGCTGAAGTCTTGCAGCGCCGTTTTGTTAATTACGCTGATCAACGAAACGCGGCGCTTGACGCCGTGGAAGGGGAGAGCGAATGGGTCCTCTTTGTCGATGCGGATGAACGCATCAGCGCCGACTTGGCTGCCGAAATACAACGCAAGCTGTCATATCCTGAATTCGCCGCTTGGAAACTGCCGCGCCACAATTACATCTTCGGCAAATTGACCAGAGGGGCAGGCTGGTATCCGGATTACCAAACGCGACTGCTGCGACTGGGTCAGGCGCGCTATGATCCGGGACGGCAAGTCCATGAAATAGCGATGATCGACGGGCCGCTCGGCACGATGGACAATCCCATTATCCACTACAACTATCAGAATGTCGCCCACTTCAAGGACAAGCAGGAGCGATACCTGCGCTACGACGCGCGGATGCTTTTCGATGAGGGAACGGCGCCAAAGTTCCGGAACTTTATCTTGCAGCCGCTGCGCCAGTTCCATTTGCGTTACGTTACGCTCAAGGGATACCGAGACGGCTGGCACGGCTTGAGGCTATCCCTGTTCATGGCTTGGTACGAATACCGAAAATATCGCCGCCTGGCGGAATTGCATTCTTCGGAAGGACCATAGAGCGCTGTCTACGACGGCCGCGCTACTCTGTCACGAGTATCCCGTATCCGCCGTTGTCGCGGCGATACACGACGTTGATCTGCTCGGAATCCGCGTTCATGAACATATAGAAGTTGTGGTCGAGCAATTCGAGTTGTTCGATTGCTTCCTCTTCAGTCATTGGGATCATTTCCAGCGCCTTGCGCCGGAGGATTTCCGTTGGCGCTACAACGTCTTCGGCATCAACGGACTCGTATTGCGGCACATCTTCGGCGACATCAAGTTCGGCAATGGTGGCCCGGTACCGGTCTCGTATGCGCTGATTCTTGGCTTTGCGCTTGCTTTTGAAACGGTCGATTTGCCGATGAAGCTTGTCTACGGCTTTGTTGATTGCGAAGCGAATTGTATCGCGGTTTTCGATGTTCATTTTCTCTTCCGCCCGCAGTATCGCGCCGCGCGCGTGTTGCACCGTGATTTGCGCAATTGCCAGATCAGCGCCGCGGTGCGTGCGGATGATTGACAGGTCTACGCCGACATGCGCGATATTCGGCAGATAGCGGTCCAGTTTGTCAATCTTTGATCGCGCGTAGCTATCAAGCGACTCTGTGATTTTGATTCCGTCCCCGTGAATGCTGACATCCATTGTCAACCTCCTCGTTTTCGATAATTGAGCCAAGTATCCGGCATTTGCGGGCATGCTGTCAAATGCGCCCGGCTTTTCGCTCGAAATCACCGGTCACAATTGACAGGTCCAGTCAAGCGCGCACAACCGTGATCCCGTATACCGCCCTCGCTCCCGCCCGCTTCAAGGCTCGCGCGCACTCATTCAAAGTAGAGCCGGTGGTTACTACGTCATCGATCAGTAATATGGCGAGCCCCTTGACCGCGTCCGATGCCTCAAATGCATTCCTGACATTTGCCATCCGTTGCTCGCCGCTCAGGCGCGCTTGTTGGTCCGTTTCGCGTATGCGGCGCATAAAATCGCTTTGGCAGGGAATACCGCAAACTTCGCTCATGCGGGCGCCCAGCATCTCGGACTGATTGTATCCGCGTTCATCCAGTCGTTTTTCAGCCAGCGGCACCGGAATGAGCAGGTCAATGAGCCAATGAGTCTGCTCGTACGTCCGCTGCAACCGTTCCGCCAAGTGCTCGTCCAAGCCCGTGACACCCGCATATTTGAAGGCTCTAATGGCGTTCTCCAGTATCCCATCGTAGACCCCGGTTGACGCCAGACCATTCAGGGCTTCGCCTGATACAATTCGCGATTTTAGCGGAAAACGCCGCAGTTCCGTCAGGCAGCCGGCGCAAAATTGATAATCGACGCGGCCACAACTGCAAACGGGCGGAAAGACCAGGTCAATAAGCCAGTTACCGAACTGCGACAGCCACGATCCGCCGCTGTCTGGCCGAATCAAGCCAGGTTCGAGATGCGACACCTGAACGCTCCCTACGCGCTGCTTACCAGATTCCTGCCATAAACTGAACTCAATTGTAACATAAATCCATGGGGAAAATGCGGGATCAATCAAGTCCAGGAAGCGGCAGAGCCAGATATCGTCGACGTCAGGCGTATTGGCGCAGCGATCGTGGTATAGTTAAGTGCGAAACAGCAACTCCCTCGAGCAAGCGCAAGGCCGGGAGCGAATTGACTTGGAACGTGTAGAACGTTCGGGATTGGCCTATTATCGCAACGAGAATTGGCGCGGTTTGACGCACGGCATATTCACACGTCGTGGCGGCGCCAGCAGAGGACAATGGACCTCACTGAATCTGGGGGGCAATATCGGAGACGATTCCGCCGCCGTCGGCGAGAATCATCGGCGTATGTATGATGCGGTGGAGGCGCAAGGCGGCCGCGCGACAACGACCTGGTTGGTGCACGGTACGGATGTCCTGGCAGTCGACGCGCCGCGTAACGGCAAGAGTTGGCTGGCAAAAGCTGATGGGATGATCACGGATCAGCCCAATCTGCCTCTGGTGATGCGCTTCGCAGACTGTGTGCCCCTGCTTCTTTACGATCCGGTAAAGCGGGCAATTGGATTGGCGCACGCGGGCTGGCGGGGTACCGTGAAGGGTATCGCGGCAAAAATCGTAAAGTCCATGAGCAATGCCTACGGAAGCAGTCCTCAGGACATTCAAGTTGTCATCGGTCCGGCGATTTCTCATTCAAATTACCAGGTCGGCAGCGAAGTGGTAAACGCAGCCTTCAAATATTTTGGCGAGGATTCTGGGGTGGTCCGAATCGATCCAAAGGATGGCGCCGCCTGTCTTGATCTGTGGCTGGCGAACCAGTTGGATTTCCAGCGGGCGGGCGTGGAAGAGGTTGAAGTGCTGCGCCTTTGCACATATGAAAATACCGACGATTTCTTTTCCCACCGTGCGGAGCAGGGCAAAACAGGTCGATTCGGAGTGATCATATCACTATGAGCATCGCGGATAATATAAGACGCGTCGAAGACTCGATTGCAGTTGCCTGCGCCAAGGTCGGTAGAGACCCGGCGGAAATTACGCTGGTCGCCGTCAGCAAGCAGAAGACCGTCGAAGACATCGTAGCCGCCGCGGCTGCCGGCATAAACCATTTTGGCGAAAACCGCGTAGAAGAGGGTATGGAAAAGATTGAAGCTGTCAACAACATGGTGGCGGCGCCCCTCACATGGCACATGGTTGGCCACGTGCAAAGCCGCAAAGCCAAACGGGTGCTGCCGCTATTCGACCTGGTTCAGTCGGTTGACAGCTTGCGATTGGCGCAGAAGCTGTCGCGCCTGGCGGGAGCAAGAAACCAGACGCTTGAGGTCTTGCTGGAGATTAATATATCGGGAGAAGCATCGAAATACGGATTAAAGGGTTATAATTGCTGTGGAGACGACGCGGAGAAGGAAAGATTGCGGGGTGAAATCGGCGCTATCCTGGCGCTGAGAGGTTTGCGCGTGAAGGGATTGATGACAATGGCGCCTTTGGGCGCGGGCCCACGAGCGCTGCGCAAGGTATTTGCCGATCTCTTTTCCTTGCGCGAGGAGTTGAGGAGCGTGTTCGCCATTTCACTGCCGGAGTTGAGCATGGGAATGACGGACGATTATCAGATTGCCATAGAAGAGGGCGCGACCATGATCCGAATTGGCCGCGCGATATTTGGTGAACGCAAGGGTTAGTTTAGGACGATCAAGAAAGGTTAGATGACCAATGGAATCACTGTTTCTGATTATTTTCTGGGCGCTGCAAGTCTATCAATTGATCCTTTTGGCAAGGGTGTTGATGACCTGGATACCGAATCTCGATTACAACAATCCGATCGCTCGATTCTTGTATCAAGCGACGGAACCGGTACTTGCGCCTATCCGTAAAGCTTTGCCACAAATGGGCGGTATTGATCTCAGCCCATTAGTTGTCTTTCTGGGAATCAGTGTTCTGATGCAACTGATCTTCTAGGCTGGCTGGCTCGCTTCCGCCTGCCGGCTGAGTTGTCGTATTTTGGCGACGCTCAGATCTTTAGCAGGATTCTGCCGCAGTTGCTACAGCGAACAAGGTCGTCCCTGCGGCCGATGGCAGCCAGCACTGTGTTGTCTTGTTCAATGCCGCAGATAGTGCAGGTCTTTTCTCTCAGCACGGCGACCGGACGGTTGCCTTTGGCTCTTCTCATGTTGTTATAGGTTTGCAGCGCGGCGTCGGGGGTTTTTGCAAGCGCGCTTTTTCGCTTGCTCATCAGGCGCTCAATCTCGCCCGAAAGCGCAGCCTTTTCATTCATCAAGTCTTGCTGCTGTTCGTCATATTGTCCTTTGATTTCTTCCAACAGTTGCTTGCTTTCTTCCATGTCCTGGCTGGCTTGGTCGCGCGCTATCATCAGTTGCAAGAGTTGATCATCGAGGCGGGCGCGCCGACGCGTGAGTGATTCGACTTCCATCTGCATGTCCTGTAATTCTTTTGGGTTTCCCACGTTGCCGCTGTAGAGTCGGGTCTCGGTCGCCTCGCGTTTTTCGACGACCGCTTCGATCTGAATCTCCACGTCCCGGGTAAGTTTGCTGTTGTCATTGAGCGCTGCCTCGGCGACTGCAAATTCTTCTTTGGCTTGCCGGAGCAGTTCATCGTCCTTCAGTTGCGCGTTGACGGATTTCAAGCGTTTTGTGCGTTCAATAATATCGAGCTCGATCGTTTGAATTTCGTACAGCGCCCGCGCTACCGTCATGATTGCTTCCCTCAACTTCCTTTTATAATAAACCACCTTGCTCGCCAGAGCAGGAGGTTTATTTCATTGTGTGAGCGCGACATTCTTGGATCCTTCTCGCCGGTTGCGCGCCGAGCGGCTGAAAGAGTATGTTCAGCGCCCTACGAAGCTGTGCGCAATTGTAACCGATTGACGGTATGTTTCGTAACGGGTATGCGAGCGATTTTATCGTCTACTGCGCGACTCGGCGCGAATAAACTGGCCACCCCTGTCGCAAAGCCAGTTGTTTCCATAGACAGTATAATTCAGCCTATAACAGCATCGCCTTGGAAGAGCGAGAATGCCAATTCTCAAGTCAAAGCCGCTCCGACGGATCTCAGAAAGACTTGTCATCACACTGTTCTGTTTGTATCTGCTGTCGCCCTTTGGCGCTACATTCAATGGCGTGGTCATTCCCGATACTCACGCTGTAACTTACGGGCTGATATTTGCCGCGCTTTTCGCTTGGTCAGTCTCGCGCCTCCGCCATAGATGGCGCTGGCATCGCAGCGCCCTGGATCCGGTCATGCCGCTGTGGCTGCTGGCAATCGGGGCATCCATGCTGGCGAACCCGGAGGCTTTGCGCCGCAGTCTTATTGCCCTGTGGTTTGTCGCCATATATATCGCTACCTGGTACTTCCTGCACGACTGGATCGCAAATCGACCAAGCTCCAAAGAGTTGACTGTGGATGGCTTGCTTGGGGCGGGCTTGATGGTGATGATCTTTAGCGCCCTGCAAATCCTGTATACAGGCAGGTTGCTGCAGCCGGTCAGCGTCGTTGGCAATTCCAATGCGCTTGGCTCGGTCCTGGTCGTGATTGTCCCGCTTGCGCTTAGGAAAGTCTGGCGAGCGCGCGCCGGCGCGCATAGAGCGGTTTGGCGCCTATACAGCGCAATCGCCATCGCCAACCTGATACTGACGCTGTCGCGCGGAGCCTGGATCGGGCTGTTCGTCGCCTGCGCCATGCTCTTACTGATGTTGCTGGCTCACTTTGGTTTATTGTCGCCCGCGCGTTTTCTGGTTTGGTGGGACAAACGAAGGGAGCGCAGTCGACGCCTCGCGCTCGCTTCATCGGTCATGGTCATTCTTTGTCTGCTCTGCGCTGCGGCTCTGATTGTCCACTCCTTCACGTTGCGGGAACGAAGCGCGGACCTTCGTGCGGAAATCTGGCGGTCGGCGCTAGGCCAGTTCTCGGACGCGCCGTTCACGGGCCAGGGCCTCTTCGCCTTTGGCAGGAACAACGGTCGCTATCTTTCCATTCCACCTGCGCAGAGTTATGCGCATGCCCACAATCTGCCGCTGAATGTCGCCGCGGAGATGGGAATCCTTGGATTATCGGCTTTAGGCGCGACTGTCGCGCTGATAGCCTATCGTTTACACCGTGTTTGGCATGTTAAGACCGGCGAAGATCGCCTGGATTGGATCTTCTTTGTGGCGCCGGTTGTCGGGTTTGGCGTTCATCATTTCTTCGATGTCACCGCCATGATGCCGGCGGTCGCTTTGCTCGGCATTGCGTCGCTGGCGCTGGCATTTGACCCAAGTCATGACCGCAGTGTCTCGTCAGCGCGGTCCGGGATGTTATGCGCTTTGGGCTTAACGCTTCTCTGGATTTGCCTCTTGGTCGTCGGCTTCAGGAACATGCAATTCAAAAGTCGCTACATTGAGGCTTTGCGACTGTCGGTGGCGAGCAACGCGTATCCCAACCTTGGCAAACTGGCGCCGCAATATCGTCAAGCGCTGGATTGGCTGGACGAATTAATCGCGGGCGATCCGACAATGCCCGTCTATCACTTGCAGAGCGCTATCTTATGGGGTCTTCTTGCCGCGGGCGGAGAGGAGGGCGCCATAGGTGAAGGGATTGAAGCCTTCGAGCGCTTTTTGGATTTGGAACCCTACCATGCCATCTCCTGGGCGAATCTCGCAGTCCTTCAGTGGCAATCGGGTGATCGATCGGCCGCGATCCGCTCAATGGAACAAGCGCGCAGGTTGGCGCCGAGATTACCGCTGTTCGCGATAAAACTTTACCAATATCGGAACGACGACCGTATCGCGCCGATTTCGCTGCCGCACAGTCGTTACAATCAGGATTTCACACGTTACCAATTCCTGGCCGAGTCGCTGCCAGTCACCTTCTTGCCACAGATTTCCTGGAGCTTCCAGCGGCCGTGAGTCTCTTCCGTAATCAATTCAGGCATGCGAATGTCGCGCTCCTTTCAAGTCGACAGCGGGAAGGAATATGGTGAGTCGACTAAATCGACTGACAACCGAACGCAGCGCGATAATCATTCTCTTCTTGCTGGTATTCGCGATGGCTTCGCGAATCAGTGTCGATACCGACCTGTGGTGGCATCTTCGCAGCGGACAAACCATCGCCGAGACCGGACAACTCATTTACCCGGATCCCTTTTCGCATACCTTCACTGATGTCGCCCATTGGAACCATAGCGCCCTTTCCGATTTGCTGCTTTACGCGATCTGGAGGCATTCTGGTTTCGCCGGGATTACAGTCGTCGCGGCGATCGTGGCGGTAGCCGGCATGTCGTTTCTATTCGTGACTTGCCGCGGTTCGGCCTATCCACGCGCATTTCTTATTGTGCTGGGCGCTGCGACTGCGGCTGTCTTCTGGTCGCCGCGTCCGCAGATGCTGTCGTTTCTGTTCGCGTCGGTTCTGCTCTGGATCTTGCGCGACCTGAAATACAACCGGCGCGACCGTTTGCTGTGGATCCCTCCGCTGCAAATGATCTGGTGCAATGCGCACGGCGGATTCATCATCGGTTATCTTCTGCTTGGCGTATTCCTTCTTGGCGAAGTCCTCAATTCAAAATTCGGAACGAGCGATAGCCCTCTGCCATCCCAGTACATTCGCAAGCTCCTGCTGCTGTCCGTCGCGTCAATTCCATTGCTCGCTCTTAATCCGCTCGGCATTCGCGCCTATGGCGTGCCGTTTAGCACGATTTTTATGCCTGAATTGAACCGGTACATCCAGGAATGGCAATCGCCTGATTTCAGCCAGGCGCATACCTGGGGCTTCATCCTTTTGCTGGCGCTGGTTCTCGCAAGCATTTGTTGGAGCAAGCGCAAACTTGACTTCACCGAGTGCTTTCTAGTGTGCGGCAGCGCCGCGATGGGACTGCTGGCGGCCAGGAATCTTGCCCTGTTCGCTATCGCAGCGGCGCCGGTTGCCTGCGATCACTTGAACGACATTTTGGGGCGCCGAGGGTGGGTGATCCCATTTCGAGACCTCGAGTCGCCGGTCCGCGCTGTCATAAACCTTTGCCTGGTCATCTTGGTATCAATTGGTCTGGCGTTACACTTGCGTCACCTGCTGTCTACTGAAACCATTAGCGCGGGTCTAAAGTCCGCCTTGCCGGTTGATGCTGTTGAACACTTGGATTCCCTGGAATTACAAGGAAATATGTTCAACAGCTACAATTGGGGCGGATACCTGATGTTTCACAAGCCTGAGTATCCTGTATTCATCGACGGACGCAGCGATCTCTACCGGTCATTCCTCGATGAATACTATCGTATCGCTACAGCCAGGGACGGCTGGCAGCAGGCGCTTGACCGATGGCGGATCGGCTTTGCCGTGATTGAAAGCAATAGCGGACTGGCCGCGGCTTTGACATCGGATCAAGATTGGGAAACTGCTTATCAGGATCCGCTCGCCAGCATATTCCTGCGTCGAAGCCCCTTGACCAATGGATAATTTGTCATGAATAACGGCATTGCAGACTCACTTGGCAGCATACGCGCACTGGTGATGCTCTACTTGAGCTTTCGTCTCTTGATGCTCCTGGCTTACCAACCAGTTCTAACGGAACATGGCGAAGTTGGTATTGGCGCCGGCGGCGACAGGCTTTTTCACTTCCGCCTGGCCGCGCTTGCCGATGAAGGCAAGTTGCCCTTCCGAGATTGGTGGAGTGAATTCCCGCCGATCTGGCCGGCGATTTCCACGAGTGTCTATCTGCTTTTGGGCGAGAAAGTCAATTACAGCAACTGGTCTTTTGTACTGGGCATGCTGATGCTCGCTTTCGAGACGGGGAACTTGCTCCTGGTTCGGGGCATCGGCTGCCTGCTTTATGGCGAATCCACCGGCGCAAACCTGGCATGGGTTTACGCAATCTCGATTGCTCCCGCCATTTTCATGTGGTGGAATTTCGATAGTATGATGAATTTCTTTTTCCTGATCGGCATTTACTACTTGATCAAAGGGCGTGATTCACAAGCTGCCTTGGCGACAGCCGTCGGCATTTTGGTAAAGTTCGTGCCCGCGTTGGTGTTCGGGGCGGTCATACGCTATCGCCGACCGGTGACTATCATTCGCTTCGGGACGCTCAGCGCGATCCTGGTGATGTTGGCTTATCTCCCTCCGTTTGTCATCAATCAGGAATTGACGTTCATCTCCTTGCGAGCGCAAGCTGAAAAGCCCAGTTCGCAGACAATTTGGGCGCTGCTGGACGGCAATTACTCGACTGGGAACTTCGGCACGGTCGAAGACCGGCTTAAGCAGCCGGACAAGGTCGATAATGGAGACAGGAATGCAGCGAGGATCTCCAACGGGTTACGGCTGGCAATCGCGGCCGGCTTGGGGATCTTGATTTTCCTGACTACAAAACGCTATGACGATCGCGGCCTGGTCGCGTTCGTAGGGATTAGCATTCTGATCTTCTATCTTCAGGCGCAGGCTTGGAGCCCGCAGTGGGTGACCTTAATCATACCCTTAACCTTGCTCGCCTTTCCCAGCGTCCGCGGCGTACTGGCAACCGTCACGCTGAGCTTGCTGGCTTTCGCGGAGTATCCCACGCTGTGGAGCCGCATTGGTGATCTGGATCCGCCAGGACAGATGGGAGGCGAGTGGTTTTTGCCCTGGGCGCTGATAGTACTCTTGCGCACCGGCTTGCTTGCGGGGCTGGCGCTGGCTTTCTACAAGGTTTTGCGAGAACATCCGGCGGCTCCAGAGATGAGTAAGCGGCAGACGCAATGAAAAGGCGACGCCGGATGCGAGCGCTGGAAGACTTGCTGGCGCGATTGGCTTCAAACGATTTCGATCAACGGGAGTATGCCTTGTTTCAACTCGGGCTCATTCTTGATTGGAACAACCTTGAAGAGGGCGACGAGTTGGCGGCGCGCGCCTTATCGCGAGAGCAATTGCGGCTGCGCCTTTCCAGCGACGAACAGGAAATGGTCGCCGATCATCTGTCGCAGCTCGCGCTCCGGTCCAAAGAGAGTCGGGCAAGCGCCCTCTGGACCTTGGGCAAAGTTGAAGGCGCTGTGCTGTTGAAGCCGCTCCTGGCATTGATTAAGTCGATAGGCGAGCAGCTATCCGATGAGGCCGCGTATCAAGCCTGTTGCGCGCTTGGCAAATGCCTGGAGACAGGAGACAGTATCTCCGCATCTATTCGCCCGAGCCTGCGCGACGCAAAGCTCAAGACCATTTTGGATCGCTGGCGTCAGAGCGGCGACAAGCGCCTGCAAATGACCGCTAGCAGAGCGATTGCAATGATCAAGCAGTTGGACGGCTAGATCCATGGGCAGGCACAGCGGCGCTGTAACCTTTGGGATCCTTGCGCTTCTGATGGCTTGGGCGATGGCCAGGCTGTTCGCAAACGGACCCAGTTACACGGATAGCTTCTATCATATGAATGTGGCAAATAGCTTGCATGCCGGCGACGGGTTCCTGGACCACTATCTGTGGACCTATGTCGACGCTCCCGAAAGCTTGCCCGCGCCCTCGCATCGCTACTGGATGCCCCTGACATCAGCGCTCGCGGCGATGGGCATGGCGCTGACTGCGGCGCCGGATAGCTTCCAGGCAGCGCAGTTCCTGTTTGTACTGGCGACGGGGGGCGCCGGCGTGGTGGCCTATATTCTCGCGACGTTGCTGGGCGGCGAGCGTCGGCAGGCTTGGGTCGCGGGTCTGCTGACAGTAATGGGAGGCTACTTTGCGCCGCGTTGGGGCGCGATTGACACCTTCGCCCCCTACGCGCTTTTTGGGTCGCTCTGTCTGCTGTTGATCGGCATGTCGGCAAAATCGAACGGGAATCGCTTTCTGTATGCCGCCTTGACCGGCCTATTCGCCGGGCTTTGTCACCTGACGCGTCCCGACGGCATATTAATGCTGTTCACTGCGCTTCTGGTCAGCCTTTGGCTTCAGTATGGGAAGTCGGGGATGCGCTCGCGAACTGGCTGGAATCGGAGCCTTTATGCGGCTTTGGTCTTCACATGTTACATGCTCGCCATGTTTCCCTGGTTCCTGCGTAATCTGAACGCGATAGGCGCCGTATTGCCCGAAGGGGGCTTGCGAGCCATCTGGTTCCGCGAATATGACGACTTGTTCAATTATCCCAACGATGCGTCGCCGGGGAATTTTTTTGCTGACGGCCTCGAAACTTTAGCGAGAACCCGCGCTGTCGGGATAGCAAATGGTATCGGAACCTTTGTCGCGGTTGAGGGAGTGATCGTACTCGCGCCTTTCATGTTGATTGGCTTTTGGCGCAGACGGCGGAATCCTCTTCTTAGCGGATTCTGGGTCTGCGCCATCGGTATCCACCTGTTGATGTGTCTGGTCTTTCCGTTGCCGGGCTACCGCGGCGGCCTCTTCCATGCAGTCGCTGCGTTGTTTCCCTTTTGGACCGTCTTGGGCGTTTTGGGCTTGGACGACGCCATCAACTGGATCGCCAAACGAAGGGAATCCTGGAATCGCGGCTATACCAAAGCGCTGTTTTCGATAACTGTAGTGATCACCGGCGCTTGCCTTTCTCTTGTGATCGCAGACCGCGCCGGCATGAGTCAAGAACCGTCGCTTCCCGCCGCCTACGCCGCCATCCGTTCAGTTTTGCCGGACGATGCTCGTGTTATGATCAATGATCCGGCGCGGCTCTATTACCAGTTGGGTTTGACTGGCGTTTCATTGCCTAATGAATCCATTGATGTCGCCTTCGAGATAGCCGCCAAATACGCCGTCGGCTACATCCTGATGGAACACGTGACCGATGACGGATTCGCGCGCGCCGCGCCGCGGGAGCTTCAGTTCGACCTTGACGATCCACCGACGTTCCTGCGTCAGATTCTCTTGGAAGACCTTCCACATGCCCGTCTGTATGAGTTCCTGCATGACTCGCCAAAAGCATCTTGATCTTGTGATTCTCATCGTTTCCTTTGCCTCGGCCGGGCTCTACCAGGCCAGCGGCGGCGGCGGTTTCCCACTGGACGACAGTTGGATACATCAAGGATACGCCCGCAACCTGGCGGAACGCGGGGAATGGGCGCTCGTGCCGGGCGCGGCAAGCGCCGCGTCAACATCTCCGCTGTATGTCGTTTTGTTGGCAATCGGCTACAAGCTGGGCATTGCCTATCCACTCTGGACCCTTGCCCTTGGCGCGGCGGCTCTGGCATTGCTGGGGATGTTGATGGCGCGCATGTCAGCCTGGCTCTGTTCATGGCATGCGCAATGGTTCTGGCTGCCCCCAGCCCTGTGCTTTGGAACATGGCATCTGCTTTGGTCGGCAGTTGCGGGTATGGAGACGATCGTCTTCTCTTTGCTGACGACAGCGCTGATTTACTGGGCTTGGCGGATCTGCTTGCGCCGCGCCTCCACGCTAAGTGCAAGGCATGCCATCACCTTGGGTTTGCTGTCCGGGCTTGTGACCTTGACGCGGCCGGAAGGGTTGCTGCTCGGCGCGCTTGTCTTGGTCTCCATAATCGCAAGCGGTGCCACTCATACACTCATGGCAACGCCCTGCGCTACAGGCAGGAAATCTCAGACGGACCTGGGCGGAGCGACGGATGTCAAACCGCTGAGGCCAACTCTCGCGCGGCTTGTGGTTTATGCTTCGATTGCGCTCTTGACCTTTGCTGTTATCGTCTTGCCCTACCTCTATTTCAACTGGACCTTGACCGGCTCCTTGCTGCCTTCGAGCGTCACCGCGAAATTGCAGCAACAGCAAATCCTGTTGGGAGCGCCAATCCTGTCGCGTATCCTCAGTATCCTGCTTCCGGTATGCGCCGGGGCACAGTTCCTTGTTCTACCGGGACTGGCGGTATACATGTGGCTTGCGGCTCGCGGCCGCTGCCGCCTTCCGACATTGATTGCGATTCTGCCCTTATTCTGGGTTGCCGCGCTTGTCCTGCTCTATGCGGCTCGGCTGCCGGCAGCGTATCAGCACGGCAGGTATCTGATCCCGATCTTGCCCCCGATCATTCTTTGCGGCGGCATCGGTTTGGCTTATGCCATGAACAATCTGCGTTGGCGACGGTTCAGTCGTATTCTGTCGCGAGCCTGGCTGGGCGCGACATTGTCATCTGGCGCCGTCTTCGCGCTGGCAGTCGGGCCGATGGTGTTCCGCGAGGATGTTGCGATAGTGAATGAGGAGATGGTGCGGACCGCGAACTGGATCAGCGCCAATGTCGCGGAAGATGATTTGGTAGCGGGTCACGACATTGGGGCATTTGGATACTTTGCTCGGCGCGGCATCCTGGATCTGGCTGGATTGCTCACGCCCGAAGTGATTCCGATATTGGGCGACGCAGAGGCATTATGGGCTCTGCTCGAGTCGCGAGGCGTCAAGTTCCTCTTTGCTTTTCCCGACCAGATTCCGAGCCGGGCAAGCGCTGACCAGCGACTCTGTCTCGTGTTCACATCTGAAGGGCGGGCGGCGCGAGCCGCTGGTGGCCAAAACATGTCTGTTTATCAATTGGACTGGCGAGGCGATTGCCCACAAGAGTGATGACACTTAAAACGCGATGTCCTTCACTTGCGTTATAATAGGCGTAGCGGAACGCAATTGCGCCGGGAAAAGCTGCTCGGCGGCAGCGAAAGGGTCTGCCGTGCTCACAAAAATATCACAGACCCCTCTGCTCTATTGAGCGCGTCGGTTTATTAAGTAAGGAGAACGATGTCAAGTCTATTCGACAAGATAAATACCCTAGTCAACGCGCAAGTCAATGACCTGAGGGGCAGGAATCCCAGGTCCCCCTTGGCCCGGATCAAGCTGAACGCCGATGACGCGGAAAAGAACCCGCGTCGATCGGTCCAGTCCTTGCGCCAACGACTGCAAGAGGCGCTAGACTACGAGGACGATCTGCAAGCGAGGATTGAATCTCTTATGCGCCAAGTGGCGGACCTGGACCAACAGGTTGACCGAGTCCTGCAGGCGGGGGACGAATTTGGCGCGCGACGCCTTCAGAATCAACTGAATTTGCAGCAGCAGCAGTTGACAATCGCCGAATCCGAATTGCGCGATCATCGTCTGCTGACCCAGCATCTGATGCAGGAGTTGTCGACGGTCGAGATGGCGCTGGATAGCCAGGAACGGTCCGCAAGGTCACGAACCGCATCGACAGCGCGGGGATCGGCGCGCAAAACAATTCCTGTCCAGGACGCGCGAGATGCGCCGACTTCGGAAGCGGCAAGTAATTCGATTATTGGCGCGGTGACTGACAAACTGGACGAAGCGCGCTCCGGTTTGGAGAACCTGCTAAACAATTCGCCGGTTCCCAAACCGTCGCAGATCACAAGTCACTACGAGCGATTCGACATAGTTGTTGACGAAGAGCCAGATCCCCGAAGGCCAAAGCCGCGCAAAAGCGACAAGCCGAATATGGATGCGAGACTGTCGCGCCTCAGCAAGCCGGAAGACGATACCGATTCGCCTTAGGCGCTTGGGAGCTTATTCAACCGCGCTATGATCAGTCGCTTCGAGCCCTCTGGCGATGTCGTCCATCGACCGCTCGATATGCGGAAAAGCCAGCCACGCGCTCATCAGCCCGAATAAGCCTCCGGTGACCAGCCGATAGACCGGTTCCGTTTCTCTGACTTGCCAGAACTCGAATGGCGGGTAGCTGAGTAATTGGCTGAATCCATCCAGGGCGATCGGTCCCAAACCGACGAAAAGGTAAACGAGAAGCGGCAAGGGGCGAATGCGCCAGCGATAACGCCAGTAGATTAGCCCGCCAACGAAGATCATCGTGTAGATTGCCAGATCGCGCGCGCAGAGGCTCGTTTTGTAGCCAACTGTCTCGTCGCCGATGAAATGCCTCGCGGCGAATTGCTGCGCCACGCTGAAGACCTGCAAATCGTCAAGCGTCGGCGTCGATGTCGCCGCGTCGCCGTAATAGGCAGCCTGCCAATATCGATATTGATCGAGGAATCGAGGAGACTCGATTGCGAATTCTTCAAAGGGCTTGTAGGTGGTGCCGGCCGCGCCGCGCGGATAGAAGGGCTGCTCGCCGTACAAGAAGGGCGATCGAAAGGCGAACTGGTGGCAAAAGGGACTATAAATCGTATAGATAAAATCGGCGGGACCGTATAAACCAGCCTTGGCCAGGGTCGGCGCCAACCAGGGCAAGCTGATGTATATGCCAAGGGCGCTCATCACAATCCACAGCCACTTGCGCGCGCCAAAGCGACCTATCCTTCGGGACCAGGAAATGATGGAATTCATCTGACTATTCAGTCACGATCCTTTAGCGAAACTGTCAATGCTCCGGAGCAGTTCAGAAGCGCTCACCGGTCCAAAATAGACCTGTTTTACCATCATCTGCGAATCAAGCAGAATGGTCGTCGGCAGTCCGCGCACCCCATAAAGCGACGCGGCGCTGAACTGCGGATCAAGCAGCACGGTATAAGTTAAGCCCAAGTCGTCGACCCATTTTCGCACAGATGTGAATGTCTCGCCGAGATTGACTGCGATTATGCGCGGCGATTCGGGATTGGACTCGACCATCGCTTGCAGTTGCGTCATTTCGGCGCGGCAGGGTTGGCACCAGGTCGCCCAGAAGTTGAGCACGGTCGCGCCAGGCGCTGGACGCAGTATGAAGTTTTCTAACCGGTGCGTTTGTAGTGTGAACGCGGGCGCTGCCGCCCCGATCGTCGCTGCGCGGCTCTGACCCGACTCGCTAACTCTTGAAGCGCTTGTCGGCAAGCCATTATCGCGCAGAACAGCGGCAGCCGCGCCCAAACAAAGCAGCGCGACCGCGACTTGAATCAGCTTGCTAATCACTGATATCCAACGCAGATTAGTCCGACTCTATCCGTCGGTCAATGTTCCGGAAACATGTCATCGAATAGCTCCCGCAGCTGTGGCTCGGTCATGATGCCGAAGTGCTTCGTCCAGATAAGTCCATCGCGCCCGATGATGTACGTGCTAGGCCGAGTCTGCACGGCGTAGCTGTCGTTGATCTCGCCGCTATCATCCAGCGCCAGCGGAAACGTAAGGCCGAATTCATCGCGGAAATCCCTGATCGCGGCTTCAGTATCATTGTAGGCGATGGCCAGGATCAGGAATCCCTCGTCCTGCCATTCCTCGTAGGCTTTCTGGAATTCCGGCATTTCCCTCCGGCAGGGACCGCACCAGGTGCCCCAGAAATTGAGCAGGACTACCTTATCGCGCAGATCGGACAAGTCCAGTTCTTGGCCGTCAACGCTAGTAATCGTGAAATCGGGCGCCCGGTTGCCTTCTGCCAAACCGACCGCAGGACCCAATTCGCTCGCGATATCGCTAAGACTGCCCAGAGCGTTCTCCGCTAACGAGGTGAGAGAACCCAAAACATCCGCTTCTTCGTCAGAAGCGTCATCGTCGCTCGTCAAAGCCAGCGGCTGAGATTCTCGCGCTTTAACGCGGAATCGCGCCTCAGCGCCTGTTTCGCCCTTTTGCAGGACAAGGCGATACAGGCCGTCCTGTTCGAGCGATACCTGTGTTAAAGGATAGAACATGTCATCGGCTATCACGCTGCTGGCTTTGTCCGAGGTCGCGATTGACGCCTCAACGGGTGAATACAGCGTCACTGTGAAATCCGGCACTTCGTTTCCCAGCCCTCGTACCTCGACGTCGATGACTGTGCCTTCGTCGGCATGGAAGAGGTATTCCAACCGAGCAACGTCCTCCGTGAATTTTCCGCTAGCGCTTTGATTGACGGCCACAGGACTTAGCGTCCCGCTCAAGCAGGCTCCGACATGGCTAAGCCCGACACGCCCCTCGAAATACCCCACGCCACATTCTTCCACGCGAAAAGTGAAATCGGCAAAGTCTCCCTGCGAGAAAGTCTGGCTCAAGCTTTGCAATTGCCCGCTCGCAACCAGCAAACCGATAATGATCAGCAGCGTACCGCTGAATAGCTCGATCTTGCGCATGTGTCTCTGCAGGCGCCGGAGAACGCCCTGGGCGCTATTCATCAGCAGCGCCGTAATAACAAAGGGGATGCCAAGGCCGATCGAATAAGCCGTTAGCAGGAGCATGCCCTGTACGATGTCGCCGGTCGTAGCGCCTGTTGCCGCAGCCACAGTGAGTATGGTACCGAGCAGCGGACCAATGCAGGGCGTCCAGCCGGCGGAGAAAACCATACCCATGAAGGCCGAACCGAGCAGCCCCTCACGGCTCGAACCCGCGACATCGCCGCGCGTGTCGGAGTAAATCATCAAATCCAGCCGGTCGAGAATACGATTCCAAAAGACCGCGGGTTGGGTAAATGCGCCATTAACGGACATGGCAACTACCAGCGCCCCCGCTAATGGCAAGGCGATGACGATCTGCTCGACGAATCCCCAGTAAATGACGGCGCTGGCAAGGAAGGCGAATACGATGCTCAGCAGCGCATTGTCGAGCAAACCGGCATTGCTCTTGGCGCGCAGCCAGCGGAAGAACCTTGGCAGCAAACCCATGAATTGCAAACCAAAGAATATGATGACGACTCCGCCAATGCGGCCGATGCTTTCCGTGAACGTGCTGACGAATTGCCCCGCGATGCTGGCGAGCGCCGTCGTGAGGAATCCAATCAGGACGAAAATCAGGGTGAAGCCCAGTACAAAGGCCATGCCGTGCAGCAGCATCTGCAGGCGCACTGTGACCCCAACCGCGGAGGCGCCGCCCGCCGATGTCTGCCGCGCCACGTTATGGGTCAATCTTCCGCCCATATAGCCGATATAAGCCGGAACCA
The DNA here is from genome assembly GCA_034420635.1 of Anaerolineae bacterium. Lineage (GTDB taxonomy): Bacteria > Chloroflexota > Anaerolineae > Aggregatilineales > Phototrophicaceae > UBA6055. The sequence goes on along the minus strand of DAOULD010000067.1, from coordinate 22,451 downwards.
GCGGCAGAACACATGGCGAGATAAAGGAGAGAAATCCCGCCACCAAGGCTAATCCAACTGTGACATTTTCCATTGTTGCATAACCCTCTTGGATAACTGACGCACTCCTAGACTAGCGATAATTGCTTACGAGAAACTTGCCTAAAAGTGAATGATTGCATACGAAGCCGCTGAAACTGCTAAAGACAATTGCGATAGTTGCGCGATTCAACTCGGCTGGTTCAGGCGCGGCGTCTCTAGCGATCAGCCGCAAAACTGCGCTATTGCGCTTCTTCAACCATCTTCAAGAATAGCTCGCGCTCTTGATCCTCCGACTCGATCTCGCCATCGATCCAGGCGCCGCGGAGCTTGTCCAGGATTTCGCGATAGATTGGTCCCGGCGTCAATCCGGCGCGAATCAACGCGTTTCCGTCAATGATGCTCCGGCGATGGCGCCAGTCCGCCATATATAACTCCATGCGCTCTTTGACTGCGTACTCATTGATGTTGCAAATCAGACCGGCGCGCAAGGCGGTTTCCGAAATGCCGTCGAGGAATCGCGTGATCGCGCTGGCTTTGCTCGCGGGCGCGCCCAGCCAATCGACCTTTGCCAGAAGGCGCGCGAATCCCGCGATAGAATTGCTTAATTCCCCCGTCAAGTCCAGGCGAGCGCAAATCAAAAGCGCATCATCTTCCGCTATGCTTGAGAAGAGCAAATGCCATCCCAAGCGAGCCATGTCGTCGGAGTTCCCGCGCATCTTGGGCATGTCTTCGCGCAAACGCACGAATTGCTCGGCTGATCGCACGCTAATGCGAAAAGAGTCGTGAATCTGCGCGAATATGTCCAGCGCGGAGAGATTAGCGATAATTCGCTCTGGATATTCTTCGCGCAAAATCAAGTCCAATTCATGGCGAATCCGCTCTCCGCTGAGGCGCTCAATGACAGGAATCGCCTCGCGCAAGCTATCTGCCGTGTCTGATTCAATCGTGAAGCCAAAGCGGGTCGCAAAGCGGTATGCCCGAAATATGCGCGTTGGATCGTCGATGAAGCTCCGGTCGTGCAGAACACGGATCTGCTTGCCAAGGATATCGCTGTAACCGTCGCTGGGATCGAGCATATCCCAGGGGCATGTTCCGGCTTCAATTCGTAGCGCCAGCGCGTTAACGGTGAAGTCGCGGCGCCGCAAATCCTGCGCGATCAAGCCCGGCTCCACCGCGGGCAACGCAGCCGGCGCGCGGTATTCCTCCGTTCGCGCGCTCGCAAAATCGATTTGCGCGGGAATTACCCCGCTTCCCAGGGACAAATTGTCAATTGCCGCGCTATCGAGTTTCCACTTGGCGGTGCCAAAGGGGATGTGCCTTTCAGTTTCGCCCCCGTAGATCCGCGCCAGCTTACGAGCGAAGGCTATCGCATCGCCCTCCAGCACAAAATCCAGGTCCAGATTCTCACGCTCTAGTACCAGGTCCCTTACGACGCCACCCGCCAGGTAAATTGAGATGCCTTCCGCATGCGCATGTTTTGCGATGGTCGCGATTAACTGGAGCGCGGATTCACCCAGCGCCTCCGATATCCGTTCCCGGGTCCAGGCTGGTCTTTGGTCCAATTTGCCAGAACTACCCATATGCTGTTCCAATGCTTTCGCGCGCAAATCCCCCGCGAACGCGCCTGCAACATGACCCGACGATGTCCCTGTGCTTGACGCCGAGCCGTGTCAGGTCAATTCGATCCAGGGTCCTACCAGTTCGCGTTCGATCATGCTGATTGAGGTGGAGAAGTTGAAGAATGCGAGCAGGGCAAAAGCGATGGCGGCGGAACGATCGTCACGGCCTCTTAACATGGTGAAGGTGCCCGGCATGATGATCACCAGCCAGAACATGTAAAGCACATAGACGATCACTCGGCCGGAGCGCGGCTGATAACCGGTCGCCAAGAGTAAAATGCCTATCAGCAATGTCACGCCGGCCAGCAGCGCATAGGTCAACATGGCGCCCCAATAGTTCCCGCCGATGGGGTCTTTGCGCGCGGCGATGATGGTTGCCCACAATCCCAAAGCCAAAGAATACAAGATATGCGTGTTGAATAGAATCTGATGTATCGTTTCCATGATCTGTCCCGATCGTGGTCCTCCTTACCGCAATTCTAGCACAACGCGCTTATCCGATGGACAAGACGCCCATCGCGGACGCTAGCCACACCATCGCGACCAGGTTCGCGACGATAAGTCCCGGACGCTGCACGTTGCCCCCGTCCGTTGCCAGGTTGCCCCGCATATCGAATTCCCAGGGAAACATCACGACGATGAGGAAACCGATGATCAGGAAGGGACCCAGCCAGGGCGGGAACAAGCCATATAGTATAGAGACCGCCATGCACAAAAGCGCGCCTAGTAAAGACGCGAAACTCAGCAGTCGCGTCAAAGGCTTGCCCAGCAAAACCACAGTATTTTGGAGTCCGGCCGATTTGTCCAGCTCGTAGTCGTCAATCTGATTATAGAATTGGCCGTATGCGGAAAAGAGTATCGCCGCGAGGATCACCAGCCAAGACACCTGTGGATCGGTATCGTAGGCGAAATAGCCTGTCATCATCAAAAGACCGCTGAGCATCAAGGCGTGGGTCAAAACATCTGTGACCGGACGCGCCTTCAGACGAAATGGGTGCGCCGAGTACAAAAAACACAGAAGGAGCGTTACCCCGCCAAATGCCAGAGCCCAGACGCCACTTAGGGCATAGAGCAACAGCGCGCAGGCCGAAGTTAACGCCGCCAGGAACCATCCTTCGCGAGACGACATTACGCCATTGCTTATCACGTTGCGGCGCATTTTCTGGGGATTCAAGGCGTCGTCCGGCGCGTCGGCGATATTGTTGATCACAAATGCGAATGACATTGAGAAAATGTTTGCGGCGATCACTGCGAAGACGCGCCAATCAACCTCCGCTCCGGTGGCTTCTATCGCCAGCAGGCTTCCAACGAGGCTAAGCGGAACTGTAAATGGAACATGTTCACGCCAGCGAGACAGGCGTATCGCCGCGACAATCTTTTGCTGTAAACTCACATTTGCGGTCGCGTTCATCGACGATCTCGGGCAGCTGCCGGGCGGCGGAACGGCGAGTAAAACTTGCCGGGAAGGATAACACATCTTTTCGACAAGGTCATATCGTCAATCAAAGCGGGGCTGTATTTCAGATTATTGGCAATTAACCACCGAGGGGCGCGTAGACACAGCCCGTCGACACCGAGAGCACCGAGATTTAAGCCCTTGCCTGCCAAAAAGGAGGCGATGTAGGGGCGTTTCGTTGAAACGCCCACGAATAGACGGTCGATAAAAACGGGCGGCTCAGCGAGCCGCCCCTACATTTGCCAGATTTATGTGATATATGACGTATATTGATTTTGCTGCGATTGCCCTGTCCATCGTCCCAAAATATTGAAATGCACCCTCAAAGCGGTAGTGTATTGAAGTCGGTCTAAATTAGTTTATTCATTTCACCGAAAATGTGCGAAGAACACGCAGAGCAACAATATTGTAGGATTATTCTCGGCGCGCTCGGTGACCTCGGTGGTTAAACTTATTTGTTTCAACCTTAAAGGATACACTACCCGCTCATGAACCGCGCATTGTGCAAGGCTGTTACTGACTGTAAGATGCAGATCATGCTCAAATTACTCGGCTTGACAGCGTTCACCTGCGCTTTGCTATCCGCATGCAATCTCGGCAGTGTCCCGCCAGCTGTCGATTCGGCGCCGTCCAATGCGCCGAATTTGCGCCTGGACGTCACTAGCGAGCCCGCTTCGCCGACTCGGAGCGCAGCGCCGGAGAATACAGCCGCGACCGCCGCGACCGCCGAATCCACACCCTCGTATCCATATGCTTGTGGCATTGATGATGGTGCAAGCGCCGCCCGTCAAGTTGCGGCCCGGGTTGATATTGACTATGCGCAAAAGGCTGCCAGCGTCGATCAACGCCTTTCCTTCACGAATCGCGAAGACGCTCCTTTGGAATCCATTATCCTGGACGTTCAAGCCAACCAATGGGATGACAGCTTTGTACTCGACGAGCTATTGGTCGACGAATCTCCCGCCTACCACGAACTTGACTCAAACAGGCTGGAAATCCCGCTGGCCACCGCTTTGCCCCCGGGCTGCGCCATAGAAATTGAAATACGATTTCGCTTGCTCCCCGATGTGATACGAGATGGCATGCGCGCCTTTCGCGGTTTCTTCGGTTACAGCCCGCGTCAGCTGAATCTGGCGCATTTTCTGCCGAACGTTGCCGCGCGCATTAACAAGCAATGGCGCATCCACAGCCCCGCAAACTTCGGAGAACAGATCGTCTACGATCTTGCGGATTGGCGGGTGGAAGTGCATGTGCAAGGCGCGACGGAGGACCTGCAACTGGCTGCGCCGGGCGAAATCAAGGAATTGGAGCCGGGCTTTTGGCAAGTCGAATTGCGGGGATCGCGCGACTTTGCCATCAGCCTGAGTGAGAAGTTTCAACTGCACGAAGGCCGTACCGCTAGCGGAGTTGGCGTCGCCGTATACACGCTGCGCGATTCGCAAGCCGGCGTCAATATCAACGGCAAGAATAGCGCTTCCCATGTTTTAACAATAACGATTCGAGCGCTGGAATTGTTTGAAAGGCTCTTTGGCAAATACCCCCGTGAGCGACTGGTTGTCGTGCAGGGCGACTTCCCCGATGGTATGGAATTCACCGGTCTGGTCTATGTGGGCTCGGCCTGGTTCGCCCAGTTTGACGGAACACCCTATAACTATCTGACGCTGGTATCCGTTCACGAAGTCGCTCATCAGTGGTGGTATGCGCTTATTGGAAGCGATGCCGCGCTCCATCCCTGGCTTGACGAAGCCTTGGCGACTTACAGCGAGTACCTGTTCATCGAATCGCATTATCCGGCGGACAAGAATTGGTGGTGGACCTTTCGCGTGGCGGGTTATTTCCCGCAGGGCGATGTTGACAGCAAGGTCTACGAGTTCAATACCTTCCGTGAATACATCAACGCGATTTATCTTCGCGGCGCGCAGATGCTGCATAATCTGCGCCAGGATATGGGCGACGAGCAATTCTTCCAACTGCTGCGATCCTACGCCGAAATTGGAACGGGACAAGTTGTCGATCCAAAATTGTTCTGGGCTTTGCTGCCCGCGGAACAAGCCCCATTAACTATTGACACGCGGAATGAATTCCTGCGCGATCCCGGCGTGGATTCGCTATTTGCTCTTGCCGAGAGCGCCGGCGGAACATAAGTTGGTTCGTCTTCAGGTTAAATATTCAAAGTTTCGACGGCTAAGCGCGAGGTCAGTTCCATAATGCAGACCCTCCCTGTAGATGCACAGATTACGTTTCTCTATGTCCGCGATCTCGGGCGTTCCGAATGGTTCTATCAAGACATACTTGGCTTTCCGCTCGTTCTGGACCAAGGCAGTTGTCGCATATATCGTGTGACAGGGGACGCCGCGTTCCTGGGGATATGCGAACGTGAAACCGGCGAGACAAGCCGGGACAATCTCATTTTCACCCTGGTTACGGCGGACGTCGACGGCTGGTACAAGCGCATCACATCGCGGGGCTGGACCTGCGAACACGCGCCGCGCGCCAACGAACAGTACCAGATTTATCATTTCTTTGTCCGGGACCCGGACGGTTATCTCTTGGAAATACAGCGCTTCGCGTCGCCGGACTGGCACTCGCCCGAGGCATGACTTAGCCGGTCGTTTTCATTCCTGCGGCAATCCCGTTGATCGTGGCCAACGTAGCGCCTAACACAGCATCGCGATCCTTGGCATCCGAATCAAGTTGGCGCAGTTCCCGCAGGAGCGCAACCTGCATGAAGTTGAGCGGATCGACATAAGGATTCCGCCGTTCAATCGAGGTCTTTATCGCCGCCATATTGGACAGCAAACCATCCTGCTGGGTAACTTTCATAATCATCGCGCTGCTAAGCGCATGCTCATTCTTGATACGTTGAAAGAAATGGTCGCGCAGTTCCGGCGGATCTACTAACGAGGCGTATAGCTCGGCAATGCCCATATCCGCTTTGGCAACGTCCAACTGCGCATTGTCGATGATGGCGTTGAAGAAAGCCCATTTCTGATACATCTCGCGCAAGCGATCAATGCCGTCGCTATAATTTTCGCAATAGCTTTGGAAGGCGCTGCCGATCCCGTACCAACTCGGCACGATGGCGCGGCTCTGCATCCAGCTGAACATCCAGGGGATGGCGCGCATCGTGGCGAAACCACCTTTTTTTGTACGCTTTGCCGGGCGCGAACTGATCTGCATCATGCTTAATTCGTTGATTGGCGTCGCTTGTTGCCAGTATTCGATAAAGCCGTCGCTCTCGTAGACAAAATGCCGGTATGCGTCGCTGCTCATCCGCGACAGTTCAGCCATAGCCAGCAGGTAATCCGGCGACACATGCCGTTCCTCCTGCAAGCCCATGCCAATCAAGACTGCGTTCAAGACTTGATTCAGGTGACGATGCGCAATGCCCTTGTTGCTATAACGATAGGCGATGACCTCGCCCTGTTCGGTGATCTTGACGCCGCCGCGCAGGGACTCCGGCGGTTGCGACAAGATGGCGCGGTTGGTTGGTCCGCCGCCTCTGCCGATACTGCCGCCGCGGCCATGGAACAACTCCAGGGACACGCCTCGATCAACGCAGGTGCTGGTCAGAATTCGCTGGGCGTTGTACAGATTCCAGTTCGACGCCAGATAGCCCCCGTCCTTGCTGCTGTCGGAGTAACCGATCATCACTTGTTGACGCAAGCCGCGCTTGCCTGAACGCGAATTCAGGTACTTGCGGTATTCGACGTTGTCGAACAGCTGCGTCATGATCTCTGGCGCCCGATACAAGTCGTCTATGGTCTCGAACAAAGGCACAATGTAGACATCGCTGTCGATGCCGACTTCTCGGGCGAATAGCAACATTGCCAAAACATCGCTGGGCTGCTTCGACATGCTGGCGATTACGGTGTCGATCACGATCGGGTCATTTTGCCGATGCGCAGTGCCGATCATCTGCCAGGTTCGGATGATACTTTGCGTCGTTTCAGTGAATACGCTTATGTCTATCGGGAATAAAGGCCGGCGATTGCCTATCTCAAAACTTAGCAGGTCCTGCTTTTCTTCTTCAGGCAGCGAGAGATATCCGTCATTGATATCAAAGAATCGGAACATCTCATCCAGGGCTGCCGCGTGCAAGCCGGCGTCTTCACGCACTTCAAGCGGAACCAGGTGCAAACCGAACAACCGGACCTTGCGCACCAGGCGTTGCACGGAGCCCATCGCAGAGCGCGCGCCTCGATGCTGTTTCAGGCTGCGCTGTACCACTAACAGATCGTCCAGTAGCTCGCGGCTGGAACGGTATCTGTCATCTGTCAGCCGGGCGTGAATCCTGGACATCTGCTGGCGATAAGCCTCGCCCGGATACAACGCGCGCTCCTCGCCGCCGTCGGTCAGCGCCGAGCGGAGATCGGGGGAGAGGCAGACGCTCTCGGTATCTTGCGTCAAGTGCTGTATCAGATTCTCGACTTCCTCAAGGTAAATCTGGCGCGCGGTCCGCCGCAAAGTCGCCAGGGTTTGCAGCGTAACATCGGTTGTCACGTTTGGGTTGCCATCGCGGTCGCCGCCAATCCAGGATGCGTAGCGCAATACTGGCGGCAACTCCGACCAATCGTCCTCCGGGTAATATTCTTCCAGCGCCTGCTGCAGATCTTCGTAAATGTCGATCACAACATCGACAACAACCGAACGGATGAAATAAATGCCAAAGTCAACCTCGTCGGCAACTTGTTTCTTGGTCGCGCGAATAGGGCGGGTCTGCCAGAGTTCTTCGACTTCTTCCGCCAGATCGTCTTCCAGTTTACGTAGTTCGCGCGGGAGCAGATTATGCCGGTCGCGTACTTCCATCATGGAGGCGATGTGGCGCAGCTTGATGAGAATCTCCTGGCGCTTGGCTTCGGATGGATGCGCCGTGAACACGAGCCGAAGGCGCGTCTGGTTCAAGAGTTCACGAACCTGGTCGGCGCTTTTCCCGTTCTCTTTAAGGGCGCGCGCCGCGTTTCGGATCGATTCTTTGAGGGCGCCCTTGGCCTCGCGCTGGCGAATCACACGAATGCGCTGCAAGTCCTCGGCAATATTTATCAATTGGAAATAGTTGGAGAATGCCTTAATGAGTACGCTTTTGGATTCTAGGGGCAGCGACTCCAGACGATGAGCCAGCTTGAATGCCGCCTCCGCATCGCCACTCCGCCGCGCCTTGGAAACAGCCCGTATCTCCTCCACCAGGTCAAATGCCTCGATACCTTCCTGCTCCTGGGTAATGACGCCGAGGAGGTTGCCCAAAGTTCGGATGTCCTTGCTCAATGAAGAACTGGCTGCTTTTTGCCGGTCGCTCATACCTGTCTCTCCGTTGACCGGGCAGGTTTACTCGCCCGCTCGCCGCACTATAGTTCAACTTGGGAGCCTTATCCAGAGCAATTTGAAATGGCTACTGGTGAGATTTCGATCTGGTATGATGAAGATCTTGATCGATATGGATTCTCATTTGATTAAACACTGGCTAAGGGTATGCGGCGGATCGTTGAATGTGTGGCGAATTTCTCAGAGGGGCGGAGAAGCGAGGTCGTCGGCGAAATCGTCGCGGCTATTTCGTCGACAGAAAACGTGGCAGTCCTCGGTTGGGAAAGCGACGTCGATCACAACCGGTCGGTTGTCACCTTCGCCGGCGAACCGGCAGCGGTGGTCGAGGCGGCTTTCACGGGGATACAGGTTGCAGCGGCGTTAATCGATATGGACTGTCATTCCGGGCAGCACCCGCGTATCGGCGCCGCCGACGTCCTGCCCTTCGTGCCGCTGTATAACGTGAGCATGGATGACTGTGTGCGGCTGGCTCGCGAGCTTGGCGCGCGCGTCGGGGTGGAACTGCGGATACCCGTTTTCTTGTACGGAGAAGCGACGCTTCAGGACAGGTATCGGCGGCTGGCAGACATCCGTCGTGGCGGTTATGAGGCTTTGCGCGACTGTATCGGTTTGAGTGATGAACGCCGCCCCGATTTCGGACCGCGCTTTTTGGGCACCCCGGGCGCCTGTGCCATCGGCGCGCGCGATATCTTGATCGCCTTCAATGTCTACCTGTCGACAGACGATGTCGCAGTCGCTCGCCGCATCGCTCGGGCTGTGCGCGAGTCTTCCGGCGGCCTGCCGCATCTCATGGCGCTGGGCCTTTTAGTCAAGGGATCGGCGCAGGTATCAATGAATCTGACGAATTACCGGATCACGTCCATCCATCGTGCGATAGAAGCCCTGCGCCAAGAGGCGCGTAACCTGGGCGTGACTGTGGCAGGCACGGAATTGATCGGTCTGGCGCCAAAGGCTGCCCTGGCCGCGACCGACGCGTCTTATGTTCAGATCGACAATTTCAGCCTCGATCGCGTCCTGGAGATTCGTCTTGCGCAATGCTTCGGGCTTTCCGCTGAATAACGTCCACGCTGAGCCCCACCCCTGTCTTCAGTGCCAACATGCAACTTGTCAGTCGCTATGCGGCCGATATTGCAGCGCTTCGGCAATGTGCTGCACATGAATGTCAACTGAAGCATCCAGATCGGCGATCGTGCGGCTCAGCTTGAGCACCCGGTGATAGCTGCGCGCGCTCAACTGCAGTTTACGCACCGAAAGCGTCAGTACCTGTCGCGCTTCCGCCGTCAGGGCGCAAAACTGGTCGATTTCGCTGACGGACATATCGGCATTGGCAAATAGACCCGGATGCTCCCCAAAGCGGGCAATCTGTTTTGCTCGCGCGGCTTCGACTCGACGCCGGATCTCCGACGAGCTTTCGCCCTCGCCTCGACCCATCAGCTTGTCGAAATCCACCCGCGGCACGTCCACATGCATATCGATACGATCCAACAAGGGACCGGAGAGCCTGGTCTGGTAACGCTTGATCTGATTGGGCGTACAGTTGCAGGCTTGCGTCGGGTCGCCGTAGAAGCCGCAAGGACAAGGATTGCGCGCGCCAACCAGCAGGAAATTGGCGGGGAAGGTGACGCTGCCCTGGGCGCGGCTGATAGTGACAACTTTGTCCTCAATCGGTTGTCGCAGCACCTCCAACACTTTGGCCGGCAATTCATTGATTTCGTCCAGGAAGAGCACGCCGCGGTGCGCCAGACTGATTTCGCCGGGCTTGGGAATACTGCCCCCGCCGACCAAACCAACCTGCGAAATCGTATGGTGAGGCGCGCGGAAGGGCCTCTGCCGTATCAAAGGATTGTCCTGCGACAGCATGTCCACGATGGAATAGACGCGCGTCACTTCCAATGCCTCCTGCAAGGTCAGCGACGGCAGAATACCGGGCATGGAACGGGCTTGCAGGCTCTTTCCGGCGCCTGGCGGTCCCGAAAGCATGATGTTGTGATTGCCAGCCGCGGAGACCTCCAGCGCGCGCTTGACATGTTCTTGTCCGCGGATGTCGGCGAAGTCGACCAGTCCCTCGGCCAGCGGCTCTTGCGAATTCACTTCTGAGGGATCGGTGCGGTAGGGCTGGACAGGGTTCAATTGGTACAAATGTTCCACCAACTGCCCGATGGAACGCACCGGTATGACCTTGACATCTTCAATCAAGCCGGCTTCGGCAGCGTCGTCTTCCGGTACGTAAACAGTCTCGATATCATGCTGCCGGGCGGTGTAGACCATAGGCATCACGCCCTTGACGTGCCGGATGCCGCCGTCCAGGGACAACTCGCCGATGAACAAGGCGTTTTCCAGCGCATGCAAAGGGATCTGATCGGTCGCCGCCAGCACGCCGATTGCGATCGCTAAATCGTAGGCGGGACCGTGTTTGTTGATGTCGGCGGGTGACAGATTGACGACATAAGACTTGTTCGGGAAGCGCAGACCGCTGTTGCGAATCGCGGAACGGGCGCGTTCTTTGCTTTCTTTGACGGCGATGCCCGCCAAACCGACCAAATGAAAACTGGGCAACGAAGCGCGGGGATTGAAATCAGTTTGCACCTCGACAATTTGACCATCCAAGCCGATGACAGCGCAGGTGTTGACGATTGCTAGCATGAAGTCTCCGAGTTCGGCGCGTGCTTGCGACCTATTCTAACACAAGCTGTAGCTATTGCTACACACAGTGTCTACGATAATGTATCGAATTTGGTTGAAACAAAGAACAACAATCACCTGACAACCGGTAGAGGCGATCCGATGGATCGCCCGACGAGTAGAAACTGAATGAATATCGGGCGACTCACCGGACTCTGTTGAAAATCACAGTTTACGACCAAGCCCAGTCACTGTTGGATATAAACAAAAGACCATAATGATTCATAACGGCTCTTTAAGCTCCCCCTCCCTGATGCCTCGGGGAGGGGGCCGGGGGGTGGGGTAGAATTTCAACAGACTCCACCGAGCCGCCCCTACCAGATGCTTCGGTTTTTTGGGTTAAGGATATCTTGTCGAGAGCTGTCTAAACCTATTTCAACCGAAAAAGATACACTAGCGTGTCCGCGGCGCCGGAATGCAAGTTTTCCCGGATTCCTCACAGATTGATAAGTTCTAATCCTAATAGTCGGGAACTCTGGGAGACACTAGAGACGCTTCGCTTGCAAATAGGGGATAATACCACCGGCGTCCAGAATCTTCCGTACCTGCGCTGGCAGAGGAGGAAAGTCGAACTTGCGCCCATCCCATATCAATGTCGAGTTCTCCATGTCGATCTCAAGGACATCGCCAGCGCTCACGACAGATACAATCTCCGGACAGGGAATCGCCAGCAAGCCGTTGTTGATGGCATTGCGATAGTAAATGCGCGCGAAGCTGCTGGCTATCACCGCTCGGAGGCCGGCATGTACCAGACAAGTCACCGCTTGCTCGCGACTGCTGCCATTGCCCCAATTGCGGCCCGCAACGATTACATCGCCCGGCCGGACATTCGCCGCAAATTGGGGATCCAGATCTTCCAGGGCGTGACGCGCCAGCTCTGCCGGATCATGGCTGACCGTATAGGTATACTTGCCGGGGAAGATGACGTCGGTATTGACGTCATCGCCATATTTCCAGACGCGGTGTGAGCTTGTAGACATAGCTTCCCTATAACAGATCGGCTGGATGAATGATGTAACCGGCGACGCAGCTTGCCGCGACAACTGCCGGATTGGCGAGATAGATCTGCGCCTCAGGTTCGCCCATCCTCCCGCGGAAGTTGCGGTTGGCGCTGCTGATGCAGACCTCGCCCGGCGCCAGAACGCCCATGTGATTGCCCATGCAGGGTCCGCAGCCGGGCGTGCCCAGGGTTGCGCCGGCATCAATCAGGGTGGCGATATAACCGGCTTCGCTGGCATCGCGCAGAACCATCGACGAGGCCGGGATGACGAGCAGCCGCGCGCGGATTTTCTTGCCGCGCAGCACCTCCGCGGCAGCGGCGATATCCTCGAGCCTGCCATTGGTGCAGGTGCCGATAAACCCGAGATCTACCGGCGTTTCGCCCACTTCTGAAAGCGGCAGGACATTGTCGACGGCGTGTGGGCAAGACATCATCGGTTCTATCCGACTGAGATCTAGGTGATGGTGTTCTGCATAGTCCGCGTCGACATCCGCGTAAAGGGCGTTTTCCTCAAAATGCGCCAGCCGTTCTCGACAATCATGCGCTCGCGTCCGTCGCATCATGTTCTCAAGCCAAGCCCAGGTGATGTCGTCAGGCGCGATCCAGGCGTTCTTGGCGCCCATCTCCGCCATCATGTTCGTGAGTACAGCCCGTGAATCGGGACTCAGGGAGTTCAAGCCGTCGCCATCGAATTCAACAGCTTTGTAGGTCGCGCCTTCCGACGACAATCGTCCTATCAGCTGGATAGTCAAGTCCTTGCTCGTGACCCCCGTTCTGAGTTCGCCTGAGAGCGTAATGCGAATGGTCTCCGGAACGCGCAGCCAAAGCTCGCCGGTCGCCCACAGCGCAGCGATCTCGCTGCGCCCGACCCCGGCGCTGAACGCGCCCAGCCAGCCGAAATGCGTGCTGTGGCTGTCCGCGCCCAGCAGGGTCGTGCCGGGACCCGCTAATCCTTCTTCGCACAGAACCTGGTGACAGATTCCCCGTCCGACTTCATAGAAGTTGCGAATGCCATGTTCGCGAACAAAGCGTCGAACCGCCTGGTGATTCCGGGCATGTCTGGCGCTGGGAGGAGGTACGGCATGGTCGAGCGTGATCGCCAGGCGTTCCGGATACCTGATTCGCCGATGCGGAAGCTGCTCGAATAACTGCGCGATGGCAGCGCTGTTGTCGTGGCTCAGGATCACGTCCGGTTCGATAACAACGACGTCCCCGGGCTTTACGACGCGATTGCCGCTGGCTCGCGCCAGTATTTTTTCCGTTGCCGTCATCGCCATGTCGAAGTTTCCATTCTCTGTCGCCGAGCGGCTACATTGTTGCTTTTGCCTAGAACAAATGTCTGCTATAATTGCTGAGTTTAGCGACTTCTCCGCCACAGGCAGGTCATATGCTGTCACAAGATCTTCAGGACAAGCTCCGTCACAATGCCCTGGTCAATATCCTCGACGGCAGCTTCTTCGGTCTGAGCATCACCGGGCTGGCTTCCTATGTTACCATAGTGCCTTTGTTCTTGTCCTATCTCACGGAATCAACCGCGCTTATCGGTTTTGTGGCGACACTTTTTCATATTGGCTGGCAAGTGCCGCAGTTGCTGACATCGAACTACGTCGCGGGCTTGCGCCGATTCAAGCCCATGGTGCTAGCCATGACTCTCATGGAGCGGGCGCCTTACTTTGGATTGGCGCTCGTCGCCTTCTCGATCCCGGCGATTGGCACAGATCTTGCGCTGTTGCTGACGGTGCTGCTGCTCGGCTGGCAATCCCTGGGCGGCGGATTCACCGGTACGGCTTGGCAAAGCATGATCAGCAAGATCATGCCCCCGCATCGGCTGGGCACCTTTTTTGGCATCCAATCGGCTTGCATCAATCTGTTTGGCGCTGGCGGCGCCTTGCTCGCCAGCTACATTCTCGCGCATCTCGAGTTCCCGCAGAGCTTCTCGTTGCTGTTTTTCATCGCCGCTATTAGTTTAATGGTCTCCTTTGTCTTTTTGGCGCTTACCCACGAACCAGCCAGTGAGCCGAAGGATATCGTGGAACGCGTGCCCTGGCGCGAATTCGGCGGGCGTCTGCGCGCGATTCTGCGCGCCGATGACAATTTCCGCTGGTTCTTGATCGCGCGCGGCTTGACTTCCCTAAGCCTGACCGTGGTCTCGTTTTTCACCATTTTTGGCATCCGCCGCTATCAGATGACGCCGGAATTCGCCAGCGTCATGACCAGCGTTCTGCTGGTCTCGCATACCTTGAGTAGCGCCTTGGTCGGCTGGGCAGGGGACCGCTGGGGTCACAGGCGCGTTCTGATGCTAGGCAACGTGGCGACAGTTTTATCGATTGCGATCGCCTTGCTGGCGCCGGATGTCACCTGGTTCTATCTGGTCTTTGCCTTGACCGGCATCGTCAACACGACGCAGTGGTCGACGATCCTGACCATCACAGTGCAATTTAGCTCGGTGGCGGAACGGCCCTTTTACATCGGAATGGCGAATACGCTAATCGCGCCTGTAACGATATTTGCGCCCATCATAGGAGGCTGGCTGGTAGATGCGGCCAGCTTCGAACTGGCATTTACGCTCTTCGCATTGGCCGCCATGCTGTCGCTGCTGGTCTACCTCATCCCAATGCGAGACCCAAGCGAAACCGTGAATCACCAAAGGCATACGACACTGGTCGCAGGGGATTAGTCTTCCACCGGCTGCATGAGTTCGTGGAGAATTTCATCAACGTCACGGATCGTGATTGGCTCCAGGTCGGCAAGCGCTTTCACTTGCGCCGTTACCAGCCGCAGCATATCTTCGGGAAGGTCGAGACCGAGTGTCAAAGCGCGGTCGCGAATGGCGTTGCGCCCGACCAGACGATGCGCGACATCGATGAAACGGCTCATGCCAAAGTCATCAGGATCTATCGCTTCATAAGTGGTTGGATTCCGCAGTACGGCTTTGGTATGTACGCCGGCTTTGTGATGAAAGGCTACTTCGCCGGTGATCGGCGTGTTGAAGGGAATCTCGATTCCCAATTTCCGCGCGACCAGCGCTTCAATCTCCCTCAGCAGCCGCAAGTCATATTTCTCCACCAATGATTTGTCGCAGGTGTACAGACGAGCGATCAGGGTCCCCATGGGCGTGATGCCGTTCCTTTCACCGATCCCCAGCACCGTCGTATCAATATGCGTCGCGCCGGCTTGCAGGGCGCAAAAGGCGTTGGCTACCGCGCATCCGCTGTCGTTGTGGCCATGAAACTCAATGTCGCAGCTGACCACATCGCGCAGATTCGAAATGAGGTTATATGTGCTTAATGGATCGGCAATACCAACCGTGTCGGCCACGCCAACGCGATCAACGCTGGCCAGGTCCATGGCGCGATAGACGGTCATCACATCGGCGAAATTGCTGCGGAACGTGTCTTCCGTACTGAAGCGCGTCTCGATGTTTTGCTCGTTAAGGTACTCGACGACCCTCTGACCGATCTCAATGACTTGTTCAAGGCTCTTCCCATGGCTGTATTCGCGCATGTAATCGGAGGTGCCGATATAAACGTCGGCGCCGTCAACACCGCAGTCGACCGCCAGTTTGGCATCGCCCATATCAGCGCGAATATGCGTCAGCAGCTTGAAATCACGGGGCATATCGCTCAATGCGCGTATCGCGTCAGCGCTCTGTGGGCTGGCGATGGGTGTTGAGAGTTCCATGTATTCGACACCGAAACGATCCAGCAGCCGGGCGATTTCCTTTTTGTCGTCGATGGTGAAGTGCGTTCCACGGAATTGCTCGCCCTCTCGCAAGGTCGAATCGATGAAATGAAAATCTTGAACGGGCGCGTTTCTGTTGTGCATGAGGCTCCTTAGTTCGGGCTACAGGGACTCCAGGACCGCGGTGAGCACATCAATCGCCAGCAGGTACTCATCCAGGTTGATATGTTCATTTGGCGTATGGTCGAGCGCGGAATCGCCGGGTCCGTAGGCGACAATGGGGCAGTCCCAGCCTGGACCCGCGATGTTCATGTCCGATGTGCCGGTCTTGTACAAAAAGCGCGGCGAACCGCCGCTGGCGCGGATCGCTCGGCGAAATACCCGACTGAGCGCGCTGTTTTTATCTGCGGTGTAGGCTCTCTCGGCGCCGCGCGTGGAGATAGTCGATCCGTCAACGGTTTCCAGTTTCGCGGCCACATCGATCGGATCGACATCCGGCGGCAGACGGAACCCGATCGTCATTTCCGCCACCCCGTTAACGCCATTTTGATAAGTGCGAAGATCACGAAGCGAGACATCCAGGCGGGCGAAGATCGAGTCGATGGACCGGTTGTGTTTCGCTGCGCGCCCTTGGATCCGCAACCAATAGTCGACGGCGCGTTCAGCGGGACTTGGCGCTTCGCCCGCGCTATGAGCCAGCCCGCCTTCCCAGCGCCAGTCCACCAGCAGCCGCCCCTTGTAACCCAGCGTAATGCGATCCCAGCGCGACGGCTCGCCGATGACGCAGTAGGCTGGTCGGTAATTCGCTACTACATGACGCGCGCCTTTGCTGGTCGCCGCTTCTTCTTCCACAGCGCCCACCACGATGACGCGGGTGTCGTCGCGGAGCTGGGCGCGCCCGGCGGCAACCGCAAAGGTAGACAGCGGTCCTTTGGCGTCAACCGATCCCCGACCGTAGAGGTCCCGGCCCTTGAGCTGGACGGGCGGGAATCCTTGAAATGTGTCGATATGACCGAGCAGAATGACCGTTGATTCACCCCTGCCGACGACGCCAACCGCGTTGCCAGCTTCGTCGACAAAGGCTTGGTCAAAGCCGGCCGCGCGCATCCACCCGACCAGAAACGCGGCTGCCTCTGCTTCTTCGCGCGAGGGGCTGGCGATAGCGACCAGATCGCGCAGCAGTTCTTCCGCTGCGACTGGAGAAATTGCGCTCATGACTTAATCTAGAACCTCGGCGATTGCGTCTATAATGACTTGCAACTGCTCGCGGCTGATGATAAGCGGAGGCAACAGACGCAGCGTGTTCAAGCCCGCAGGCAATCCGAGAATGCCAGCTTCCTGCAGCGCCTTAAGCACCGGCGTGACGCGACCGCGCAACTCCAGCCCAACCATCAGTCCCCGTCCACGGACCTCGCGTACCGAGTTGAGCTCGAGCGCGCGCAAGCGCTCGGCCAACCAGGTTCCGTTGACCGCCGCCTGATTTACCAGTCCTTGATCTCGCAGCGTCGTCACGGTAGCGATCGCCGCTGCGCATGCCAGCGGATTCCCGCCAAAGGTGCTGCCGTGACTGGCGCGATCAATGGCACCGTGCGCGGCGCGCCAACTGACGACGCCCATGGGCAAGCCGCCAGCAATCGCCTTGGCTATGGCAACGATATCGGGCGCGATATCGGCATGTTGAAAGCCGAACCAACGGCCCGTCCGTCCCAATCCGGTTTGAATCTCATCAACGACGAGCATGGCGCCTGTGCGGTCGCAGGCATCACGCAAAGCTTGCAGGTATTCCTCCCGGGCCGGATGCACGCCGCCCTCGCCTTGCACGGCTTCGGTCACAACCGCCGCGGTGTTTTCTGTGATTGCGCCCCGCGCAGCCTCTATGTCGTTATAGGGAATGTGAGTCACAGATGGCAGCCAGGCTTGAAAGGGCTTGCGATATTTTGGCGTCCAGGTCATGGAAAGAGCGCCGGTGGTCCGCCCGTGAAAGGCGCGTTTGGCCGCGACGATGCCATCGCGTCCCGTCAGCAACTTCGCCACCTTCAGCGCCCCTTCAATAGCCTCGGCGCCGCTATTGCATAGAAAAAAGCGATTCAAATCGGCTGGCATGATGCCCGATAACAATTCATACAACTCGGCGCGACGATCGTTGTAAAAGGACTCGTGGCAAGTAATCAGTCGTCCCGCTTGCTCGGCGATTGCGTCTACTACTGCTGGATGACTGTGACCCAGCACCGCCACGCCCTGGCCGCTCGTGGCGTCAAGATAACGATTGCCGACCTCGTCATAGACATAGACGCCCTCGCCGCGTACGAGCGCGGTGGGCCTTTTGCCGTAGGCGCCCGAGCCATGCCTGTCTTCCAATTCGAAAAGCCTGCCCGCGTCGATCATGCTCCAAACCTTGTCCCTGCGCCACCTAGCGCTTTTGATACTGGCCCGCAGATGCGGCCGTCGGCGATGATTACCCTGCTTACGCCGCCGTCCAGCGCCTCGCGAGCCGCTATTACTTTTCGTTTCATGCGTCCCTGCGCCCATGATTCCGCGCTGTCAATCTGCGAACGCGCCACTGCCGCGACGAAAGATGATTCGTCCGGGAATTCGCGATACAATCCTTTGACATTGCTGAGGATAACGAGCGTATTGGCAGCCAGCGCCGTGGCGACGGCTGCGCCGGCGCGGTCGCCGTCGACATTTAGCAGACCATCGTCGCTGCTGGCCATGGGCGGCAACACGGGTATTTGCCCATCATCAAGCGCGCTTTGCAGAGCGTCGCTATGCACGGATTGTATCGAGCCGCTGCAATCATCGCGCACGATACGAACGCGTCCCTTGACCACGGCGCGGATCGCTTTTTTGCGCCCGCCAGTGATCGCGACAGCGTCTTTTGTCATCCCCAGCGCATTGACGCCGCGTTGCCTCAGGGCGGATACCACGCGTTGATTCGCCGATTCTGAAGCGCGTACATAAATGTCCCGCACGGCGGGCGGCGTGTAGCGAGAACTATGGCCCGACGGCGATGTCAGCGATTGAACTTCGACACCCAGGTCCCGGCACATTTGATCCATGATCGCGCTAACGCCATGAACCACAACCAGGGCGCGCTGCCCGGCGATCAAAGCCAGATCGTCGCAAGTCGCGGGCAGGTCCAAACCCGCGCCGCCGCCGATTTTGACTACCAGCAATTTGTCACGAGTCATCTTTGCGCTCATCTCTAGGGATAGAGACCCGGGAATGCCAATCCCGCCGTCTCGTCGAGCTCGAACATGAGATTCATACACTGGACGGCGCTGCCCGCGGCGCCCTTCACCAAATTGTCCAAAGCCGCGACCACCACCAGATGCCTGCCGTCCCTGTCCAGTTCAAAGCCGATATCGCAGAAATTGCTGCCAGCGACCACGCGCGGTTCCGGCAGGCGATGTAATCCGGTTTTGCCGCTGACCAATCGCAAGAAAGGCTCGTCGCGATATCGCGCGCGATACAGCTTCCATATGTCGCGCTCAACCTGCGGCTCGCTCAGATAACAGTGCGCCAGGAGGTGAACGCCGCGAACCATCTCGATGGCGGTGACGGCGAAGTCAATTTGGAGATCTGCGCCCAGTACCAGTTCAACTTCTGCCTTGTGTCGATGACCTGTAGCCTTATAGGTACGCACGGCGCCGCTTCTGATCGGATGATGGGACCCGGCGTTGGACTTGTTGCCGCCTTCGGATGATCCCACTTTGATCTCGACCGCCGCCCGTTCCAGCAAGCCCGCCCTGACAAGCGGCAGGAGAGCCAGGTTAATCACAGTGGCGTTGCAACCCACGCCGCTGACGAAATTCGCGCCAGTTAGGCTGTCTCGGAATACCTCCGGCAATCCGTAAACGAAACGGTCCAGCCAGCCTGGCGCGGGATGATCCTCGCCGTACCAACGCTGATAACTGGCTGAACAGTCCAGGCGGAAATCCGCCGAGAGATCGATGAGCTTTGGCGCCAGCGCGGCGAAATGATCAATTTGACGCGCGACAGTGCCGTGCGGCATCGCCAAAAAAAGCATATCGCAAGCTTCCAGACCGTCGGGATGGCTAAACTTCAACCTGGATACATCACGAAGATTGGGATGCGCGCTGTGAATGTAGCGGCCCGCCTGCGCGCGGCTAGTCACCTGCCGCACCTCGACTTCGGGATGAAAATGCAGCAGGCGCAACAACTCCCCGCCTGTATAGCCGCTGCCGCCCACGATTCCCGCTTGAATCACGCGACCACTCCTACTTCCCCAATAACAAAGTCGATGACTTCCTGCGCGATGTCCACCCCTGTCGGTTTGCTGCTATTGCGGAATTCCATCGTATGGTTGATTTCGTTGACGACGAACTCGCCCCCGGCGCCTTCAAGCAAGTCAATAGCCAGGATGCCGCCTCCAACCGCCTCCGCCGCGCGAACGCAGATCTCGTTTAAGGGCTCGGTTACCGGGCAGTTGGTCGCCAGACCGCCGCGAGCGGTATTGGTGATCCAGTGGTTGGACTCGCGGTAGATGGCGGCGATGGTGCGGTTGCCCACCACAAAAGCGCGTATATCGCGACCCGGTTTGTCGACGTATTCCTGCACGTAATAGATGTGGTGATTGTAGTCCCCCAAAGTCTGTCGATGTTCCAGGATGGCCTCGGCGCTGTCTCTGTTGTGTACGCGCGCCAACAGACGGCCCCAGGAACCGGTTACCGGCTTCAAAACGGCTGGGTATTCAACGATCTCGATGGCTTGCATCGCGCTTTCCGGCGTGAATGCGACCCGCGTATGCGGCTGAGGCACACCGTGCAGAGTGAGCGCAATGCTGGTCCGCAGCTTGTCCCCGCATATGGCGGCGGTCTCGTAAGTATTGAAGCTGCGCAAGCCCCAACTATTGAGTATCGCCAGCGCGTACATCCCTCGCGACGTGCTGACGCAGCGTTCGAATACCAGGTCGTAGTCACGCCAGGCAATGCCGCTTGGCGCCAATTGCTGCGGTCCTTCCGAAATATTGAAGTTGAGCTCGCGGTCGAGAATGATATCCGGGCTGATATCGCGCTTGTTGAATGCCGCCAGTATCAGCTTCTCTTCGGCTCGTATATGGGTGACAAGCAGGGCAACACGCATGATTGCTATTCTCCCCAGTCTTCCTCAACCTCCGGCGCGAGTTCCAGTTCAATGGGATCCAGGCTCATGATCTCCAGCTCGATACCGCATTCCGCGCAGGACAGCAATTCGTTTTCCATGGCGTCGCCGGGAATATCGACTGCGGCATCACATTCTGGACAGAGAGGCGCTTCATTAGTCATTTTGAGTATCTCCTGCAACTGTTGCCAGCGACTAACTATAGGTAGGCCGCTCGAATTAAAAAACCCGCCATCTGGGCGGGTATGCGTTCAAATTCCGTTCAACACAAACAAGCCCAATCTAACGGGTAGGGTTCTTCTTCGCCTTCTTGCTTGTGCCTGCAGCGCTGATTCGAATCATCTTGAGTTCGTTCCATTGCTCCAAAGACTCGTGCAACCCCTGAACTTTAGCGGCTAAGCGCCGGACACTCTATATGCAGTATGTATGAACTTTACTGTGCATATTGCCCAAGTCAAGCTATATTGAAAAGCGCTTTAGCGCGGCATCGAGGGGCTGCAGATACTTGGCGCCAAATATCGTCAGATGAACCAGCAGTGGATACAGATTATACACATGTCTGCGGGTATCAAAGAAGTCATTCTCGACCGGCTGTATCTCGCGATACGCGGCGAAGAATTCCCTCCCAACGCCATCGAAGAGCGTCATGTAGGCGAGTTCCATTTCGTTATGAGCGTAATAGAGCGCCGGATCAATGATGCCGGCGATACTGCCGTCCCTCACGATGACATTCGTGCGCCACATGTCGCCGTGAATGAGGACGGGATTCTTCGGTTCGATCAAGTATCGTTCGATTTGATCGGCGAATTCTACAAGTCGCCCCTGCAACTGCGGCGGCAAATGTCCCGATTCGCGCGCTACCCGAATCATGTACTGAAGTCTATGCTCCCGAAAGAACTCGATCCAGGAATCCGATTGCTCATTTGGTTGATGCAAGGGACCGATCAACGTATCTCGCTCCAGCCCATAGCAACGCGCGTCGATCTGATGGCAGTTGGCCAGCAGATGTCCCAATTCAGGGAGGCTGGCTGAATCCCACTCGGTCGCGCCCTCTATGAACGCCATGAGCAAGAGATCAGCTTCCTCATGGTACACCTCCGGTACGGGCAGGTTGCTTTTCTCCCGGAGATACCTGAGCATATAACCCTCAATGCGCAAATCGTGGGCGCCGTCGCCGATTTTCGCCACCAGCGCGTCATCGTTGTGGAATTCGATTTTGAGAACTTGGCTGATCATGCCGCCCGCCAACGCGCTGACCCGAGCAACTCGCTGGTTGACGATACGTTCGATTCTGGATTGCTCGCGTCGATTCATGGCTGGTTTCTCATTCCGCTTGCGCCATTATAGCGTGACCGCGTGGTGAAAGTGGAGTTGTGGATCCGGCGGACGCAAAACGCGCTTCGCCCTTTCCGGTGATCTTTTGACGTGGCAGGTAATGGATGAACGATAAAGCGGCTGCAATTCTCGATTCAGGCAACGACTTTAGAGAACAGTCATCAGAATGACCTGAATTCTGTGATCTCATCAAGTCAGAGAGAATAATGTG
>DAOULD010000066.1:0-28673 GCA_034420635.1 Anaerolineae bacterium | reverse complement strand
AAAAACCATCTACTTTCAGCGCGCTCCCCCTCTCCGATGCTTCGGGGAGGGGGCCGGGGGGTGGGGTTGGCCTTGAGATTTGTGCGATTTTCAAAGGTGTCCGCTCCTCAGCTGATGCTTCGGGGGAGGGGTTGAAAAACTGTCCTCAGGTAAGCCGGGCTAATCGGGCGTGACATAAGCGGCGGTGATGCCGCCATCAATCATGAACGCGCTGCCGGTGACGAAGGAGGACTCGTCCGATGCCAGGTAGAGCGCCGCTTGGGCGATTTCCCGCGCTTCGCCGAAACGCCCGACGGGAATATGCACGAGGCGTCGCGCTTTCTTCTCATCCGTGTTGAGATATTTCATCAGCAGTTCAGTGTGCAGGGGTCCCGGGCAGAGCGCATTGACCCGGATCTGCTCGCGCGCGTGGATCACCGCCAGCTCGCGCGACATGGCCAGCACGGCGCCTTTGCTGGCGGTATAAGCCAGTTGCGGCGTCGCCGCGCCCATCACCGCCACGAATGAAGCCATATTGATGATGCTGCCGCCGCCGGCGCGCTGCAGAGCGGGGATGCCGTATTTGCAGCCGAGGAACACGCCTTTGACATTCACCTGCATGGTCACATCCCAGACGGCTTCGCTGGTATTGATAGCGTCGTCATCATCGGCATGGCTGATGCCGGCATTGTTGAAGAGGATATCCAATGTCCCGTAAGTCGCTTCCGCCGTCGTGATCATATTCTCGCAGTCGAGAGCCTGAGTGACATCGGCGTGCAGGTAGGTCGCATCGCCGCCGGCCGCCGCGATCTCCGCCACAGTAGCTTCGCCGCCCTTATCATTGATATCGACCACGACGACCGACGCGCCTTCTTTTGCGAAGAGCAGAGCCGTCTGCCGGCCGATGCCGCTGCCGGCGCCTGTGATCAATGCAACTTTGTCTTTGAGACGCATGAGCTATCCTTTTCCAGACATGGGCGACTCACAGAGTCGCCCCTAGTTTTCAATTGATTTCGACTAGATGCGCTCGTAGTAGCGCGCTCGTTCCCAGTCGGTAACGGCGCTGTTGAAACTCTCGATTTCGGTGCGGAAGAAATGCGCGAAGTGCTCGACGACATCGGCGCCGAAGGTCGCGGCGGCAAAGGCGCTGGATTCGAAGTTGTCCACAGCCTGCTCCAGCGTGTAGGGCACGCGCGGCAAATGACGCGCGGCATAAATATCGCCCTCGAAGATGTCCGGCGGTTCGATTCTGTTGGCGATGCCATCCAGCCCGGAGGCCAGCGCCGCGGCATAAGCGAGGTAGGGATTGCAATCGGCGCCGGGCACGCGGCATTCGATGCGCAGGCTATTGCCCGACCCGACGACGCGGAAGCCCGCCGTGCGATTATCATAGCTCCAGGCGATGCGGGTCGGCGCCCAGGAGCCGTCTTGAAAGCGCTTGTAGGCATTGATCGTGGGCGCATAGAAGACCATCATCTCCTGCAGGCGCGCCATCCATCCGCCCAGGAACCAGCGAAACACATCCGATCCGGCTATGGGACCCAGCTGGCTGTCACCCGCGAAAGCGTTGTTGTCGCCATCAAAGAGGCTGAGGTGGATATGGCAGCTCGAGCCCGCTTGACCGCTGTGTGGCTTGGCCATGAAGGTGACGCTGCAGCCGAGATCGTCGGCGATCTCTTTCAGGCAGTGTTTCATGATGGTATGGCGGTCGGCCATGGTCAGCAGGTCGGCGTAGCGGATATTGAGTTCGTGCTGTCCCAAGCCCCATTCGCCCTTGCTGTTTTCCACCGGGATGCCGGAGCGCTTGAGATGGCGGCGCGCAGCCGCAGTGAAGGGTTCTTCGCGCGTGCCTTGCAAGAGATGATAATCTTCCAGATACCAGCCCAGCGGCTTCAGATCGGCATAACCGCTCTCGTGCGCGGCGCGATAACTGTCCTGATAGATGTAGTATTCCAGCTCGGAAGCGGCGTACACCCGGTAGCCGAGTTCGTCGGCGCGCGCCAGCTGACGGCGCAGGATTGAGCGCGGCGCCAGGCCCACCGGCTGATGCGAGGCTTCGTCGTCCACATCGCAGAGAACAAGCGCGGTCTTATCCAACCAGGAGGCGATGCGCAGCGTAGCCAGATCGGGCGTCAGGTGAAAATCGCCGTAACCCATTTCCCAGTTGGCGAAGCGATAGCCGGCGACCGGTTCCATCTCCATATCGACGGTGAGCAGATAGTTGCAGGCGTGGGCGCCTTGCTCCGCCGCTTCGGCGATGAAGTATTCGGCATCGAAGCGCTTGCCCATCAAGCGGCCGTAGTTGTCCGGGAAAGCCAAGATTACGGTCTCGATCCCGCCCGATTCGACCGCTGCCGCCAGCTCATCCCAGCTCAACATGCCGCGCAGTGATGTCATCTCAGCCTCCCGAAGCGCGCAGGCCGAATAATCCAGCCGCTTTGGTTCTGCTGTGCTCCCAGGGCGCCAGCTCGACAATGCCGTCGATGCCCAGGCGATAGACCGGGTGAGCTGGATCGAGCGGCAGCTTGACGACGCGGCCCGTGACCCCGGAAATGTAGGCAGCCAACGCAATTTGCAGCGCCCGCGCGCCCGCTGCCGCCGGCGCCATCGGCTGGCGATCCTGACGGATGGCGGCGAGGAAATCGGACCACAATCGGGTGAAGGAGCGGGCGACATTGTCCGCGTGCGCTTCCAGGTTTGGAATGGCGTGGTCAGTGCGCTGCCAATCCTCATCGACGCTATAGAGCTCGATTGGCTGATTGAATCCGCCGCTATGATATTGTTTGTAGCGCATGCGCATGTGACCCGCGCCCCCGCTGATATCGACGCCGCCGACGCCCTCGCCCCAGCCCATGTGAATGGCCGCATAGCCGCTGGGAAAGGCAATCTGCGCCAGCGCCAAATCTTCAATGTCGGGTTGGCGGCGCGCGTATTCCGGCGCGTCGACAAATGCCATGACCTGCTCCGCTTCTTGCCCCAGCAGCCACTCGGCCAGGTAGACGGCGTGAATCATATCCATCAGGATGCCGCCGCCAGCCGCCATCGTATGCCGCCAATCCGCCTGATACTCCGGCGCGCCGGGAAAATCGATCACGCCCAGGAAATGCAGCGCAGCCACACGCACATCGCCGATCAAGCCGTCGCTCAGCAGCTTTTTCATCAGTTGGTATTCGGGCAGGAAGTGATAGTTGTGCGCCATCGCCAGCTTCAATCCGGCCGATTCCGCCGCCCCGACCAGCTCATCGGCGATGGCGGGCACGCCGCTGATGGGTTTCTCGCTGAGCACATGTTTGCCGGCGGCGAAGGCATCAAGCGCGATCTGGCGGCGGAACTGCTGCGGCACAGTGATCGCCACCGCTTCAATCTCGTCAATGGCGAGCAAGTCGCGGTAGTCGTCGTAAAGTTGGTCGTCGCGCAGGCCGAAGCAAGCCTTGCCGATCTGGCGCCGGGCGGGGGTGATATCGGCCAGCGCGACCAGTTCAAGTTGCTCGAGGCCGACGATGGCGGGGCGGTGGCCGTATTGGACGACGTTGCCGCAGCCGATCAAGCCGATTTTGAAGGGTTTGCTCATGTTGCGCCTCAAATTTCAGGTTTAAGAATCTTGTAGGGGCTATTTGTATTTTCCCATTTTTGGATGCAGCCGAACAAGGACGTCTGCTTGAAGTAGATGTATTCGTAGGCTTTGCGCAATTCTTTCGCCAGCCGCTTTTCCTGGAATATCTCCTTAGCGCTCTCGGGCAGCCTCCTGCCGAATTGCGATTCAAACAGCGCCGGCAAGATATGCGCCATGATTGCTATGACATCTTTGCCGCGGCAGAGCTGGATTTTGGGCGGGTCTTGCTCGCCCAACGTGTCAACTTCGCGCAGCAATTCTTCGCTGGAAATCCCGTCGCGACCTTCCGCCAACCGCCGCGCCAGCCACTCACGGTCGAGCGTCAGAGAGTCGCTATCAACGAAGTCCGTCACTCTAAGCGCCTTGAAATTCAGCCCATATCCGCTTTTGCGTTCGTTCAACCAGCGAAAATAGCCGATATCCGCCGCCAGCCGCCGGGCTTCGCGGTTCAGCCTATCGGCGAAGTCATGGGCGGCGTCGATGTCCTCATCAGGCAATTCATGCCGCAAGACTTTTTTGAGCGCCGGCGAACACAGCAGAATCATTTCCATATCCGGGCAGCAGTCGTCATAGAGCAGGTTGGCCGTGCCGAGTTCCTCCGCCTGGGTGATAAGCCAGTAGTCCGCGTCGACGATGCCGGCGACTCCGCGAGTATCACGCTTTCTGATAATGTCTAAAGCAGCAACGACCCGGTCTTTGCCGTTGACGGGATATACTGTGCAGTCTTCTCTAGACCTGAACTCTTCCCACAAGACTTCGTCAGTCTTGCCCTCGACCAAGATGAAAGTCTCGCCTTCGCCGTGAATGCGGCTGCGAACCTGGTGCGTGAAAATAATATTCGCCATAGCCTGCGGCGACCACTGCGGCAACATCAGTCATCCACCTTTGCGCCCAAGGCAACCGTCCAATCCCATTTGTCGTAAATCACCTCCGGAGAGTGGGTGGCGATGAGCACGTCGAACTTGCGCAGCTCGATGATGCGCTGCAAGTCTTTCAAGAAGTTGCGCTGCCAGACGACGTTCATCGACAGCTCGGGTTCATCGATCATGACGAGGGTGTCTGGTTCGGTTTCGAATAGGAGTTGATAGTAAAGAACAAACAGATGCTGCTCCCCCGAGGACAATTTCAATAGATGTACTCCGTTGCCGTTGTCGGCTACGAACACCAACCAAAAGGAACTGATCTCTAAAGACTTAAACAAAAATCGTTCGTTGATTATGTCCGCGAGCAGATTCAGTTGAGACGCAGTTTCTTCGAGCAGTATTCGATCACTAGGTTCATCTACTTGCGAAGAAAGAACTTCTAACTGCTCTTGTAACGTCGACAGATTTCGTGCGGGTGAACTCGGCCGGTCTGATTCATAAGTATTGCTTAGATGAAACGGCCGAAAACGTAAGTCGCGTTCATTGTCTTTATCATCAGTTTCATCAAGCAGATTGGCGTATTTCTCGTGAATTTCATTAAGCTTCGTATACAGATTTATCGCATAGTAGTCCAGTGCGTGTTCAGGATCTGCCGAAGAAAACTGCTCATATTCTCCAAAAGATCTGGATCGTTCATCGAACATCTTCTTTGTTGCAAATCGTTGCGTCGCAATGAACTCAACACTAACGGCTTGCCGAATGCGGGAGAACCAGTCCGGCATTTCACCAAAGACTTCGGAGTGGATTTGGGGATGTTGATCCAGTAAATTCGATTTTGAGAGCGGTTCTTCAGGCCCGGCATCTGTCCATACGGGCTCGCCAAGTCCAGTCAGCCAGGTTTCTTCAAGCCCAGGGATTTCATCCTTAATCGTGAAACTAAGTTCATCGTATATTTCTGTACGCACAATATACGGCGGCTTTATGGCTTTGTCTCCATCATGGTAATGGATCGCCAAAGCTGTAGTCTCATCAGACGCATCCGCGTGAAATACCCTAGCGCTGACCTGGATTCTGTTCACAACAATTGACTCGCCGCCTGAAAACTCGATGCGCAACGAGACAAAAGGTGTTTCACCAACGAACTCATATTCATAGTTGAACAATCCATGCACCATCCGTAGCACGATCGTCTTCCCCACCCCGTTCGGACCGTGAATGATAGTAATTCGAGACTCCTGATTCAGCGGAATCTCGTGGTCGAACATGCCGAAGAGGCCCTTGACGGAGATTTTGGTGATGCGCACGCTTTGATCCTTCCGCTACCCCGCGTCGCCCCGTTGAGGCGCCGCCCGCCTGGCGGAGGGCGGGCGACCTGACAGGTCGCCCCTACGATTCTAACGCATTAGCGGGCTGCCAATCGAAACGAGCTACTGATAATAGCTCTCACGCTTTTTGATGTCTTCATAATTGCGGCGGGCGGCGCGGACGGACTCGCTCTCGGAGACTTCGGCCGGCGGCACATCCCACCAGGATTCGTAGCCGGCCACGCGCTGGCGGCGATCGACTTCGGTGACGATGCAGACCGGGCGGTCGCTGATGGTCTTGGCTTCGGCGATGGCGCGGGAGAAGTCCTCGCGGTTGAGCGCGCGGATGACGTGGGCGCCCAGGCTCTCGCAGTTCTGGGCGAAGTCGATGGGCAGGGTATCGCCATCCAGATGGCCGGAGTCGCCCCGATAGCGATATTTGGTGCCGAAGCCATCGCTGCCGACGCTCTTGGAGAGGCCGCCGATGCTGGCGAAACCGTGATTGTCGACGACGATGATATTGACCTTGATGCCTTCCTGGACCATGGTCACGATTTCGGTGTGCATCATCAGGAAGGAACCATCGCCGACCAGGACCCAAACCTCGCGCTCGGGGTCAGCCATCTTGACGCCCATGCCGCCGGCGATCTCGTAACCCATGGTCGAGTAGCCATATTCGAGATGGTAGCCCTTGCGATTCCGCGTGCGCCAGAGCTTGTGCAAGTCGCCGGGCATGCTGCCGGCCGCGCAAAGCACGGTATCGCCAGCCGCCGACAGCGAATTGACCAAGCCGATGACCTCGCCCTGGCTGAGCAGGGGCTCGTGCTCGAGGTTGTAGATGCGATGGACTTCGGCATCCCAGGCTTGATTGTAGGCGGCGACGCGTTCTTGATAGGCGGGATCGACCATGTAGCCGTTCAACTGCAAGAGCAATTCTTCCAATGTCGCTTGCGCATCGCCGACCAGCGGCAGCGCGTTATGCTTGTAGGCGTCAAACTCAGCCACATTGATGTTGATGAATCGCACGTCCGCGTTGGCGAAGGCCGTCTTGGAGGCGCTGGTGAAATCGCTGTAGCGCGTGCCGATGCCGATGACCAGGTCGGTCTCGCGGGCCAGCAGGTTGGCGCCTTCCGTGCCGGTCACGCCGATGGCGCCCAGGTTGCTCGGATTGTCGTAGCTGAGCGCGCCCTTGCCGGCATGGGTTTCGCAGACCGGGATGCCCGTCAATCTGACCAGCAACTGCAGCATGTCACAGGCATCGCTGTAATGGACGCCGCCGCCGGCGATGATGAGCGGCTGCGCGCTCGCGCGGATCCATTCGCCCGCGCGTTGAATCGCCCCAAAGTCAGCCCGGTTGCGCGGGATCTCCCAGACGCGCTTCTCGAACATCGAGCTGGGATAATCGTGGGCTTCGGCCTGGACATCTTGCGGCAGCGCCAGCGTGACGGCGCCGGTATCGGCGGGCGAGGTCAAGACGCGCATGGCTTCCGGCAGGGCGGTGATGAGTTGCTCGGGACGATAGATGCGGTCCCAATAGCGCGAGACCGGCTTGAAGCAGTCGTTGACGCTGATGTCTTGTGTATGTTCGTTTTCCAACTGCTGCAAGACCGGCGCTTGTATGCGCTCGGCGAAGATATCTCCCGCCAGCAGCAGCACCGGTATGCGATTGACCGTCGCCACCGCCGCGCCCGTGATCATGTTGGTGGCGCCCGGTCCGATGGACGAGGCGCAGGCGAAGGTGGCCAGGCGGTTGCGGTGCTTGGCGTAGGCGACCGAAGCCAGGACCTGCGCCTGTTCGTTGCGGCTCTGGTAATAGCGGAAATCGGGGGCGTATTGTTCCAATGCCTGGCCGATGCCGGCTACGTTGCCATGGCCGAAGATGCCCCACATGCCGGCGAAGAAGGGGTTTTCCCGTCCGTCGCGGGCGACGTGCTGGGCGGCGAGGTAGCGGACGAGGGCTTGGGCCATGGTGAGGCGGGTGGTGGTCATATTCTAGTGTTCCATTACTAAGTCAGTTCGGATGATGTGGAAGGGTAGATTGACTGCCTCCCACGCTCGGATACGAGAGTATAGTTGTGTAAGCGCAAAATGCGCAAATTCAAAGGCCAGTCGCAAAGCCCGTTTCAATTCGTTGCCAGTTGTTTGATTGCGCGCTTTCTGAGATATGTCGCGTTTGAAGACGGCCTTGAAATGCGCTGGAAGAAGGAACGCAAGCAATGATATTGCATCGTTCCCCCGACAGAGTTTTACGCCCAAAGAGATATCTGATTTCAACGTCTCTACCTGGCTCAATAACTCCGTTGAAGTAACGGCCTGGGATTCGCCTAGCAGCGTAGTGGCTATGTTGTCAGTATCGAACCGAAGCGTCTGCTCGTCGATGAACCTGGGGAAGTTGTCCGCAACCCTCCGCAGCATGAGGTTGAAATTGCGGTGTCGGAAGTCAAGCAGGCGGAAATAGCCGAATTCGCCAGCCAACCGCAGCGCCTCTGCTCTCAGTGAATTCGCGAAGTGGTGGATTTCGTCTGTCTCTACATAGACAAAGGTATGGCGCATTACCTTTTCGAGGGCGGGTGTGGTCAGCAGCATCAATTCCATGTCTGGCGAGTCATCAAACAGAAGGCTTTCTTCATTGAGTAGTTTGGACTGTTCGGCGAGCCAGTAGTCCGGATCTATGATGGCAGCCACGCCTTGCAAGGACGTCCTAGCATGTGTGATTTCGAGCGCCTTGACAGCCTTTTCTTTGTTGCCAGCTGGTATGAGCCTGCAGCGGTCAGCAATATACTCTGTCCACAATGCGTCGTCAGTTGGTCCTTCAACTAGCAACAAAGTATGCCGCGGATACCTGCTGCGGAACATTCGAAGCTTGACAACTATATCCTCAGGCGTATTCGGCAACATCATCGCTATAGTCAGCTTCTGGATTATGCAAGTCAACCATCCAGTCCAACTTGTCATGGACGATTTGTGGCGAGTGCGTGGCAATCAGAACATCAAAGTCGCATAGGTCAATTACACGCTTCAAGTCGTTTAGGAAGTCGTGTTGCCACGTCACATGTAGCGAAAGTTCCGGTTCATCTATTAGAACGAGGGATCCAGACGACACGTCGAACAGTAGCTTGGAGAAGAGAACAAGCTGATGCTGTTCACCCGACGAAAGATTTGCAACAGGAATCGGCATTCCGTCAGGAGTAAGAAACACAAGACCGCTCTCGGCATCCGTGTAAACTCTCTTGAAACTAAAATTTCTGTTAAGTAATTCCACCAGCATTGTCAAGCGTCTGCCCATGTCGCGAATATCGTCCGTACGTGTTCGAATAATATCCAGTATCGAGTCTACGTACTCTAACTGTTCTTGAATCTTCGAGTGGTCAAGACTTTGGACAAGTTCCTCATTCCTCAGTAGACTTCCAAGGTCGCTATTTATCGCTTCAATCTCTTCAAACTGTGCTTCTGTCAACTTCCTCGCCCCACGCACGCTGTGGACTAGACTTGCCGTCTTTGCTGCATACTCTTCGACCGCCAAACCTGGACCACGAGTATCGTTGAGACCATCAAATGATCTGAAATCCGGCTCCAAAGCAACTTCCGTCTGCAATCGCTGTGTCTTAATCAGTTCTACGTTTATGTTCCGCTTAATCTCGCTCAGCCAGTCGTCAGGACCGCCATCGGATTCTTCATGCAGATGCTCGGTTTGAGTGCCGGTGACGGTGGTGAAGGACAACACAAGTTGCTCGCCATCTTTGCGGACAACGAGATACTCATGAAAATCAAAGTAAACTAGAAACTCTTCAAATGACACTTCTCGAAAAACTCGATAATTTGAATTGAACAGGCCATTAAGCATTGTCAACAGGATGGTCTTCCCAAACCCATTCGGACCATGAATAATCGTAATCCGTGACTCCTGATTCAGAGGAATCTCATGGTCGAAGATCCCGAACAGCTTTTTCACTGACACTTTCGTTATACGCATCTGATGTAGACCTCCATGATTAGCGCCAACTCCATTATACCCTTATCCTTCCATGCCGTGATGCACAATCGGCAACCTGGGATCCACGAAGGTCCAGGTGCCCTTGACCCAGGCATACGCCGGATCGTCGCTGTTCGCCAGCGACTGCGCGCTGCCGGCCAGGAAGTTCAGATAATAAGTCGTGTAGCCGTGCGCGCTGACCACGGGATGATAGCCCTCCGGCACCAGCACGCTATCGTGATTGCCCGCCAGCATGACGCCGTCGATGCTGCGGTTGTCATTGTAGACGCGCTGATAGGCATAACCGCCGGGATGGTCGATCTTGTAAAAGTAGATCTCTTCCAGGTCGGCTTCCAGCAGGTTGCCCGCTTCGTCCTCGACGTGCACATCGTGCTTGTGCGGCGGATAGCTCGACCAGTTGCCCGAAGGCGTATAGACCTCGACCGCCACGATGCGATGACAATTGAAGCCAGGCGGGAGGATGCCGTTGATCTGCCGCGAAGCGTTGCCGCCGCCGCGCAGTTCAATCTCGCTCATGTCGGGAGTGACCAGCTGCGTGGGAAAATCTTGATCGGTGGGTACCCAGCAAGAGGCGAATTCCAGGGTATCGCTGCGCGCGGTGATTTCGAAGGCTTTGTTCCGCGACATGTAGAGGGCGTAGGGCATGCCGCTGAAGACATCGGGACGCCGCCCGACGTCCGTAAAATCGCCGTCGCTGGTGCGGATATCGCAGACGCCTCCCAGGATGACCGTGGCGTTTTCGTGGGCGCGGGTCTCGACGGCGAAGCTCTCGCCGCGGCGCAGGCGCATGGCCGCCATATTGAGGTAGTCCCAGCCCGCTTGCCCGGCGCTGACCTCGGCGAAGATTCCCGAGCCGCCACTGTCCTTGGACTTGACCAGCATGGTTTCTGATGTGTATTGCATGTTGTCCGCCTCCCAATCGCAGTTTCAAACTAATCTAACCACAGAGCGCGCAGAGGACACAGAGAAAAACATATTTTTCTTTAGACCTCTGTGCTCTCAGTAGGTGCATGTAAGTCGTGCTATAAAGCAAGAAGTACCTCCCTTTTACAAAATAATCATATCCTGTAAGGGCGACATATCATGTCGCCCGTGGATGCAAGAGCGCGGTTTCGGGCGACCAGGTTGGTCGCCCCTACAGCTTTCGATTATTTTGTAGTTTTCTATATTTCATCAACTTTTCGCATTACTTTCTTGATTCTACTTCTGTGTCCTCTGTAGTTAATAATCATCCGCGAACGCGCTCCACATAAGCCCGCAGCTCGTCTACATGATCGGCGTAGTGGGCGAAGGTATTGCCCACCAGAAAATACAAGAGCGGCATGTCGCGGATATTGCAGATTTCCGGGTCATTGATTTCGTCGTCCGTCATGCGCCCCAGCAGCTTCTCCAGCGGCGGGAAGCTCGCCTCGAACATCTCGAGCACGGTCTCCAGCGGCAGGTCGCGATTGTCCGCATAGATACTGGCGTTGACCTCGTCGGTCGTTTTCGGGCGAGCCAGCATCTCCCCGCTCAAGGCGCGCGAGACCATATTGGTCGCCGATTGCTCCCACCAGGTGATGTGGGCGATCAGATCTTTGACCGACCATTCGAGATGCGGACCCGGGCGGCGCGTCATCTCTTCCGCGCTCAGGTCCCGCCAGATAGCCGCCAGCGCCTCTCGCTCGGCGCGGGCGCGCTCCAGCAGGTCGTCGCCGCTCATATAGGTGATCCAGCCCTCTTCGTTCGTTTTCGTGACCATGCTTTTTCTCGATCCTGTATTGATTACTCTAGTCCGCCATAAGGCGCGACGAAGGCTTCGACCTCGGGCATGGTGGGCATGAAGTTGGCGCAGCCGTGTTCGGTGACGACGATGGCGCCGCAGGCATTGCCCAAACGCGCCGCTTTGTACCAGCCCCAACCCTTGACCAAGCCGTAGATGAATCCGCCGCCGAAGGCATCGCCCGCGCCCAGGATATTGGTCACCTCGACCGGGAAACCCGGCGCGTCGATGATCTCGCCATTACGCAGGTGCACCCGCGCGCCTTCCGGGCCGATCTTTTCTACCACCGCTTCCGGTCCCATCTCCAGCATGGTCGCGATGGCGGAGCGGGTATCTCCCGCGACTTTGGTATCGGATACTTGCGAGTGCGTCAATTCCATCTGCGATTCGTCGCGCAGCATGGCGGCGTTGATCTCGTCTTCGGTGCCAATCACCACATCGACCGAGCGCAAGACGCCGCGCGCCACCACGCCAAAGGCGCGCACATCATGCCATTGATCGGGGCGAAAATCGACGTCAAAGACCACTTTAGCGCCCGCTGCCCGCGCCGTTTCCACCGCGAACATGGTGGCGCTGCGGCTGGGTTCCAGGCTCAGGTTGGTGCCGGCGAATTGAAAGACCCGGCAGTCGCCGACCGGCGCCGCCAGCACATCGTCAATGCTCAAGTTGATATCGGCGCAGTTGTCGCGATAGAAGACCAGCGGGAATCTGTCCGGCGGTTCGATGCCCAGCACGGCCGCGGAGGTGCGGTGCTCCGGCTTGCGCGGGATGAAGCGCGTTTCCACGCCTTCGTTCTTAAGGAAATGCAAGATGAAGTCGCCGACCGGGTCATCGCCGACCGCGGTCAGCAAGGCGGTCTTGAGCCCCAGCCGGCGCCCGCCGACGCTGATATTGGTCGGCGAGCCGCCAACATAAGCCGCGAAGCTGTCAATCTCGGCGAAGGGCGTACCGATATCATTGGAATAGAGGTCGATGGAACTGCGCCCCATGTGCAGGGAATCGTAGGTCTGGCTCATGACCCCTCCTAAGCGAACTCGCTCAGCTTAACCGGCCGATTCTCGCGCAGCGAGCGCAGTCCCGCCATCGCCATCAGCACCGGCGCGCGACCGTCATAGCCGGTGACCGGCACATCCCTATCGTCGTCGATGGCTTCAACAAAGGCGTTCATCTCGGCCACATAACTTTCGAAATAGCGCTCGACGAAGAAGTGCATGATCAGGTCGCGCCGAACGCTGCTGGCGTCGCTGATCGTCACCTGATTGGGATGGACATTGCCGGTGCGCGCTTCGCCCCCGCTGCCGAAGACCTCCACGCGCTGATCATAACCGAAGACCGCCTGCCGGCTGTTTTCAATCGTGCCGATCGCGCCATTCTCGAAGCGCAGCATCACCTTCGCGGTATCGACATCGCCGGCTTGGCCGATCGCTGGATCAACCATGACATCAGCCATGACGTACATTTCCTCGACATCGCCCAGCAGAAAACGGCAGAGGTCGAAGTCGTGAATCATCATATCCATCATCAGTCCGCCGGAGACCTTGATGTAGTCAATCGGAGGCGGCGCGGGATCGCGGCTGGTAATCGACAGCGTATGGGGCTTACCGATTTCGCCGTTTTCGATCGCTCGCTTGATCCGCGCGTGGCCCGCGTCGAAGCGCCGGTTGAAGCCGACTTGCATCTTGACGCCCTTTGCGTCAACGGCGCGCAGCGCTCTGTCGATGGCGGCCAGATCGTGGTCGATGGGTTTTTCGCAGAAGACGTGCTTGCCAGCGTTCGCCGCTTCGACAATATATCCCACATGGGTATCGGTGGAGGAGCAAATCACGATGGCGTCAAGCTCGCCGCTGTTGATTAACTCGCCCGCATCGGTCGTATAGTCGGGAATGCCATAAGTCTCCGCGGCGGACTTGCCGGCTTCGGGGAAGATATCGGCTATCACAAGCAGCCTGGCTTTCGGTACGCGGCTTGTCAGGATATTGGCATGGAGTTGCCCAACGCGCCCGACGCCAATGATGCCTAGGTTAATCGTCATCGCTGCCTCCAGGCTCAATACTCCGATAGTATCGGCAATGATAACCGATTTCGCGACAAATTGAATAGCGCCGCCGTGGCGCCGCTTGCTCAGCCTGGCTTGTCTACGCTACAATCGTGATGAGTTCAGTTGTGGAGAGCGACGAATGAGGCCAGACAAAATCGACCCGACTGTGACGAAAGATCAACCGACAGCCGCGGAAGACGATTACCGCGAGCCCACCAAAGAAGAACTGCTTGAGGACTTGCGCATTGCCTTGCGTGACGCGATTGCGGGGGTGAAGGGACGACCGGCGCTGGAAGTACTGGATGAGATTGAACGCGAAACAATGACAGATGCCAACCCGCGTTGAAACCCTAGCCGCCTTTCGCAAACAAATCAAA
The DNA here is from genome assembly GCA_034420635.1 of Anaerolineae bacterium. Classification (GTDB taxonomy): domain Bacteria; phylum Chloroflexota; class Anaerolineae; order Aggregatilineales; family Phototrophicaceae; genus UBA6055. The sequence continues at coordinate 14,743 of DAOULD010000066.1, read as the reverse complement.
AATCTAAATCGCAAGTATCCTTCAGTCACTCATGACGTTCGTCTGTTGGTCCTGCGTCTGAACGATGGTGAACGTCCCGGACAGCGAATTCCAAGAGTCGGCTTCGCAGTCTACAAGGTATGCCTGCCCAATCGCGCGGCGAGGCGCGGCAAGAGCGGCGGCTTCCGCGTCATTTACTACGCGCAGATCGCCGATACGGTAACCTTGCTTGCAATCTACAGCAAAAGCGAAGATGTCGATATCAGCATAAGGGAAATCCAGCAGCTAGCGCGTGAGGCTGACGAATCCCGGCGCTAGAAACCATCCCTGCGCATTTGTCCATCGTCGCGCAAGCGTCCGGACGACAACTATCTGACCTGCTTTACGTAATCATTCATAGGCTTTTGGATACTTTGCCTGGACGATGATGCATTCATTTTTCAGTTCCAAACGCGAACGTCAGCTTTGGACAGCGCTTGCCATCGTCCTGCTGGCGATTTACGCCACCCTGGGGAACGCGCCTGCCATTGCCGCGATGCTCCGCGAGCGCGTCGACCTCACAGAGGCGATGGTTTTCCTGTCTCTTGTGACGCTGGTGCTGGTCTCAATACTCTTTGTCAGACGGCGTCCCGGGCGCGCTGAGATAGCGATCGGAGTCGGCATACTCATTGTTTACGTGATGGCATGGCTGCGTATCGGCGTGGCGACGCCCGAGGAACGTACCCACCTGTTTGAATACAGCTTGGTGGCGGCGCTGGCGCACGAAGCGCTGCTGGAACGTCGGGAAAACGGCCGTCGCGTCCCGGCGCCAGCCATCCTCGCTCTGATCATATCTGTGCTTTTGGGCTGGCTGGACGAGGGCATACAGTCGCTTTTGCCCAACCGCGTCTATGACCCGATGGATGTCCTCTTCAACGCGCTGGCCGCCACGATGATTATCGGCTCGAGATGGATCCTGGCTTTCGCGCGGCGCAAACTGCGGGCGCGGCGGGGCAACCCGTAGCTTTTAGTCTTTGCGGCAACTGCCAATCTCTTTTATAAACCGCGTCGCTCATGCGACGAGAAGACTTATTATCTTGTGTGAGCGCGACATTCCTGGGACCTTTTCGCCGGTTACGCGCCGAGCGGCTGTATTGTATAAGAAAGGATCTTTGAATCTAATCATATAGCGCGCGGATATCACACCGGCAATACGCGCGATCCAATAAGCGAAGCGGAGGACAGACCAAGGCATGCGCTGCCCAATCAGCAGTTTCAGCAACGACTTTGACCCGCTTGACCTGAGCGATCCCTTTCCGCTGCTGGCTTGCGCCCGGCGGGAGCAGCCCGTCTTTTACAGCCCCGCCATCGATTACTGGGTCGTGACGGGCTACGACGATGTCAAGGCGATTTTTCGCGATCACGACGCCTACACCGCCGCCAACACCATCAGTCCCATTGTCCCGTTTTCCCAAGCTGTGAAGCGGCTGCTGGAAGAGGGCGACTACAGCCCGGAACCTGTGCTCTCCAACAATGTGCCGCCCAGCCACAGTCGCATCCGCGCTCTGGTCAACCGGCTCTTCAGGCCGCGCCGTATGAAGAGCTTCGCGTCCGCCATCGGCCAGATTGCCGAACGGTCGGTCGAGCGCCTCAGGGAGCGGGCGCCGGTCGATATCGTCGCCGAACTCACCTTTGAATACCCGGCCCATGTCCTGTTTCATGTTCTGGGCGTGCCCGATGCCGATGTGCCGCGTGTCAAGGCTTGGGCGGGCAACCGCATCAAGCTCTACTACGGCAAGCCCTCTGCCGAAGAGCAGATCGAGATGACAGGGCGGCTCATCCCCTTCTGGCATTATGTCGTCGACTTGGTTCGCGGCAAGCTGGAGCGCCCCGTCGACGATCTGACCAGCGATCTGATTCGCATGCGCGACGGCGACGACCAGGTGCTAACGCTCAACGAAATCGCAAGCTGCATGATCACTTTGCTGGTCGCGGGCCACGAGACAACCACGGCGCAAATCAACAACGCGCTGCTGCACTGCCTGTCGCAACGAGAACTGTGGCAAAGGCTCTGTGAGCAACCGGAGACGATCCCCCAATTCCTCGAAGAGATGATGCGATACGATCCCTCGGTTTGCACTTGGAGGCGTCTGGCGGCGCGGGACAGCGTCATCAGCGGCGTCGAGATTCCGGCGGGCGCCAATTTACTCTTGATGCTCAATTCCGCCAATCGCGACGAGAAGATATTTCCCGAGCCGGAGGCGATCATCCCGGCGCGCGACAATCTGAAAGACCATCTCGCTTTCGGTTATGGCATTCATTATTGCGTGGGCGCGCCGCTGGCCAGACTGGAAATGGCCATCCTGCTGGAGACGCTGACGCGGGAACTGCCTGATTTGCGCCTGTTGCCCGACCAGAAGATCGCATACACGCGCAATATCTCCTTTCGCGGTCCCGTCGCCTTGCATGTGACCTGGTGAACCTGCTCATCAGCAACCTCAGTGCCACAACAGGGCGCAGGCCGGGGCAGCGTTTGCCCCCAGTGCAATCGCAAGTAAGTCATGCAAAAAAATAAGCCGCGTGTAGGGGCGACATATCATGTCGCCCGTCGATGCGATGGCGCGGTTTCGGGCGACCAGGTTGGTCGCGTAGACACTGACCGCCGGTCGCCCCTACGGGATTCGATTGTTTTGTAGTTTTCTATATTTCATCAAATTATTCGCACGACTTACTTGCATTTACTTGTGTCCGCTCCTTGCGCAATTCCACAGCCGCGCTTCAAGCGGTATAATGAGCCGCATTTCGAGCCGATGATGGATGATGGCGGACGATGACGGCAGCGAATCACAGCCCGCTCTTTGCCGAATTTGACCGGGCGTCGCGGGAGGAATGGATCGCGGCGATTGAAAAATCCTTGCGTGGGCGGTCGCTGGATTCCTTGATCAGGCGCAGCTATGAAGGCATTGATTTATCTCCCGTCGCGACAGCGGAAGATCTCGATTGCATTTCCGCTTGCGAGGGTCTTCCGGGTCAATATCCCTACCTGCGCGGGACGCGAGCGGCCGGCTACCGTGAGCGCCCCTGGCTCATCGCGCAGGAACTTGATTTACCCGACCCGCAGGCATTCAACCAAGCGCTGCATGATGCCCTGGCCAAGGGACAGACAGCCGTCGTTCTCGGCTCAAGCCCGCGCATTGAGACAATTACCGATCTTCAGTCTGCGCTCGCCGAAATCGACCTATGCCGAGTGCCGCTTTTCCTGGCTGACGACGCCCGTGCCGTAAATACCTGCCAGTTATTGAGAGCCGCTGTCCCGGAAGGAACGCTTGCGCGCTTGAGCGGTTGTATCGGCTATGATCCGCTGCGGGAGTTGGCGCTAACTGGCGCCGCGCCGAACGACATCTTCGAGCGGATGGCCCAGCACGCGACGGACGTGAACCAAAGGTCGCCGCAGCTCGGATCTATCGCTGTGCGCAGCGACGTCTATCACGACGCCGGCGCTAGCGCCGTGCAGGAGTTGGCAATCGCTCTGTCGACCGGCGTCACTTATCTTCGCGAGATGTCCTCCCGCCGCCTGGACGTCAGTCAGGCCGCCGGAAAGACGCACTTTTTCTTGAGCGTCGGCGAAAACTTCTTCATGGAAATCGCGAAACTGCGCGCGATAAAGATGATGTGGTCGCAGGTGGCTCGCGCCTTTGGCGGGGACGATGAGGCGCAAAAGATTCATCTTCACGCCCGATGCGGGAACCGAAACAAATCCCGACTCGATCCCCATACCAATATTCTGCGCGCGACCAGCGAGGCGATGGCGGCCGCTATCGCCGGCGTCGACAGCATCACCGCGCCACCCTTCGACGCGCCGCTCGGGGATTCGGACGCGTTTTCACGGCGGATCGCGCGCAACCTGCAGTTGATCTTGCAAGATGAATTGCGCTTGACGGCGCTCATTGATCCGGCTGGCGGCGCTTGGCATATTGAAAAACTGACCGACCAATTGGCTCAAACCGCCTGGAAGATCTTCCAGGATATCGAAGCGGGTGGCGGGCTGCTTGCGGCTTTGCAGGAGGAGACGATACAAGCGAGTATCGAAGCCGTTGCTCGGCAGCGCAGGCGCGACCTGGCGCAAGGGGAGACCGTGCTGGTCGGCGTGAATCGCTATCCCAATCCCGAGGAAACGGCGCCGGTCCTTCAACAGCCGCCAGAAACGGCGAATACCGCCGCCGCGCGCAATGCTGTCGTCGTCAAGCCTTTGAAGCCGCTGCGTCTGGCGGAATCCTTCGAGCGGCGGCTTTCGGGGCGCGAAGCATGACCAAAATACCGGACTTCACCAAGATCCCGCTGGAGCGCCTCCACGCCAAGCCCGACCAAGGCGCCTGGACAGCGGGGGTGATGTCGCAAACCGGGGAAGACGCTGACGCGCTTGTTTGGCGGACTCTGGAAGAAATCGATATCAAGGCGCTGTATACGGCTGCCGACCTGGAGGACGTCGATCACACCGGATTCGTCGCCGGCATTCCGCCTTTTTTGCGCGGACCCTACCCGGCGATGTACGCCGTCCGCCCCTGGACTATTCGCCAATATGCCGGATTCTCCACTGCCGAAGAGAGCAATGCCTTTTACCGGCGCAACCTGGCCGCCGGACAAAAGGGCCTTTCGGTGGCCTTCGATCTCGCGACTCACCGCGGCTACGATTCCGACCACCCCCGAGTCGAAGGCGATGTCGGCAAAGCCGGCGTTGCTATCGACAGCGTACTCGATACCAATATCCTCTTTGACGGCATTCCCCTGGACCAGATGTCGGTTTCGATGACGATGAACGGGGCGGTCTTGCCCATCCTGGCTTTTTACATCGTCACCGCCGAGGAACAAGGCGTCGCGCCCGAGCGGCTGACCGGCACCATTCAGAACGATATCCTCAAAGAATATATGGTGCGCAATACCTACATTTATCCGCCGGCGCCCTCCATGAAGATCATCTCGGACATCTTCGCCTACACGGCGGCATCCATGCCGAAATTCAATAGCATCAGCATCAGCGGCTATCACATCCAGGAAGCGGGCGCCACCGCCGATATCGAACTGGCTTATACTCTGGCGAATGGTCTGGAATACCTGCGCGCGGGCCTGCAAGCTGGTTTGGATATCGATAGCTTTGCCCCGCGCCTGTCCTTCTTTTGGGGAATCGGCATGAATTACTTCATGGAGATCGCCAAATTGCGGGCGGCGCGCTTGTTGTGGGCGAAACTGGTCAAAGCATTCGATCCCCAAAATCCCAAGTCAATGGCATTGCGGGCGCATTGCCAGACCTCGGGCTGGAGCCTGCAAGCCCGGGATCCCTTTAATAACGTGGTTCGCACCTGCATTGAAGCGATGGCGGCGGTCCTCGGTCATACCCAATCGCTGCATACCAATGCCTTGGACGAGGCGATGGCGCTGCCAACGGATTTCAGCGCGCGCATCGCCCGCAACACCCAGCTATTCCTGCAACAGGAAACGGGCATCACCGATGTGGTCGATCCCTGGGGTGGATCTTACCTGGTCGAGAACTTGACTCGCCAATTGGCAAAACGCGCCTGGTCGCATATTCAAGAGATTGAAGCGCTGGGCGGCATGGCGAAGGCTTTGGAGACCGGCGCCCCCAAGATGCGCATTGAAGAAGCGGCTGCGCGGCGTCAAGCGCAAATCGACAGCGGTATCGAAAGCGTCATTGGCGTCAACAAGTACCCGCCAAGCCAGGAAGAATCCATCGAAATCCTCGAGGTCGACAACAGCGCCGTGCGAGAGGCTCAAATCAAGCGCCTGCGCGCGTTGCGCCTCGACCGCGACGAGGCGAAGCTTCGCTCGGCGCTTAACGGGCTGACCGCTTGCGCGGAAACCGGCGGGGGCAACTTGCTTGCGTTGACCGTCGAAGCGGCGCGAGCGCGGGCGACCACGGGCGAAATCTCGCTGGCGCTGGAAAAAGCCTGGGGCAGGCACAAAGCGCTGATCCGCTCTGTCACCGGCGTGTATAGCGGCGAGTTCGGCGATGCGGGGGAATTCGCCGCGGTACGGCAGTTGACCGATGCCTTCGCGCGGGACGAAGGACGTCGCCCCCGCATCATGGTCGCCAAAATGGGACAAGACGGCCACGATCGCGGCGCCAAAGTGATCGCCACCGCCTTCGCCGATATGGGCTTTGACGTGGATATCGCGCCGCTCTTCCAAACACCGGCCGAGGTGGCCAAGGCTGCGGTGGAGAACGATGTGCACGTCGTCGGCATCAGTTCGCTGGCCGCCGGTCACAAGACCTTGCTGCCGCAACTGGTCGCTGAGTTGGGCAAGCTGGGACGCGACGACATGATGGTGGTGATCGGCGGGGTGATTCCCGCGCGGGATCACCAATTCTTGTATGACCAGGGCGCGTCCGCGATTTTTGGTCCCGGCACGGTCATCCCAGTCGCCGCGCGGAAAGTGCTGAAGGAATTGAGCCGGCGCCTCGATATGGCGCTTGAGCTCTGAAATCTGCCCTTGGCTGTCGCGATCGAAGAAGAACAAACGCTCAAAGCGAACTACTAGCGCAGTTCCATCGCCTCTCCGGCGCGTTTCAACGCCGAGCCGCCTTCCTCCATGGACATCAGAACGGTGGTTTTGCCACCGGAGAGATATCCCAAAGCGTTCATCGCCAGCACGTAGGCGGCCATGCTTTCGTTGTCCGGCATTTCCACCACTGCGATAACGTCGTACTCGCCAAAGGCGTACCAAGACTGATGCACGGTACCGCCAAACTCTCCCGCCACCTTGTCATCCAGGTGATCAAAAGGCGATATGTGTTCTCCCATCTGCCGTTCCCAAGCCTTTGAAGTAAAGGCGAACTGCCATAAGAAAAGCGCCATGGCTTTCTCCTTTCGTGAACCGTTCACTATGTCCGCGAGCAGCCGAAGCAAATGCTGAGCCGCTGCTGACATTTTCAGTCTATACTTTATGATTGACGAAAGCAATCGACTGTTGACGATCGTGATGACCCAAGCGCCGCAAAGACCGATAGATTTATCAGCCCTCGCCGCCGGTGTGCGAAGGAGTGACCGCGCCGCCTTGGCCCGCGCCATCACCCTGGTCGAAAGCAGGGCTCCACAGCACGCCAAAGCGGCGCAAAGGCTCTTGGCGGAATTGCTGCCGCTGGCCGGTCAGTCGATTCGCATCGGCATCACCGGCGCCCCCGGCGCGGGCAAGAGCACTTTCATCGATACTTTCGGATGCTTTCTCACCGAGCGCGGCCACAAGGTTGCTGTGCTGGCCATTGACCCCAGCAGCAGCTTGACCCGAGGCAGCATCCTGGGCGACAAAACGCGGATGGAAGGCCTCTCGCGCGACCAGAACGCATTCATCCGTCCCTCCCCGACCGGGGGTGTTCTGGGGGGCGTGGCGGCCAGGACACGCGAATCCATTCTGCTCTGCGAAGCCGCGGGTTTTGACGTGATCGTGGTGGAGACAGTGGGCACGGGCCAAAGCGAAATCACCCTGCGCTCGCTGGTGGATTTTTTCCTGCTGCTGCTGATCACCGGCGCGGGCGACGAATTGCAGGGCATCAAGAAGGGTGTCATCGAAATTGCCGATGCCCTGGTCATCAACAAAGCCGACGGCGACAACAAGATCGCGGCCGGGGCGGCCCGCGCCGAATTCAACCGCGCCTTGCGCCTTTTGGCGCCGGCCACGGCCGGTTGGACCACACGCGCCTACACCGCGTCCGGCATGACCGGCGCCGGCGTCGACGAGATCTGGGATGTCATCAAGCAGTTTGTGGCGGCGACCAAAGCCAGCGGCGCATTCAACAAGCGGCGGCAAGAGCAATTGCGAGACTGGCTGAGGGACGCCATTGAGTCGCGACTGCGGGACAGCTTTTACGGGCATCCTTCGGTGCGAGAGGCGCTGCCGGGGATTGAGGCGGCGGTGATGCGCGGCGATCTGTCGGCGACCGCCGCGGCGGATAAGATATTGTCGCTGATATTGCCCGATAGATAGCCCCTGCACTTGCCGAAACTCGACGCTGACAGTAGCATACTGCGCGATTGTCGATCAGAACAAGGAGAATAGAACAGTGATCGTCACAACAACGCCAAGCGTGGAAGGCCAGCCAGTTACCGATTACCTCGGCATCGTCAGCGGTGAAGCCATCATGGGCGCCAATATGTTCAAGGATATGTTCGCCGGCATTCGCGATATTGTGGGCGGGCGTTCGGGCGCTTATGAAGAAGAACTGCGGCGAGCGAAAGACATCGCCATGAGCGAGATGACGGACAATGCCCGACGCCTGGGGGCAAACGCGATCTTGAGCGTCGATCTGGATTACGAGACCGTGGGCGCCAATGGCAGCATGTTAATGGTCACGGCAAGCGGAACGGCTGTGAAGCTCGGCTAGGCAAGTCAAGCGCCAAGTTTCGCGCGGCGCAAGCCCTACAACTGGATCTGATGTTTGCTGAGAAGAAGTTCACGCGTGCGCTGAACTTCTTTCTCTTTCCGCTCATCAGACCAGGCCAGGGTCTGCGCGCAGATCTCCGCCAATTCATCGAGCAGGGGGCGCGTCAAATTCCCCAGCATGGCAATGACCGTGCGCCGCAATACCAGATCCTCCAGCCGCGTGACCTTCTCATTGCGCAGGATGAACTCGATTTCGCGCCGGCTATAGCCCGGATGATTTGCCAGCGCGCGGTCCTCCCCCGCCGCGATGAACATGGCGGATTCATCGGCGCGGGTGCCGTAACGCTCGAACAGATCGCGCAGGCGGTCTATGGGCAGTTCGCAGCGCGACTCTAATTCCCGCAACCAGTTCAGTCGCGCCTGATCGCCGCGCGGATAGGCGCGTCCCCCGCCGATTGGGAGGTCTTGGGTGCCCGTCCGTCGCGGCAAACCCAGGTCGCCCAAGACGCGATCGGTGGTCTGTTCGGAAAAGGCGCGGAATGTGGTCCATTTGCCCCCGACCAGCGAATAGATGGGGTAGCGACAATTGTCATCGGCCGGGATCGTTTCGATGCTGTGGTCACGGCTGATCTGTCCGGTGGCGCCGCCTTCGCTAAAGGGCAGCGGTCGCACGGCGGAAAAACTGAAGACGATATGCGAGCGATCGACCTGGATCGCCGGGAAAACCTTGTCCACCATGCCCAGGATATAGTCAATTTCCTCGTCGCTGATAACCGCGTCATCGGGATCGTCAATACGGATATCGGTAGTGCCGATCATCACGCGTCCCAGGTAGGGCAAGATCAACACGATTCGACCGTCGTCGTTTTCAAAGAAGATCTCGCTGTCACAGGTGGCCTCCAACAGATCGGGATGATCCAGCACCAGGTGCGATCCCTTGGCGCCGCTGATGAAACGTTTCTCATCCCGCCCCATGCGCCGGTTAACGAAGTCAATCCAAGGTCCCGCGGCATTAACAACGACTTTGGGCTTGACGATGAAAGACTCGCCCGCAAGTTCGTCGCGCAAGGTCACTGAATGCGCGTCGCCCGCGACCGCGCTCACGTAGTTCACGGCATGGCAATCGGGATTGCTCGCTTCAGCATCCAGCAGCATCTCGAGGCAGATGCGCTCGGGATAGGGCATCCAGGCGTCGTAATAGCTGGCAGCGCAGACAATCTCGGGGTTCAGTTGCGGGTACTGGCGCAGCGCCGCCGCCCGCAGTCGAAATTCGTGCTTCGGCATGACGGCTTGCCCTCGCAGCAGCCAGTCATAAAGCGTCAACCCGATCTTGATAACCAGCGCGCCGCGTTCTCCAGGACGATCGAGCAAGTTGAAGAACTTCAGGGGCGCATTGAGCAAGCCGGAGATCCAGCGAAAGATGGGGATCGTCGTACGCAGCGGCTTGGCGTAATGCGGCGCGTTCCGCAGCATGCGATCCCGCTCGTGCAGCGCCTCGTTGACCAACCGAAACTCGCCGTTTTCCAGATAGCGGATGCCACCGTGCAACATGTGGGAAGAACCGGCGCTGGCGCCGCTGCAGAAGTCGCCTCGGTCCACCAGCAGCGCGTCGACGCCCTGTAAAGCCAAATCGCGGAAAGCGCCGATGCCGTTGACGCCACCGCCGATGATCAACACAGAGACCTCGGGGTTGTTTTTGAGGGTTTGCAGCGCTTTCTGTCGATTCATCATCTTCGCGGCTTAGCTTCGGGAAATTAAGAAATCGAGCGATAGCCGGCCTCTCCCTTGTTTCAGCGGACGCAGGAAAAGACTATTACATGCCACGACTCGCCCGAATCAAGCTCTTGCCGGTCATCGCCGCCGGCTGCTCAATCCCCAGCAAATCCAACACGGTCGGCGCGACATCCGCCAGCCGGCCCCAGGCATGTAAATCGTGGTAGCCGCGCGCGTCGATGACAAATAGCGAGACCGGACCCACTGTATGATAGGTATGCGCCTCGCCGGTGACCATGTCGATCATGCGCTCGCAATTGCCATGATCGGCAGTGACAATCGCGACGCCGCCCTTCTCAAGTACGGCGTCGACCAATCGGCCCGCGCAGGCGTCAACTGTTTCCACCGCTTTGATCGCTGCGGGCAGCGAACCGGTATGACCCACCATGTCGGGATTGGCGAAGTTGACGAGTAGGAAATCATCATCAGCCAGACGCAAGCGCTTCAGCGTTTCACCGGTCAACTCCCTGGCGCTCATCTCCGGCTGCAAATCGTAAGTGGCGACCCGGGGCGACGGCACAATCTTTCGCGTTTCGCCGGGGAAAGGCGCTTCGTTGCGGCCGTTGAAGAAAAATGTCACGTGCGGATATTTCTCGGTCTCGGCGCTGTGATATTGCGTCTTGCCGGCTCCGCTGATCGTTTCAGCCAGTGTATCGCGCAGCAGTTCTATCGGAAACAAGACTTGCTCCGTCAGTCCCTCCAGGTACTCTGTCATGGTAATCAGCCGCAAATCGTCTATCAGACGGAACTGATCGGCGCCTTCAAAGTCGTGTTTGACAAAAGCCTGCGCAAGCTGCCGCATGCGATCGGCGCGGAAGTTGTAGCAGAGGAGTACATCGCCCTTGTCAATCGTCAGGCTATCGTCGTCGCCGATCACTGTCGGTTTAATGAATTCATCGGTCACGCCGGCATCGTAGGAGCTCTGTATCGCGGATTGGGCATCAGGCGCGTTTCGCTCTGCCTCGCGAAATGCCATCGCATCATAGGCCAGGCTTGTGCGTTCCCAGCGCCTGTCACGGTCCATCGCATAGTAACGTCCGCTGACCGTCGCTACGCGCCCGTTGCCGTCGACAGCGAGCCTGTCGATGAGCTCGCGACAAAAGGAAATGCCGTTTTGGGTTGGCGTATCGCGCCCGTCGGTGATCAGATGCAGAACAGGATCAATGGCATAGTCTTTTACGATGTCCAAAAGCGCGTAGAGATGATCGCTATGGCTGTGTACGCCTCCATTGCCGAGCAAGCCGATCAGATGCAGTTTTTTGCGGCTGTCCTGAAGGCGCCGAATCGCATCCTGAAGCACTGTGTTCCGCGCCAGTGATCCATCGACAATGGCATTGGCGATACGCGAGATATCCTGGTAAACGATGCGCCCGGCGCCCAGATTGAGGTGGCCAACTTCGGAATTGCCCATCTGCCCGGGCGTCAAGCCTACATGCTGCCCGGATGAATGTACAATCGCGCGTTCGCGGGTCGCGCGCCAGCGATCAAAGTTGGGAGTTTCCGCCTGCGCCACCGCGTTGCCATGTTCAGTTTCGCGTATGCCCCAGCCGTCCAAAACGATCAGCATCACCGGTTTTCGCGCCATCAAACCCATCCCCTGCATAATCTGCTGGCAATGGAACACTTATAACACAGTTTTCTTACCCGCTGAATAAGCGCTTTGCGATTGGGTCAGTCGCGCCTCGCCGATGCCAGCATGGTGAGAGCGCGCGGCGGGATGGGGGCGGATCTGTCAATCAAGCGATCGGGGTTGTAGCTGTCGTTGCTTGAACCGCCGAGTTCGGGAGGCAGTTCGCGCAGGAGTTCGACGGAGAGGTCATCATTGAGACGGAATAATACCACATTGCTGTAGTCTGTGTTTTGCTTCAAATGAAAGGTTTGCGTCGAATAGTTATCCAGAAAACATCGCTTGTCTATGATGCAGATAAAGGCGTATTTCAGATCCGGGTCTTGATACACCACTCGCAGAGCATTGAGGAATGCCCCCGTTCGGAACTCCGATACGCCTTGGGCTCGAAGTTCCGTACCAAACAACTCTGTTATGAGAATCATATAGGCATCGGGGTCTATAGCAGGGGCTTGCTCCACGATCTGAATCAAGATCTTGGCTTTGTTGTTTGCGTTATTCACGTAAAAGGCGTGTTGGGCAAACAGGCGCGCAAGCGCCGGAAAAATCGCGATCAAGCAGACAACGATAATAAATACCGCGCGAAGTCGAGCATGCTTGATTAGCGAGGCAATAAGCAGAATCAAACAAAAGAGCGCAATGGCAGCGCCGATAGGCACAAAAATGTACATGCGCCATAAATCGGTGTTGTATTCTTCGAACCACATCAAAACGCCGACCGACGGCAGTACAAACAGGAATCCGCTTAACAATCCAATGCTGATTTGCCGTCTTGACGAGAACATATTCTCGTTTACGCTGCGTGCCAAATAGGCCGCGATCCCTCCCGTGAGCGTGAGCCCGACGATCGACGACGCAATCCACGCGCTTTGGCTTAAAGCGGACAGCGCTTCCCGCCAGCCATACCAAAAGGTCTGGCGATATACGCCTTCGATTATGCCCGCGTAGTAAGTGATGGGATCAAGCGCAAACTGCCGGGAGTCCAGAGAATTTGAAACCAAAGCGCTGCCGTAGAATTGTCTACTGTCCAGATCCAAAAGCAAAATGAAGGCAATTTTCACGACAGGAAAGAGATACCAGATTACGGTTAAGTTGACATTTCGCCAGGTCCATCGTGGGCTGTGCCGCCACCATAAGAGCGGAATAACGGCGATGATAACGTAGCCCATTTCATAAGACCCCACATTCAAGAGCGTCGCCAGCCAAACTCCCGCCAATCGCAATCGACTTGGATGTTCCGCGTATGCCAGGCAGAAAAAGACCGCGGCCATTAGCCAGAGAACATTGGAATTTATCATGAATTGCCGCAATGACATCAAACTCGTATTGACCGGATACACCCAAAACAGAATTGTTGTCAGGAAAGCGTAAAGCGGATTTACGTTAAGTTTTCGTAAAATGCCGTAGAAGAGTACTAACTTGCCCCAAAACATAAGGCAATTGACAAGGTTGTAGCCAAGGAATGACCCCGGGTCTATGAGAGTTGCCGGAATGTAGGGAACGAGAATCCAGAAGCGTGAAACCAATTCGGGACTGACGCTGTAATCACCGCGTTCCAGGTATGCGCGAAATACCCACTCTTCCCAATGACCGACGCTGTCGAATCCAAACGGCAAGTAAAGAATGAGCATGAATAGAAGGAAGGTACCAATCGCAATAAAGTCTTCCCGCGATTTGTTCTTCAGACCCGATTTGACTGATCGCGCGGCGAGTGGAATGAAAACAAGCCCTGACAACAAAAGACCAACAGCCTGCCATGCCCGGCTGCTGAATATGCGGCTCAAAGTATTGAGCAGGTAATCAATCCTGAGCAATCCGCTGGTTTGGAAAAGCAGGCAAAGAATCAGGAACGCTATCAATGATAAAAACTGTACCCTGCTAAAGGGGATGGGCGTGCAAATACGCTCTGTCCACAGATAATAGAGAGCCAGAACCAGAAAACTCACTATTGCGAGAAAAGCCAAAGATTTGATTATCTCCGACGGCAAATAGCGAATGTCCAGGACAACAGTTTCTTGACCGCCACTCGCTGCGAAAATGTCGAAATCCGGACTGGCAGACCTTAACGAAGGACAATATTCCATCGCGCCCGGACCGACGATGCGCCGACCGTCGACACGAATCGCTTCTGACCCCGGCAGATCCCAAGCAATTGTTACGCAATCCCCTGGCAGCAGCGCCCAGGCGCGATCTGCCCTGATATCAACAGTTGCTCCGCCGAACTCGCTTTCTATGCGCGGCGCTGGACTGTTATGTATCGCCAGAGCGAGCAGAACAAGCAATACAGCAATGAGGACCAGCAGCGCGCGTGCTGTGGGCGAACGGAGCGACAAACGTAGTCCGGTATTCATGCGGGCTTGTCTTTTCTATTCATGGATTCGCGGGAGCGCGCCTTGCCGACGCCAGCATGGTGAGAGCGCGCGGCGGGATAGGAGCGGATCTGTCAATCAAGCGACTGGGGTTGTAGCTGAGATTATCCGTCCCGCCCAGTTCGGGCGGCAGTTCATGCAGGAGTTCGACGGAGAGGTCGTCATTGAGACGGAATATAACGATATCACTGTAATCCGTGTCCGCGTCAAGATATTTTAGGCTTTCGTCTATGTCATTCGTGCTGCAGACCTCGCCCAAAATACATAGTGAGGAAACCGCAGGACGGCCTTCTCCATATAGTAGATAGATCGCGCTGTCGAACATGTGAGTCCACAACTCGTATATTCCAAGTTCTGAAAGCTTATCGAGCGGCATATCGGTGACCAGAACCAGGCGAGCGTTCGAGTCGTAGTGCGGAACTTGTTCAACAATCCCCAATAGAATGCGCGCCTTGGCATTGGCGCTGTCATTGAAATATGCGTGTTGTACAAAGAGGCGCGAAGTTGCCGGCAGGATAAGCAAGAGGCTCATGGCAATGACCAAGGTCTTACGAATACGAGATGTTTTAATTGGATCGGTTAACAGAAGCAACAGTCCGAAAAAGGCAATAGAAGCGCCAAA